>NZ_JCAXDW010000003.1:0-404838 GCF_059759235.1 Paeniglutamicibacter sp. GQ140
CCGTTGTTTTCGGGCTGCTGGAAGATGTCGGGGACGCCGTCGCGGTCCTCGTCCCTGGCCGCCCGCTCGTTCACGAGGCGGTAGCGGCGGTCGCGCGGCCGCAGCCAAATCGTGCCGAGGATGGCGGCCACCACGGAGGCGGTCAGGATCGCGACCTTCGCGTGGTCGTAGTGCGGTGAGGCCAGGCCGAAGGAGAGCTCGGAGACCAGCAGGGACACGGTGAATCCGATGCCCGCCAGGAACGTCACGCCCAACAGGTCGCCCCACTTGGTGTCAGGATCCAGGTTCGCCTTGGACGAGCGGGTCACCAGCCAGGTGGAGCCCAGGATGCCGATGGGCTTGCCGAAGACCAGGCCGAAGACGATGCCCCAGAGCACCGGGTCGCCCAGGGCCGAGGCGAAGCCCTCGGCGCCGCCGACCGCCACGCCGGCGGAGAAGAAGGCGAAGACCGGGACGCAGAAGCCGCTGGAGAGCGGGCGGAAGCGGTGCTCCAGCTGCTCGGCCAGGCCCGGCCTGTCGATCTCGTCCTTGTTCTTGCGCAGCACCGGGACGCAGAAACCCAGCACAACGCCGGCAATGGTCGAGTGGATGCCCGATCCGAAGACCAGTGCCCATGCCGCGATGCCCAGCGGCAGCAGGATGACCCAGGGCGCCCAGAGGCGCGCGGCGAAGAACTTCGGCCACTTGTGGGTCACGAACGCATAGAGCGCAATGGGGGCCAGCGCCATCAGCAGGTATGGCGGGTTCAGATCCTCGGTGAAGACGAAGGCGATGATCACGATGGCAATCAGGTCATCGACGACCGCGAGGGTCAACAGGAAGATGCGCAGCGGGGAGGGCAGGTTCGAGCCGATGACGGCCAACACCGCAACGGCGAAGGCGATGTCGGTGGCGGTGGGGATGGCCCAGCCGCGCAGGGTTTCCCCGCCGGTGGAGGCGTTCAGGGCGACGAAGATCAGCGCGGGGACCAACACGCCGCCAAAGGCGGCTGTCACCGGGACGATGGCGCGTTTCATGTCGCGCAGGTCCCCGGCCACGAATTCCTTTTTCAGCTCCAGGCCGACCAGGAAGAAGAACACGGCCAGCAGCCCGTCGGCGGCCCAGTGGCCCAGGGACAGGTTCAGGTCGATGCCGAACACCTCGAAGCCGAGGTGGAAATCGCGAAGGGCGAAGTAGCTGTCGGCGGCCGGGGAGTTGGCCCAGATCAGCGCGATGACGGCGCCCACGATCAGGACGAGGCCGCCAACGGTTTCCTTGCGCAGGATCTCCCCGATGCGCAGGTACTCGGTGTAGCTGCCCGGGCCGAAAACCGTCTTGGGTTTCGGCGTGGGTGTGGGGGCTTGGTTCATGGTATTTCTTCAATTCTTTCGGGGACGCTGAAGTTATCGCCGACCAGACTTCCCGGCACACCAGAGACCACACTATCGCCTAAACGTGTCCCGGTGCACATCCGGAAGCCACATGAAGCCGGTGGCCGCCGCGTCTTGACCGACCCGGCAGTGCGCCTGCGGCGGCCCGCCTTAAAGGCGAAGGACCGGCACGAGGTCCGCCCTCCGGGGCATGCACGTGCCGGCCCTTTGGCCAGGGACTGGCGCCCGCCGCAACCACGGCGGGCCAAGCGTCGGTATTTAGCCGCGTTCGATCCAGGCAGAGACCTTGGCAGCCTGCAGCGAGAGCGCCTTGGAGATGAATGGCTCGGCGGCCGAGGCGATTTTTCCGCCCACAAACGGGATGGAGGAGGACACTGTGGCCTCCACGCCCAGGGCCGAGCCGGCGTCGGTGGCGCGCAGCGACTCGGTGCCGGACACCGAAACCGGCAGCGAACCGACGGTGACCTTCAAGGTGGCCTCGCGGGAGCCGTCGGCTGCCGGGGACGACCAGGACTCGACCTGGGTGACTTCCACGGACTGGCCAACGAACTTGCGGGCGATTTCCGGGGCGCGGTCGGTGGGCAGGGTGCGGACGGTGGTCAGCGTGAAGGCCGCGGCGGTGTCGCCGGCAACCTCGAAGCTCTTGAGCTCTCCTCCGACCAGGCCGGTGAGGTGCTCGGCGAAGTCGCGATCGGCAAGCGTGGCGATGACGGCGTCGGGGGCGTGCGTCAGGTCTGTGGTGGCGTTAAGTGCCATGGGGCAGGACTCCGTAAAGTAGATCGGCCGGGATACAACCCCACCAGCGTACCGGGCATGCGCGCGCGCGGCGGTACGCTTGAAAGGCGCACCCCGGGATCCGGCATGGATCTCGGGTAATTGTGTTGTGCGCGTACCAGTCTTCGGAAAGGACCCCACCCGATGGCGCTTCACGGCCTGCGCACAGCATTGCGAACCGACACCTCCTTTTCCCGCGTCAGATCCAATGCCGCAACCGGGTACGCCGCCCGCGCCAACGAGCTGGAGATCGCCGCCCCGGCCGGAATGCGCGCAGTCATCACCGCCGAAACCGTCGAGGCGCTGCGCTCCAAGGTCGCCGACGGGCTGGTGCTGGCGGTGACCGCCACCGGCCGCGAGACCGAGGAACTTCTCGCAGCCCTGCACAGCTACCTCCCCGAGGATGCCGTGGCGGAATTCCCCTCCTGGGAAACGCTGCCCCACGAGCGGCTTTCCCCGCGCTCGGACACCGTGGGCAGGCGCCTGGACGTGCTGCGCCGGCTGGAGACCAAGGACCCGACGCTGCAGGTCATCGTGGCGCCGATCCGCGCCGTCATCCAGCCCCTGGTCGCCGGCCTGGGCAAGCTGGAGCCGGTTCACCTGCAGGTGGGCGACGAATACGAGTTCTCCGCCGTGGTCAGGGCGCTGGCCGATGCCGCCTATGCGCGCGTGGACATGGTCACCCACCGCGGCGAGTTCGCGGTGCGCGGCGGCATCCTGGATGTCTTCCCTCCCACCCTGAACCACCCGGTGCGCATCGACTTCTTCGGCGACGAGATCGAGGCCATGCGCTTCTTCTCCATCGCCGACCAGCGTTCCCTGGAGCACGAGGCGCCCACCCGGATCCAGGCACCGCCCTGCCGCGAACTGCTGATCACCCCGTCGGTGATGTCGCGGGCGGCAAAGCTGCAGTCGGAGATGCCCGCGGCGAGGGACATGCTCGCCAAGATCGCCGGCGGCCTGGCGGTGGAGGGCATGGAGTCCCTGGCCCCGCTGCTGGTCGACGCCATGGTGCCGCTGCTCTCGGCGCTGCCGGCCGAATCCATCGCACTGGTCATGGAACCGGAACGGGTCCGCGCCCGGGCCCATGACCTGGAAGCGACCAACGCCGAGTTTCTGGCCGCCGCCTGGGCAACCGCCTCCGACGGCGGGGCCGCACCCCTTGACCTGTCCCAGGCGCAGGCGCAGGCCGCCGCGGCCGAGCTGGAGGCCGGGAACTTCACCTCCCTGGCCACCACCCGCAACGACGCGCAGGCCGCCAAGGTCTCCTGGTGGTCGGTGACCTCGCTGGGCACCGACGCCGAACTGTTGCCCGAGGCCGACTCGATCCGCATCAATGCCCGCGAGCCGCGCGGCTACCAGGGGGATGTGGCCGAGATGCTCGGGTTCATTTCCGGGCGCATCAAGGACGACTGGTCGATCGTGGTGGCAACCGACGGCCCCGGACCCGCCCAGCGCCTGGCCGAGCTCTTCCACGACGCCGACATCCCCACCCACCGCATCAATTCGCTCGACGAGGCACCGACCCCCGGGCTGATCGAGATCACCACCGCGCAGGCCGGGCGCGGCTTTGCGCTCGATTCGCTGAAACTCGGCTTCCTCACCGAGGCGGACCTCCTGGGCCGATCCAGCGCCTACGCCCCGAGCGGGGCCAAGCGGCTTGCCGCCAAGCGGCGCAATGCCGTTGACCCGATGACCCTCACCGAGGGCGACTTCGTCGTGCACGAGCAACATGGCATCGCCAGGTTCGTGGAGCTGATCGCCCGCAAGGTCGCCGGCGGGGCCGACGCCAAGCGCGAGTACCTGGTCCTGGAGTACGCGCCGGCCAAGCGCGGGGCGCCGGGTGACAAGCTCTTCGTGCCCACCGACCAGCTGGACCAGGTCACCCGCTATGTCGGCGGCGAGGCCCCGACGCTGTCCAAGATGGGCGGCTCGGACTGGGCCGGCACCAAGTCCCGGGCGCGCAAGGCCGTCAAGGAGATCGCCGGGGACCTGATCCGGCTCTACTCCGCCCGCATGGCCTCGCGCGGGCACGCCTTCGCAACCGACACCCCCTGGCAGTCGGAGCTGGAGGAGGCCTTCGCCTACGTGGAGACCCCGGACCAGCTGACCACCATCAACGAGGTCAAGGCCGACATGGAGCGCGAGATCCCGATGGACCGGCTGGTCTCCGGGGACGTGGGCTTCGGCAAGACGGAAATCGCGGTGCGCGCCGCGTTCAAGGCCGTGCAGGACTCCAAGCAGGTCGCGGTGCTGGTGCCCACCACGCTGCTGGCCTCCCAGCACCAGCAGACCTTCACCGAGCGCTACTCCGGCTTCCCGGTGCGGGTGAAGACGCTCTCGCGCTTCCAGAGCGCCAAGGAGTCCAAGGACATCATCGAGGGGCTGAAGAACGGCACCGTCGACGTGGTCATCGGCACCCACCGGCTGCTCTCGGACACCGTGCAATTCCGTGATCTCGGACTGGTGATTGTCGACGAGGAGCAGCGCTTCGGCGTCGAGCACAAGGAACAGCTCAAGAAGATGCGCACCAACGTGGACGTGCTGTCCATGTCCGCGACCCCGATCCCGCGCACCCTGGAGATGAGCCTGACCGGCATCCGCGAGACCTCCACGCTGGCCACCCCGCCGGAGGAGCGCCACCCGGTGCTCACCTACGTGGGCCCGCGCACCGACAAGCAGATCTCCGCGGCCATCCGCCGCGAGCTGATGCGCGACGGGCAGGTCTTCTTCGTGCACAACCGCGTCTCCTCCATCGACAAGATCGCCTCCGAGCTGCGCGAGCTGGTGCCCGAGGCCCGGGTCGAGGTGGCACACGGCAAGATGAGCGAATCCCGGCTGGAGAAGATCATCCAGGACTTCTGGGAGAAGAAGTTCGACGTGCTGGTCTCCACCACCATCATCGAGACGGGCCTCGACATCTCCAATGCCAACACGCTGATCGTGGACCGGGCCGACAACTACGGCCTGTCCCAGCTGCACCAGCTGCGCGGGCGCGTGGGCCGCGGACGCGAGCGCGCCTACGCCTACTTCCTGTGGAACGCCGAAAAGCCGCTGGGCGAGGTCGCCCTCGAGCGGCTCAAGGCCGTGGCCGCGCACAACGAGCTCGGCTCGGGCTACCAGCTGGCGATGAAGGACCTGGAGATCCGCGGGGCCGGCAACCTGCTCGGCGGGGAACAGTCCGGGCACATCGCCGGGGTCGGCTTCGACCTTTACCTGCGCCTGGTCGGCGAGGCGGTGGCGGACTTCAAGGGCGAGGCCGACGAGAAGACCGCGGAGATGAAGATCGAGCTGCCGGTCAACGCGCACCTGCCGCACGACTACGTGCCAGGGGAGCGGTTGCGCCTGGAGGCCTATCGGAAGATCGCCGCCGCCACCGACTTCGCGGCGCTTGAGGACGTGCTGGCCGAGCTGGTTGACAGGTACGGGCAGCCGCCGGCGCCGGTGGTGAACCTGTTGGAGGTCGCGCGGATCCGCATCAGGGCCCGCGCGCTGGGGCTTACGGATGTGGCGATGATGGGCAACACGATCAAGTTCGCCCCGGCGGCGATCGCCGACCTGCCGGATTCGCGCCAGCTGCGCCTGGCCCGGATGTACAAGGGCGCGGCCGACAAGCCGGCGCTGGGTGCCATTGTGATTCCCAAGCCGCAGACCTCCGCCATTGGCGGACGGGACCTGGTGGACGAGCAGATCCTGGAGTGGGTCTCGTCGGTGCTTTCCAACATCTTCGAGGTCGAGGCCCCGCGCGCCAGGGTCTAGCGGACATCTACCGCAACGCAAGGATGCCCGGTGGCGGCCCCGACATGGGGGCAGCCACCCGGCATCCGCATATCGGTGGTTGTCAGGCGGCGGCGGCTTCTCCGTGGTGGATCAGCACCGGGCACTTGGCATGGGCGGCCAGCGAACTGGACACCGAACCCAGGAGCAGGCCCTTGAAGCCGCCGCGCCCGCGCGTGCCCAACACCAGCATGGCAGCGTCCTTGGAGGCCTCGATCAGGTTGGGAGCAGCGGGGCCCATGACCACCCTGCGCTCCAGGCCGGCGGGAATGTCCTCGCCGAAGGCCTGTTCGATGGACTTTTCCAGCGCGTCGCGGGCGTCCTGCTCGGGCGCCCAGTCCGGGGTGTAGTCCTCCAACGCGATGCGCGGCAGCCACGAGGAAAAAGCCACCAGGCCGTGGCCCAGGGATGCTGCAAGGGTGGCTGCGTAGCGAAGGGCGCTGATGGATTGCGGCGATCCGTCAATGCCGACAACGACGTTGCTGCGCGGAGTGTTTTCCATGGTGGGGCGCTCATTTCTTCAGGCAGAGTCGGCTGGTCCAACGAAAGCCTTGGGTTTCCGTTGGACTTCATCCTACACGCGACCACCTGTAGTTTTCTACGACTTGTAGAAGTTTTGGCGAGGGCTCCGCGCCCGGTCTCCCGCGGGCCGGAGACGTGCCGGAAAGCGGCCGAAATCGGCATGCAAAAAGGGAGGCGGGCACCGCGTGCAACGCAGGTCCGCACGGGGTGCGGATTGCGGATGCTGCGCGGTGCCCGCCTCCCTTTGCGGGAGACGCAGCTGGCGTCTAGTCCTGCTTCGAAGCCGTCTTGGCCGGGTCGCGGTCGGACATGCCCAAGATGTGCTGCGGAATGGCGAAGGCCAACATGGCCAGCACGAGGCAGGCAATGCCCGGGATCCAGGCGTTGTCCAGCGACCAGTACGAGAGCGCGAAGATGGCTCCGGCGAACATGACGAAGAACACCACCAAAGCGATGACGTTCCCGGCCAGTCGGCCCTGGCCCGAGTGGGCTACGTTCTTGCCGTTCGAGTACACAGCGAATCTCCTAAAAATGATCTGGTTTCAATGCGCGCGGGATACGAGATCAGTAGCCCTCGGCGCCTTGTTCACCCTCCACAATAGCAACTCCGGAGCTGGAACCAAGACGCGTGGCGCCGGCGGCGATCATGGCGTGCGCCGTTTCCAGCGAACGCACCCCGCCGGAGGCCTTCACGCCCGTCTCCGGGCCCACGGTGGCCCGCATCAGCGCCACATCCTCGAGCGTTGCCCCGCCGCCGGCAAAGCCGGTGGAGGTCTTCACGAAGTCGGCCCCCGCCCGCACCGAGGCGCGGCAGGCAAGCACCTTCTCCTCGTCGCTGAGCAGCGCCGTCTCGATGATGACCTTCAGGATCGCGCCGCCGGCATGCACCGCCTGCGCGACGGCGGAGATGTCGGCCACCAGGGCTTCCTCGTCCCCGGCCTTGGCTGCGGCGATGTTGATGACCATGTCCACCTCGTTGGCGCCGTCGGCCACCACCGTGTTCGCCTCAAAGACCTTGGCGGCGGTGGGGATGGCGCCGAAGGGGAAGCCGATGACCGAGCAGGTGAGCACGCCGGAGTCCGCCAGCGCGGCACTCACGGTGGCCACCCAGATCGGGTTCACGCAAACGGACTTGAACTTGTACTGCACGGCCTCGGCGCAAATGCGGGCGACATCGGAGGCCGCGGCGTCGGGGTTCAGGATGGTGTGGTCGATGTACGAGGCAATGTTGGGGGTGCTCATGGCGTGTTCTGTGGCTCCTGGTCGTGATCTGGATGAAAAGGCGTGGGGGAGGGGGACGCGCCCGGCGGATTGGCCGCCGGCCGCCACCTAGCGGCCCAGCAGGCCGGCGAGTTCCTGCTTGATGGCCTCCAGCCGTGCGCTGCCGGCGGCGCGGGCCGCCGGCAGCTCGCCGGGGCCGGTGACCGGCGCGATGACCTCGAGGTAGCACTTGAGCTTCGGCTCGGTCCCCGAGGGCCGCACGATCACCCGGGTGTGGGCGGCGGTGGCGAAGAGCAGCCCGTCGGTCGGCGGCAGGTGCGCCCCCAGAGACAGGTCCTCGAAACCGGTGACGGCCTCCCCGCCCAGGGTGGCCGGCGGGGCTGCGCGCAGCGACTCCATCATGGTGTCCAGCAGGGCCAAATCCGCCACGCGCACCGAGAGTTGGTCCGTCTGGTGCAGACCGTGCGCCAGCGCCAGGGCATCGAGCGCCGCCGGCAGGGAGGAGCCGGCGGTCTTGAGCTCCGCGGCGTAGTCGGCAAGCATCAGCGCGGCCGACATGCCGTCCTTGTCGCGCACCAGGTCGGGGGCCACGCAATAGCCCAGTGCCTCCTCGTAGCCGAAGGCCAGGGAGGGCACGCGCGAGATCCACTTGAAGCCGGTCAACGTGCTCTCGTGGGCCAGCCCATGCGCCGCGGCGATTCGTGCGAGCATGCGCGAGGAGACGATGGAGTTGGCCAGCACCGCGCCGGGGGCCGCTGTCGCGGCGGCGCGGTCGCCCAGCAGCCAGCCGAGCTCGTCCCCGCGCAGCATCCGCCAGCCGGTGTCGGGGAACCTGACGGCGACGGCGCAGCGGTCGGCGTCCGGGTCGTTGGCGATCACCAGGTCGGCGTCGGTCCCGGCGGCCAGGGCCAGGGCCAGGTCGAGGGCGCCGGGCTCCTCCGGGTTGGGGAAGGAGACGGTGGGGAAGT
This sequence comes from Paeniglutamicibacter sp. GQ140, assembly GCF_059759235.1. Lineage (NCBI taxonomy): Bacteria > Bacillati > Actinomycetota > Actinomycetes > Micrococcales > Micrococcaceae > Paeniglutamicibacter > Paeniglutamicibacter sp. GQ140. The sequence continues at coordinate 8,633 of NZ_JCAXDW010000003.1, forward strand.
CCGGGTCCGGCTCGGCCTGCTCGGCCACCAGGCGCACCCGGGAAAAACCGGCGCGGCCCAGCGCCTGGGCCATGGTGTGCCCGCCGACCCCGTGCATCGGGGTCAGCACGATCCTCAGGTTCTCGCGCGCCGCGGTGATGGCGTCCCCGTCGGTCCCGCCGGCCGCCGGTACGACGCCGGCGATGGCATCCAGGTACCCGCCCTCGATGTCCCCTGGCTCCCCGGCGCCGGGCAGCACGGCCCAGCCCTCGGCGGCCAGGGCGATGTCAGCCATCGGTTCGCCGTGGTTGATCCGTGCGGCGATCTGCGCATCCACGGGGCTGACGATCTGGACGCCCTGCCCCCACCCGCTCTCGGCGCGCCCGCCGAGGTAGACCTTGTAGCCGTTGTCGGCCGGCGGGTTGTGGCTGGCGGTGACCATGATCCCGGCCTCCGCGCCCAGCTCGCGCACGGCCCAGGCCAGCACCGGGGTGGGCAGGGCCGAGGGCAGCAGGTGCACCTCGAGCCCGGCGGCGGTGAGCACGGCGGCGGACTCGCGTGCAAAGACGTCGGAGTTGTGCCGGGCATCGAAGCCGATGACCACCCGCGGTCTGTAGGCCCCCTTGGCCGTGTCCAGCAGGAAGCGCCCGATCCCGGCGGCGGTGCGCCGCACCACCATGGAGTTCATGCGGTTCGGGCCCGGCCCCAGCTCGGCACGCAGCCCCGCGGTCCCGAACGCCAGGTTCGCCGCGAAGCGGTCCGCCAGCTCGGCGGCGGCCGGTCCGTCACCTGCACCGGCGGCGTCGCACAGCTTGCGCAGCGCCGCGGCGGTCACCGGGTCCGGGTCCTGGGCGGCCCAGGCCGCGGCGGTCTCAAGCAGGGCGGCGTCGATCTGGTGGGTGGTCATCTGCTGTGCTGGGTCCTTCTGCTGGGCCGGGCTGCCGGGTCTGGCAGGCTCCGGGATCGGGATCGGTCGCTGGGGATCCACCGGGGCGGACGCTTCGGGGGCCTAGAGCTTGGCGACGATGTCCGCCAGCAGCGCGGAAATCCGCGGGCCGGCGGCCTGGCCGGCCTCGATGACCTCGGCGTGGCTGAGCGCGGTCTCGGAGATCCCGGCGGCCAGGTTGGTCACCAGTGAGATCCCGAAGACCTCCATGCCCGCGTGGCGCGCGGCGATGGCCTCCAGGGCGGTTGACATGCCCACCAGGTCGGCGCCGATCACCTTGGCGTAGCGCACCTCGGCGGGGGTCTCGTAGTGCGGGCCGGTGAACTGCGCGTACACGCCCTCGTCCAGGGACGGGTCGACCTCGCGGGCCAGGTCCCGGATGCGCGCGGAATACAGGTCGGTCAGGTCCACGAACGTCGCGCCTTCCAGCGGGGAGGTGCCGGTGAGGTTGAGGTGGTCGGAGATCAGCACCGGGGTGCCCGGGCTCCAGGCCGGGTTCAGCCCGCCGCAGCCGTTGGTCAGCACCAGCGTCTTGGCGCCCGCCGCGGCGGCGGTGCGCACGCCGTGGACCACCGAGCGCACGCCCTTGCCCTCGTAGAAGTGGGTGCGCGCGCCGAGCACCAGCACGCGCCTGCCGCCCGTGGTGAGCACCGAGGAGATCGTGCCCACGTGCCCGGGCACCGCGGCGGCGTGGAATCCGGGCAACTCGGTGGCGTCGATGCGGTGGGTGGTTTCACCGATGAGGTCCGCCGCCTCGCCCCAGCCGGAGCCCAGCACCAGGGCGATGTCGTGGTTCGGGATGCCGGTGAGTTCGGCGATCTTGGCGGCGGCGGCGTTGGCCAGGTCAAAGGGGGCAGATTCGTTGTCGATCACGGGGTTAAACCTACCGGCGGATCCCGGCGTTGTCAGGTGGGGTGCCCCCGGGCACCCCGGGCGCGGGCACCGGGCGGCAGTTCGCCGCCACTGCGGAGGACCCCCGCCCGCGTGTGCGGTGTGCACTTGGCTGCCCGGTAGGGAAGAATGAGTGATCGTGAGTGCACAACGCGATATCAGTTCCCCCAGGCTAGTAATTCTCGGCGGTGGCCCCGGTGGCTACGAGGCCGCGATGGTAGGTGCCCAGCTCGGCGCCCAGGTGACCATCGTCGAACGCGCGGGCATGGGCGGCTCGGCGGTGTTGACCGACGTCGTCCCGTCCAAGACCCTGGTGGCGACGGCCGATGCCATGCGCCGGGTCTTCGGCGCCCGCGAGTTCGGTGTCGAGGTCGGTGATGCCGGCACCGAGGCGGTGGCCGACCTCTCGGTCATGAACGCGCGCCTGTTGGAACTGGCCCGCGAGCAGTCCTCCGACATCCACATGGGCCTCGAGCGCGTGGGAGTGCGCGTGGTCATCGGCGAGGGCAGGCTGCTTGACGCCTCCACCGTCGAGGTCGCCCGCACCGACGGCAGCACCGAGACCATCCCCGCCGACGCCCTGCTGATTTCCGTCGGGGCGCACCCGCGCGAGCTTCCCACGGCGATTCCCGACGGCGAACGCATCTTCAACTGGACCCAGGTCTACAACCTGAAGGAAGTCCCCGAGCACCTGATCGTCATCGGTTCCGGTGTCACCGGTGCCGAGTTCGCCTCCGCCTACAACCTGTTGGGCACCAAGGTCACCCTGGTCTCCTCGCGCGACCGCGTGCTGCCCGGCGAGGACGCCGATGCGGCCGAGGTCCTGGAGCAGGCCTTCAAGAAAAACGGCGTGAACGTCGTGGCCAAGTCCCGCGCCGAGGCCGTGGAACGCGACGGCGACACGGTGCGGGTGACCCTGGGCGACGGACAGGTCATCGAGGGCAGCCACTGCCTGGTGGCCGTCGGCTCGATCCCCAACACCGCCGGCATCGGCCTGGAGGAGGCGGGCATCAAGCTCAGCGAATCCGGCCACATCCAGGTCGACGGCGTCTCGCGCACCACCGCCACCAACGTCTACGCGGCCGGGGACTGCACCGGTGTCTTCGCGCTGGCCTCGGTCTCCGCGATGCAGGGCCGCATTGCCATGGCCCACCTGCTGGGCGATTCGGTGAAGCCGCTGAAGCTCACCGAGGTCTCCTCGAACATCTTCACCTCCCCGGAGATCGCCACCGTCGGGGTCACCGAGCGCATGGTCGAGGAAGGCAAGTACCAGGCCGACATCATCAAGCTGGACCTCGCCACCAACGCGCGCGCCAAGATGATGAACGTGAACCAGGGCTTCGTGAAGATCATTTCGCGCCGCGGCTCCGGAACCATCATCGGCGGCGTCGTGGTGGCGCCGCGTGCCTCCGAGCTGATCTTCCCCATCGCGCTGGCCGTGCACAACAAGCTGCACGTCGATGACATGGCCGAGACGTTCTCGGTCTACCCCTCGCTCTCGGGCTCCATTTCCGAGGCCGCGCGGCGCCTGCACGTCCACCTCTAGCCTCCGTGGGGCGCCCAAAGGCGCCGCCGAAATCGCATCGCACATGGCCGCCGCCCCCGACCCGGGGGCGGCGGCCATGTGCATCCGTGCCCCCTCGCGCGCGGGGCACGGTGGACTACCTGTTTGGCTCCACGTTTTCGAGTGGGAACTACGTGAATTGCTGCGTCCCGGCGGGAGTACCCTGTTTGCACATGCGTTGTTTGGGGGCGGGGTTCCATGGCAGGGGAAAGTGCGAGATTCGGTTCGCTCGACGGGTTGCGTGGAGTGGCGGCGGCCGTCGTGGTCGTCTTTCATATCGTGGTTTCGAATGACCGGGCCGGTGCGATCTACAAGCTGACCGAGACTGGCCCGCTGTCCACCTTTGAAACCCTCATGAATTACTCGCCGCTGCGGATTCTCTGGGCGGGATCGGAAGCGGTGGTCGTCTTCTACGTGCTCAGCGGCTTCGTCCTGGCGCTGCCCTTTGCCCGCGGCGCGGCGGTGCCGTGGAAATACTTCTACCCCCGCCGGCTGCTCCGCCTCTATGTGCCGTCGATCGCGAGCCTAGTCTTTGCGTATCTGACGACGCTGGCCATCCGCCGGGCGGAGATCCCCAATGGCAGCCCCTGGCTGAACGACCATGCGGCGGCCCCCAACGGGCCGGTGCAGGTGCTGCTGGGCTCGTCGCTGATTGCCGGCTGGGGAGGGCTGAACACCTCGCTCTGGTCGCTGCGCTATGAGGTTCTCTTTTCGCTGCTGCTCCCGCTCTTCCTCTGGGTGGCCTTCACCTGGAAAAGGCTGTTGTGGCTGAAGGTCGCGGCGGTGCCCCTGTTCTGCATGCTGTGGCCCTTGGCGGGCTTCTTCTACCCGGATCTGGTGTACCTGAGCGTCTTCCTGCTCGGCGTGCTGATGGCCTACAACATCGAGGCCTTGCGGGCCCGGGCCGCCAGGATCCGGGGATGGGGGTGGACGCTGATCTGCGTCGCGTCGATCCTCCTGTTGTGCTATTCCTGGCTGGTGGCCGGCGTCGACCCGGAATCCCGGTGGCGGCAGTCCTGGATCGGCTTTGCGGCGATCGGCGCGACGCTGTTGGTTTTTGCCGTCGCCTTCTGGCGGCCAAGCGTCAGGGCGTTCGGCTCGCGCCCGATACGCTGGCTTGGCAGAATTTCCTTCAGCCTCTACCTGACCCAGGAGCCGGTGGTCGTGGCCCTTGCCTTCGCGACCCACGGGCTGGTTCCGCTGTGGGTGCAGATTCCCGTGGGGTTTGCCCTCTCCCTGTTCGTCGCGTGGCTGTTCTATTTGGTCGTCGAGCGGCCGTCGCATCGACTCTCCAGGAACTTTGCCCGTGCGCGCCAGCAGCGGGAATTGGCCGCAGTCGCCGTGCCAGTGGGCGCGCCCCGGGCGGACCTGGGGTCCTCGAAGAAGTAGCCACCGCCGGAACGGGTCGATTCCGGGTCCGCGAAGTGCCAAGTCGAATCAAAAATATCGGGCTGCGCGACAGTCATGCGCGCGGGATCGCTGTGGCTTGTATTACAGTTGTCCAAATAGTGGAAGGACTGTCCAATAGATGGACGTCCAGCATAAACTTGTCACTTAGTAATTTTAAGGCACCACCTAGAGAATCACGAGCCCATGTCCAACAAGACCGCGGTCGTTGCACCGAAAGAAAACACGCGCGGACGCGTGCTGTTTGCCAGCCTCATCGGCACCACCATTGAGTTCTTTGACTTCTACGCCTATGCCACGGCATCGGTGCTGGTTTTCCCGACGCTCTTCTTCCCGAACGCGTCCAACGTCAACGCGATCCTCTCCTCGTTCGCGATCTTCGGCGTGGCCTTCGTCGCCCGCCCGGTCGGCTCGGTGCTTTTCGGGCACTTTGGCGACAAGATCGGCCGCAAGGGCACCTTGGTGGCTTCGCTGCTGCTCATGGGCATCGCCACCTTCCTGATCGGCTTCCTGCCCCCGGCGCAGGGCAACTTCGTGGTGCTGGCACCGCTGATGCTGGTGCTGCTGCGCTTCGCCCAGGGCCTGGCCCTCGGCGGCGAGTGGTCCGGCGCCGCCCTGCTGGCCACCGAGAACGCCCCGGCCAACAAGCGCGCCATCTACGGCACCTTCCCGCAGCTGGGCGCGCCGATCGGCTTCATCATCGCCAACCTGATGTTCGTCGGCCTGCAGCTGGGCCTGTCCCCGGAGCAGTTCATGTCCTGGGGCTGGCGCGTGCCGTTCATCCTCTCCGCCGTGATGGTCGCCGTGGGCCTCTGGGTCCGCCTGAAGCTGGTCGAGTCCGTGGCCTTCACCAAGGTCGTGGACCAGAAGAAGGTCGCCAAGTCCCCGTTCAAGACCACCATGAAGTACCACTGGCGTCCGGTGCTCGCCGGCACCTTCATCATGCTGGCCACCTACGTGCTCTTCTACCTGATGACAGCCTTCACGCTGACCTACGGCACCGCCCCGGCCACCGTCGAGGCGGCCCGCGCCGCGGCCGAGGCCAAGGGCAAGGTCTTTGACGCCGCCGCCGAGGCAGCCTTTGCGCCGGGCCTGGGCATCGCCCGCCCCGAGTTCCTCACGATGCTGATCATCGGCGTGGTCTTCTTCGGCATCTTCACCATGGTCTCCGGCCCGCTGGCCGAGAAGTTCGGCCGCCGCAAGTTCCTGATCTATGTCACCAGCGGCATCCTGGTCTTCGGCCTGGCCTGGACCCTGATGTTCGGCCCGGGCAAGGGCGCCGCCATGGTCGGCCTGGTCATTGGCTTCACGCTGATGGGTGCGACGTTCGGCCCGATGGCCGCCTACCTGCCCGAGCTCTTCCCCTCGAACGTGCGCTACACCGGTTCGGCCGTCGCCTACAACATGTCCTCGGTCATCGGCGCGGCACCCGCGTCGTTCGTGGCCATCGCGCTGTGGCAGTTCGGCGGCGGCAACACCGTCTGGGTCGGCGCCTACCTGGCACTCGGTGCGGTGCTCACGCTCGTCGCCCTGTTCCTGACCAAGGACACCAAGGACGTCGACTACGAGAACAACGTCGCCTAACTGAAATTTCGCACCGGGTCCGCCTCTGGCGTTTCCCGGGACCGGACACCGGGCGCCCGCCACCCCTTCGGGGAGGCGGGCGCCCGGTGCGTTGGGGAACCGACGCCGCCCGGGGGCCGGATGCCCGCGCGGCGCTAGTCGCCGACCTGGCCGTCGATGCACTCGCGCAGCAGGTCCGCATGCCCGTTGTGCCGGGAATACTCCTCGATCAGGTGGGTCAGGATCCAGCGCACCGAGACCGTCCCGTGGCGCCCGGCCGTCACCGATCGTTCCAGGGGCCCCTCGCCCAGGACGGCGTCGGAAAATGCCGTCTCGTTATTCCAGGCGGCGAAGGACTGCTGCACGATCCGGGCGTCGGGTTCCGGGAAGTCGAAATCGGTGTCGGCACCGTCGGCGCGCCAGTACAGCGGCGGGGCCCGGTGGCCCGCCAGCGAGGAGCGGATCCAGAAGCGTTCCACATCGCTCAGGTGCCGCACCAGCCCCAGCAGCGAGAGGCCGGAGGGCGGCACGGCACGGGCGCCCAGTGCCGCCGGCGGGAGCCCGGCGCACTTCAGCTCCAGGGTGTGGCGCTGGTATCGCAGGAACCCCGTCAAGGTCTCCCGCTCGCTGCCGCATGGTGGCGGATCGGTGCGCGGGTCGGCGGAGGGCGGGGCAAGCATTTCAGGAGCCATGGGAACCAGCCTAGGGCCCGCTACCCGCGCCACGGGAGCCGCCACGGCGCAGGCGGCGGGGAGAGGGCGGCAACGGCAAGGGGCGGCACCTGCCTTCGGGAAGAAGACGGGTGCCGCCCCGGTGGTGCGGTGATGGTGCGGTGTTACTCGCCGATGGAGGCCAGCACGGTCCCGGCCGACACCGTGTCGCCCGGCACGGCGCTGAGCCCGGAAACCACGCCGTCGCAGTGCGCGGTCAGCGGCTGTTCCATCTTCATGGCCTCCAGGACCAGGATCAGGTCGCCCTCGGACACGGTGTCCCCGTCGGCCACGGCAACCTTGACGATGGTGCCCTGCATGGGGGAGACCAGGTCGGCGCCCGAGTTGCCGGCGGTCGCGGCGCCGCGGGCGCCCGCGGCGCGCTTCTTCTTCCGCGTCTTGCCGTTGGAAGAGGAGGACATGGTGCCCAGGGAGGCGGGCAGCACGACCTCCAGGCGCTTGCCGCCGACCTCGACGGTGATGGCGTTGCGTCCGTCGTCCTCGCCCGGGGTGCCGGCGGTGGACGGGTCCCAGGCGGGGATCTCGTTGGCGAACTCGGTCTCGATCCAGCGGGTGTGGACCGAGAACGGGCCGGATTCCGGGACGAACGCCGCATCGGCCATCACGGCGCGGTGGAAGGGAAGCACCGTGGGCATGCCCTCGATGCGGAATTCCTCCAGGGCGCGGCGCGACCGGGCCGCTGCCTGGGCGCGGGTGGAGCCGGTGACGATGAGCTTGGCGATCATCGAGTCGAAGTTCCCCGAGACGGTTTCCCCCGCCTCGACGCCCGAGTCGATGCGCACGCCCGGCCCGGTGGGCAGGTTCATGGAAGTGATGGTGCCCGGCGCCGGCATGAAGCCGCGCCCGGCGTCCTCGCCGTTGATGCGGAACTCGAAGGAGTGGCCGCGGGGCGCGGGGTCGGTGTAGCCCAGCTCCTCGCCGCGGGCCAGCCGGAACTGTTCGGCCACCAGGTCGATGCCCGTGACCTCCTCGGAGATGGTGTGCTCGACCTGCAGGCGGGTGTTGACCTCCAGGAAGGAGATCACCCCGTCCTGGCCCACGAGGAACTCGCAGGTGCCGGCACCCACGTACCCGGCCTCGCGCATGATGGCCTTGGACGCCTCGTAGAGGCGCGTGTTCTGCTCCTCGGTCAGGAACGGCGCGGGGGCCTCCTCGACGAGCTTCTGGTTGCGGCGCTGCAGCGAGCAGTCGCGGGTGGAAACCACCACGACGTTGCCGTGCACGTCGGCCAGGCACTGGGTTTCCACGTGGCGCGGGGCATCCAGGAAGCGTTCGACGAAGCACTCGCCGCGGCCGAAGGCGGCAACGGCCTCGCGGACGGCGGACTCGTAGAGTTCGGGGATTTCCTCGCGGTTGCGCACGACCTTGATGCCGCGCCCGCCGCCGCCGTAGGCGGCCTTGATGGCCAGCGGCAGGCCGTGGGCATCGGCGAAGGCCAGCACCTCGTCGGTGGATGCGACGGGGTCCTTGGTGCCCGGCACCAGCGGGGCACCGACCTTCTCGGCCAGGTGGCGGGCCTGGACCTTGTCGCCCAGCTGCTCGATGGCCGCCGGGGGAGGGCCGATCCAGGTCAGTCCGGCATCGATCACGGCCTGGGCGAACCCGGCGTTCTCGGCCAGGAAGCCGTAGCCGGGGTGCACGGCGTCGGCGCCGGAGCGCTTGGCGACCTCGAGGATCTTGGTGATGTCCAGGTAGGATTCCGCGGCCGTGGAACCGCCCAGCGAGTAGGCCTCGTCGGCCAGCCTCGAATGCAGTGCATCGCGGTCGGGCTCGGCGTACACGGCAACCGATCCGATGCCCTCATCGCGGGCGGCGCGGATGATGCGTACGGCGATTTCTCCGCGATTGGCGATGAGAACCTTCGTCAACTGACTCATGGCAGGGGTTATCTCCTTAAATATGCTCTTGTGGAGCCTACCCGCGTTTGTGGGATGTGTACCCCCAAAACCCCCTGTGTCGGGAGTAGGTCGTGATTTCTTTGTGGGAAACCTACAATCGGTGGCCGACTACGCCCACACGTCGGAGATCGACAGCCCGGTCTCGGCCAGCAGCTCGCGCAGCGTGGAGACGTTTAGCCCGATGACGTTCTGCGGGTTGCCCTCGATGCCGCGGATGAACGCCGCCCCGCGGCCGTCGATGGTGAACGCCCCGGCGCAGGGCAGCGGCTCGCCGGTGGCGACGTAGGCGGCGATCTCCGCGGCCGTGACCTTCTCGAAGTTCACGGTGGTGGAGGAGACGGCGCCGATGGTCGCCCCGGACCCGCCGTCCCCGTCCTCCTCGGAACGGTTGTCGATCAGCCAGTGCCCCGTGTGCAGGATCCCCGACTTCCCGCCCATCGCCTCCCAGCGTTCCGTGGCGGCCTCGGCGGTGTACGGCTTGCCGTAGGCCACGGATTCGAATTCGAAGACCGAGTCGCAGCCCAGGACCACCGCGCCGTCGGCCTCCTGGGTCGCCGCGACGTCCTCGGCCTTGGACTTGGCCAGCAGCAAGGCGGTGTCGGCCGGGCCCAGTTCGCCGAAGCGCTCAACGGCCCGGGCCAGGACCGCGTCCTCGTCCACGGTGGAGACCTGGACGGCGAAGTCGATGCCGGCGTCGGCGAGCACCTTGGCCCGGCCCGGGGAAGCCGAGGCAAGCACCAGCAGCGGCAGCTCCTCGGGGTTCTCGACCTCCCCGCGCGGATCGGTGGCGGCGGCAGTATCGGAAGTGTTCGCGTTTTCGCTCATGCATCAACCGTATCCCGGGCCGGCGGCGCCTGGGTGCCGGGCTCCGTGCCGGGGCCTTCGCCGTGCGCCGCGGCCAGCGCGGCGATCTTCGAGCCCTCCACGTCCACGTCCGGCAGGATCCGATCCAGCCAGCGCGGGATGTACCAGGCGCGGTGGCCCAGCAGGTGCATGATCGCCGGGGTCAGCGTCATCCGCACGATGAACGCGTCGAAGAGCACGCCTATGGCCAGCGAGAACCCGATCGCCCGGATCATCGTCAGGTGCGAGAACACGAACCCGGCGAACACCGCCATCATGATCAGCGCCGCGGCGGTGACCACCGGGGCCGCGTGGGCGAAGCCGGAGCGCACCGCGGCGCGGGCCGGCTGCCCGTGGGCGAAGGACTCGCGCATCCCGGCGACCAGGAACACCTGGTAGTCCATGGCCAGCCCGAAGAGGATGCCGGTGAGCAGGATCGGCAGGAAGCTCATGATCGGACCCGGCACGTTCACGTCGAACACCTCGCCGAGCCAGCCGAATTGGTAGACAGCGACGGTCGCGCCGAACGCGGCGGCCAGCGAGAGCAGGAAGCCCGCGGTGGCCAGCAGCGGAACGACGACCGAGCGGAAGACCAGCAACAGCAGGATCAGCGAGAGCCCCACGACGATGCCGATGTACGGCGGCAGCGCCTCGGCGAGCTTCTCGGAGACGTCCACCTGCGCCGCGACCTGCCCGGTGACCGCGATGTGCGCACCGGTGGCCTCCCGGATCCCGGGCGCGGCGTCGCGCAGCCCGTGCACCAGCGCCTCGGTCTGCGCGCTGGCCGGGCCCTCGGTGGGGATCACCTGGATCGCGCCGAGGTTCCGCGACTCGTTGACCGCCACCGGGATCGCCGCGACGACGCCGGGGATCTGGCGCACGGCGTCGGCCACGTCGAGGTTCGCGGCATCCGCCCCGCGCTCATCCAGCCCGGCCGGCAGGTCCGCGAGCACCAGCAGCGGCCCGTTGTACCCGGCCCCGAAGGCGTCGCTCATCTGCTCGTACGCCTTGTAGGCGCCCGAGTCCACCGGTTCGGCGCTGCCGTCGGGCAGCGCGGTGCGCAATTGCAGCGCGGGCAGGGCGACTACGGCCAGCAGGGCGATGGACGCGATCGCGGCGATCCACGGGCGGCGGGTCACCAGCGCGCCCCAGCCGCGGTTGCCCGCGTCGTTGGAAGGCGCCAGGGCGTCCGCGTCGGCGGATCCGGCGCGTGCCCAGGCCCGTTTGGAGACCAGGCGGGTCCCGATGACCCCCAGCAGCGCCGGGGTCAGCGTGATCGCGATGAGCACCGCCACCAGCACCGTGAACGCGGCGGAGGCGCCCAGCACGGTGAGGAAGGGCAGCCCCGGGACCGCGAGCGCGGACAGGGCGATGACCACGGTCAGCCCGGCGAAGACCACGGCGTTGCCGCTGGTGCCCGTGGCCCGGGCGATGGATTCGCCCAGCGGGACGCCTTCGAGCAGCTGGCGGCGGTGCCGGTGCACGATGAACAGCGAATAGTCGATGCCCACCGCCAGACCCAGCATCAGCGCCAGGGCCGGGGTGATGGAGGCCATCTCGATCACGGAGGACAGGGCCAGGGTTCCGCCCACCCCGGCTCCCACGCCGAGCACCGCCATCAGCAGCGGCAGCCCGGCGGCCACCAGCGTGCCGAGCATGATCAGCAGCACCGCCGCCGCCACGGCCAGGCCGATGATCTCGGCGGCCCCGAAGATGGAGGACAGGTCCTGCAGGATCTCCTTGGAGAAGAGCACCTCGACGCCCGCGGCCTCGGGCCCGGCGGCGATGGACTGGATGTCGGCGCGCTCGGCCGTGCTCAGCGAGTCGGTCGCCCCGACGAAGGTCACGTGGGCCACCGCGGTGGAGCCATCGGTGGAGACGAAGCGCATGCCCTCCGATGCCCCGGCCCGGCGTTCGGCGAAGGCCAGCTCGGCGCGCCCGGCGGCCAGGTCCCTGGCGCCCTGCTCGAGCTTTTCCTCGGCCGCGGGCAGGGCAGCCGTCTTTTCGTCCACCGTCTTTTGCCCGGCGACCAGCTTGGCCTGGTTCTCCTCGATTTCCTGCTGGCCGGCCGCCAGCTTGGCGGCGTTCGCGTCGAGCTCCGCCTGCCCGGCACGCAATTGCGCCTTGCCCGTGGAGATCTTCTCCGCTGCGGCCTGGACCTTGGCGCGATTCACTGCCAGTTCCCTAGCTCCGGCATCGAGCTGTTTCTTCGCGGCCGGAAGCTTCCCGGCCCCGGCCTCCAGCTCCGCCTCCTTCGCCGCCAGCGTCTTTTCCCCGGCGGCCAGTTCCCTGGCCCCGGCATCGAGTCGGGCCTTGGCCGCGTCGAGTGCCTTGAGTCCCGCGGTTGCATCGGCAATGTCCCGCAGGTTCTTTTCCACCCCGGCCTTGGAGTCGGCCGCCGATTCCCGCTGGGCCTGAAGGTCCTTGAGCTTCGCCGCAAGTACCGAGAGTTCCTGCCGGGCGGCCTGCTTCTGCGCGTCGGTGGTCGCGTTGGCGAGATCCTGCTTGGCCTGGCCGGCCAACGTGTTGACCTGGGCGATGCCGGCGTCCAGGTCCCGGAGTGCGGCGTCCACCCGGGCCAGCCCGGCGGTGGCCTGTTGTTTGCCCGTGGCCAGCTGCTTTTCGATCGTCGCCCGGGACTGTCCGCCCAGGATCTTCTTCATGCCTGCGTCGAACTGCCCCCTGCCGTCGGCTAGTTCCCTGGCCGCGGAATCAAGTTTCGCCGCTCCGGCAGCCAGGGCCTTTCGGCCCTCGGCAATCTTCGCGACACCGGCCTGGTATTCGCGGTTTCCCGCGTCCCACTCGGCCTGTCCCGCCGCAAGCCGCGCCTGGCCGTCCTTCAGGGCGGCGGAGCCGTCGGCAAGTTCCCCGGCCGCGGCATCCAGTTTCGCCTGCCCGGCGGCCAGGGACGTGCGGCCCTGGGCCATCTGCTTCTTGGCATCGCCCAGCTGCACGCGCCCGGAGTCGAGCTCCGCCTGCGCGTCGGCCAGCGCGGCCCTGCCCTCCTCGAGCTGCTTGGTGCCATCGGCCAGCTGCCTGGCGGCGTCCTCGAGCTTGGCCTGGCCCTCGGCGAGCTGCGGCTTGGCCTCATCGAGCTGTGCCTGGAGCTCGAAGGGCCTTGCGACCTCGGTGATCGGGGACTGGGCGGCGAGTTCGCCAAGCGAGGACTCGATGGCCCGGTGCTGGGCGGAGGTGAGCTCACGGCCGTCCGCGGAACGGAAGACGATGGATCCGGTGCCGCCGGCCAGCTCGGGCATCTCGACCTTCATCCGGTCCAGCGTGCGCTGGGTTTCGGTGCCGGGGATGGTGAAGGTGTTCGACAGCTTGCCCATGAAGGCGCCGGCGCACAGCCCGATGGCCAACAGCAGGACGGCCCAGATGCCGACGACTGCCCAGCGCCGGCGGTAGGCCATCGCGCCGAGTCGATAGAGGAAGGAAGCCATGGTGTCTTAGGCCTTTCGGGGGTGCGGTGCGCGCCGTTGGAGGGAGGGGAAGCCGTCGCGCAACTGGGCGACGGCCTCGGCGAGGGTGGCGCGCAGCAGCGCGGTGCGCCGGGGGTCCGCGGCATCCGGGGACTCGCCCAGCTCGCGGGACCAGGCGGCGAAGGCGGCCTTGCCGGCGCCGATGACGCTCTGGGCAAGGACGGAGGCGGCCAAGGGCGTGCCGTGCGGGGCGCGGGCGGTGATGATCTCGGTGAGCGCCTCGGCGCAGTCGTTCCAGGCCTCGAGCTGCATGCGCGCCATCTGCGGGTGCGCGGAGGCATGGAGGTAAAGGTTCGCGATGGGCTCCAGCAGGGCCGGGTCGACGAGGGATTCCACCGCCGTCACCGCCGCGGAGAGCAGGTCGATGGCGGGATCCAGCTCATCGAGCACTCCCACCGCGTTCTCCAGCAGCAGCCTGTTCGGCTCGTTGAGGGCGGCCTCGATCGACGGGAAGTAGTTGAAGAAGGTCCGGCGGGAGATGCCGGCGGCATCGGCCACGGATTCGGCGGTCAGCGCCGCGTAGCCGGCCGTTTCCAGCTGGGCGAGGGCTGCATGCACGATGGCGGTCCGGGTGGCGGCCTTGTTCATTTCGCGCCGCGAGGGCGGCTGCGCGGGGGATTCGATCACTCTTTCTACACTACGTGCAAACTTGCGTGCCGTGCAATTTTTTGGGAGCGGGGACCGACGCCAAGGGGCGGGCCGCTTCCGCCCGGGGGTGCAGTGCATCCCCGGGCGAAAGCGACCCGCCCCGTGTTGGTGTGACTACCGCAAGGCGGCGTGGCTAGCCGACGGGCGTCTGTGCCGTGTCCCGTGCCGTGGCCTCGGTGGAATCCGTGGCCGCCTTGAACTCGTCGTTGAACGGATCGCCGAGGCGCGGTGCGTTGTACAGCTCCTCGTCCAGGATGCCTTCGCGCTTGGCGACGATGGCCGGCACTAGGGCCTGCCCGGCGACATTGACAGCGGTGCGGCCCATGTCAAGGATCGGGTCGACGGCCAGGATCAGTCCGACGCCTTCCAGCGGCAGGCCCATGGTGGACAGCGTCAAGGTCAGCATGACCACGGCGCCGGTGGTTCCGGCGGTGGCGGCCGAGCCCAGCACCGAGACCATGGCGATCAGCAGGTAGTCGGTCAGTCCCAGGTCGATGCCGTAGAACTGGGCGACGAAGATGGCGGAGATCGCCGGGTAGATGGCGGCGCAGCCGTCCATCTTGGTGGTGGCGCCCAGCGGCACGGCGAAGGAGGCGTAGCCCGAGGGCACGCCGAGGTTGCGCTCGGTGACGCGCTGGGTCAGCGGAAGGGTGCCGATGGAGGATCGGGAGACGAAGGCCAGCTGCACGGCGGGCCAGACTCCGGAGAAGTACTGCTTGATGCTCAGGCCGTGGGCGCGGACCAGCACCGGGTAGAGGCCGAAGATCACCAGCGCCAGGCCGATGTAGATCGCGATGGTGAACTTGCCCAGTGCGCCGATGGTGTCCCAGCCGTAGGTGGCCACGGCGTTGCCGATCAGGCCCACGGTGCCAAGCGGTGCCAGGCGGATGATCCACCAGAGGACCTTTTGGATCACGGCCAGGGTAGCGGCGGAGAAGTCCAGGAACGGCTTGGCCGCCTCGCCGACCTTGAGTGCCGCGATGCCCACGGTGATCGCGATGACAAGCACCTGGAGGACGTTGAAGCTCAGTGCGGTGCTGATGTCCCCGCTTTCGGAGACCTTGTTTGTGGCACCCAGGCCCAGGAAGTTCGAGGGGATGATCCCGATCAGGAACGCCCACCAGTCACCGGTGCGTCCGTCGTATTCGGGAGGGGCGCTTTGTCCGGTTCCGGCTCCCGGGCGCAGCACGGTGCCCAGCACCATGCCGATGACCACGGAGATGGCCGAGGTGATGGCAAACCACAGGATCGTCTGCCAGGCCAGTCGCGCCGCGTTGGTGACCTTGGCCAGGTTGGCGATCGAGGCAACGACGGCGAAGAAGATCAGCGGGATGACCGCCGCCTTGAGCAGCGAGATGTAGCTGTTGCCGAGGGTTTCCAGCGTGACACCCAGACCGGTCTTGGTGTCCGCGGTGTGGCCTGTGTACTTGGCCAGCAGGCCAAGGCCCAGGCCCAGGGCCAGGGCGACGATGATTTGGGGGCCGAAGGCGGTGGCCCAGGCCGGGATGCGCCTCTTAGGCGTGGTGTTGGAGGTAGTCACGCTACGAAGTTAGGCGGTGCTCCATAGCAAAGGATAGCCAGCATTGAGGAATGTTACGCAAAATCCGCCCGGAATGCTTTATTGGGCAATTTTTGTGACGCGTTACATATGCGCCCGTCCCGGTGTTAAGATGAGCTTTCAACCAATGGATATTTATGTTATTGGTTTGCGTCCGAAGCGCTGAACTCCGGGCGCCCAGGTCGGCACAAATGGGGAAGGGGGCTGGGTGCATGAAGTGGGGAAATGTCGACGACACCCTGCCCCGCCCGCGCCTTGATCTGTTGCTCAACCAGGCGGTCGCGTCCTCCGTGGTCATCGCCAGGGCGCCGCGCGGCTCGGGAAAGCGCACCGCGATTCGCGGCTGGCTGTCCCGGCGTGATCCCCTGGCCATCAACTGGACCTGGATCGAGTGCGACGATTCTGCCGGTTCGTTGGAAGAGGCCCTGGCCCGGACCTATGCAACGGCCGACGACCCCGAATCGCACCTCGTCGCGCTCGTTGGCTACACGCGGCGGCACGACAAGGAGCTCCTGCGGTTGGTGCAGGACACTGCGCGCCGGCATCCACACCGACGCCTGGTCATCGTTACGCGCGACTATCTGGAGATGGAACGCCATCGCACGCTGCTGCCCATCGGCATCTCGGTGCTTCCGCCCCACGAATTCCGCTTCACCGCCGGTGAGGCCGCCGACTACCTCCGGGGGACGGCGCTCGCCGACTTCGCCGGGCAACTGACCGACGAGCTGTGCGGCACTGCGCAATTGTTGCGCATGGCAAAGCTCCGCGCCCAAACCATGCAACCGCCCCGGCGACCGGACCTCGTGCCGAGTCCCGGGCAGTCGGCCTCACCCCTGGATCCGCCCTCGCCCACGCTGCTGGAACTTGACCCCGCGGCCAAGGCATTTCTGGCCTCCGTGCACGGCGCGGTGGACCGCGATGTGAAATTGATGCTCGAAAGCGAGGACCTGGAGCCCGGGCAGCTTGATTTCCTGGCACTGATCTCGGTGCCCACCACGGTCCCCGCCGCACTGCTTCCGCTCCTGGCCTTCCGGTATTCGGAGGGATGGCTCCGGGACCTGGAGGGCCGCGGACTGGTGTATCGCTCCTCGCAGAATCCCGACGAGGAGTACTGCCTGCACCCCGTGCTGCGCCGGGTGCTGAAGCGTTCATACCTGGAACCAGATCCGGAACAGTTGGCCGACCTGCACCGGATCTGTGCACGGTACGAGACCGCCCAGGGGTCGGCGTTCCGCGCCCTGCGCCACGCGCTGGAGGCTCCCGATTACCAGTTGGCCTCCGATGTCCTGCGCATGCATGCCGACGAGTACCTCGAGGGTGAACTGGGCACCCGCGGAGCCGTGTTGCTCGATGACCTGCCGCTGACGGTCCTGGCCCGTTTTCCGCTGCTGGCCATCTGCCTGGCGATCGCCTACAGCGCCACCGGAAAATTCAAGCTAAAGACCCTGGAGCTGCTGGCACTGGCCGCCGCCGGCGCACGCACCGTGGGACGCAAGGCCCCGCCGCCGAACCGACTGATCATGATCACGGTCGAATCCGTGGCGATGAGATTGAGCGGTGCCGGGGAGGCCTCGGTGCGCTCGGCCCGCAGCGGCATCGCTCTGTACCGGGAGATGTCGCCGGGCCAGCGCGACGGGATCGGCCCCTTCGAGGGACCCCTGCTCATCCAGCTTGCCCTGAACCTGCACGCCGGCGGGGTCAACGACGAGGCCCTAATCGCGACGGAGCTCGGAGTGTCGGCCGACCAGCGCCACAACCGCGTCGACAACGACCACTACGCAGCCACCGTCCAGGCCTACCTGTATGCCCTGAACGGGGACGTCCACAAGGCCTCCGGCATGCTGGCCGAATCGTTGCCAGAGCACTGGTCAAACCCCGCCACCAACGCCTATTTCGCCACCCCCTACCGCGCGACAGCTTTCCTGTGCGCGATGGACGAGCAGCGATTCGATGACGCCGCGCGCTGGGTGGAGCTGCTGCGCATCGACCAGCACAGCAACGAATTCTGGCCGTCGATCCGGTTGGCTGAGGCGCTGCTCGCGGTGATCCGCGGGGAGACGACTGCCTCGCTGGTCAGGATGCAGGGCTATCTGGTGCGGGAGCGCGAGCAGCCCGTCGTGCAGAGGGCCGGCAGGCAAATGCTGGCCTCGGCCGCGTGCTTGCTGAACCTCGCAGTGGGTGACGCGTCCCAGGCATTCAAGGCCGCGACGAAGTCGCCGGACGGAACCTCCCGTTTGATGCTGCAGGCGGGAGTGAGGCTTGCCCAGGGCGATGCCGCCGAAGTGCTGAGGATGTGCACGGCCTTGGGCACGCCGGTGCAACCCCGCGCGCGCTTCGAGCAGGCGGTGCTTGTGCTGGCCGCAACGCTGCAACAAAGCAATGTGGCGGCCGTTGGCGGCGCGCTTCGCAGGGTGGCCGCGCTGAGCGAGGAGTACGGACTGGGGCTGGCTCTGAACCTGCTGCCCGCCCCGGATTTGGAACGCATACTGTCTGCCGCCAGGGATATGCGCATCAGGCTCAAGATCGATCCGAACGCCGTCTCGAACATGCCCGGCGGGCTGGGGCGTGCGGTGCTTAGCTCGCGCGAATTGGCGGTTTTGGGTGAGTTGGTGTCCACCGGAAGCGCCTCGCTCATTGCCGAACGGCAATTTGTCTCGGTCAACACCGTCAAGAGCCAATTGCGCAGCATCTACCGCAAGCTGGGCGTCTCCGATCGCGCCTCCGCGCTGGACGCTGCGCGCGTGCAGGGACTGGTCCCGAGCAGGGACAGCGAAGCCGTCGAATAGGTCAGACCAGAACGGGGCAGCGGCCGCGGAAAATGCCTTGCGCGAGAGCTGGGCCGAGGTGCGGGGGTCGGGCTTCCACCAAACTAGACTCGGAAAGTAATCCCGTTGGCACTGATGCAGCCCCCAAGCAATGCATCCATGCCATACTGCGAACTTTCCGGCGATAAACGCTTTTGTACGCGAAGTGGAGTTTCTCGGTTGCCCGTGGTGTGGTCACTTCGACGTGATTCGCAGTAACAAGACCCACTATGACAGTTGGTTCGTTGCGATATCAGGGATGTAGGCCGGATTCACCCTTGCGTTCACCCTCATTCGAACTCAAATGGATAAAAGCGGCGGGACGCCGCAGGGGCTGCGGCCAAAAGCCTGCTCTAGACCAGGCGTCCTTCGCATGCCGGGGACCGGGTATGCCCGCAGGCAACCCGGCCCCCGCCCACGCGGGCACCGGTTTCGCGCCAAGCTAGCCGAGCAGTGCCCGACGCAGGGTATCGAGACCCACCGATCCGACGCCCAAGGCCTGGGTGTGGAACTCCTTCAGGTCGAATTCGGTCCCGGCCCGGGTCTCGCGCTCGGCGCGGATCTGCTCCCACAGTCGCTGTCCGACCTTGTACGCCGGTGCCTGGCCCGGCCAGCCCAGGTAGCGGGTGAACTCGAATTCCAGCTGGCCGGCCGAGATGTCCAGGTTCCTTTTCAGGAACGAGAAGCCGCTTTCGCTGTCCCAGGTCCCCGAACCCCACGCCTCGGGGATTGGCAGTTCCAGGTGCACGCCGATGTCGAAGACGACGCGGGCCGCGCGCATGCGCTGGGCATCGAGCATGCCCAGGTAGTCGCCCGGATCGGCCAGGAAACCGAGGTCCAGCATCAGGCGCTCGGCATACAGCGCCCAGCCTTCGCCGTGGCCCGAAACCCAGCAGGCGTGGCGTCGCCAGTCGTTGAGGGTGTCGCGGGCGAGCACCGCGGTGGCCACCTGCAGATGGTGGCCGGGAACGCCTTCGTGGTAGACGGTGGTCAGCTCGGACCAGGTGGTGAACTGGTCTTCGCCCTCCGGCACCGACCACCACATGCGGCCCGGGCGGCTGAAGTCCTCCGACGGCCCGGTGTAGTAGATGCCGCCTTCCTGGGTGGGGGCGATCATGCACTGGATCCGGTCCATGGGAGAGGGGATCTCGAAGTGGGTTCCGGCCAACGCAACGATGGCGGCGTCGGATTTTTCCTGCATCCACCGCTGCAAGGCGTCGGTGCCCGACAACTTCCGGGTCTCATCCCGGTTCAGGATTTCCTTGGCTTCGGCGATGCTGGCGCCGGCGGAAATCTGCCCGGAGACGCGCTCCTGCTCGGCGATGATGTTCGCCAGCTCTTTCACTCCCCACGCATAGGTTTCCTCCAGGTCCACCGCGGCGCCCAGGAAGCGGCGGGACATCAGCGCGTAGTAGTCCCGCCCCACGGAGTCCTTCTCGGGGGCAATCGGGAGCAGCTCATCCTCGAGCACTGTGGCCAGGCGAAGGTAGGCCGCGTTGGCGACGGCGGCTCCGGCGCCCAGCCGCTCGGCGAGCTCCGGGGCGACCTTGGCGCCCGCAGCGGCGAGGCCATCGAAGAATCCGCCGTCCTTGGCGTACTCGCGCCCCTGGGTGATGACGATCCGCACTTGCCGTGCGGCAGCGACCAGGCCGCGGGCCGCAGAATCGCGCAGCGAGGCGATGTACCCGTCCATGGCGGCCGGCAGGTTGTGCATCCGGTCCGCGATGAAGGCGAAGTCGGCGGCCGTTTCCTGCGGCATCAGGTCGAAGATGGCGCGAATTTCCTGGGCGGGGGAGGCGATGTTGTTCAGCTCGGTCCGGTGTGTTTCCGCGATCTCGATTTCCAGTCCGAGGCGTTCGTTCATCGCGTCGAGGGTGATCCGGTCGACCTCGTCCACCGGGGCCAGCGGTGCGAGCTTGGCCAGCGTCTCGCGCGCCGCCGCGGTCTGGGCGGCGACGCCCGCGGGGGAGTAGTCGGAGTATGCGGCCTCGTTGCCGGGCAGGCCGAGCTCCGTGGCGAATTCTGGGACAAGTTCAAGCAGGCGCGCGAAGTACTCGTTGGCGACGGCGTCGATGGCGCTGCTTGTGCGCACGGCTGTGGTGTTGGTCATGGCACCAGCCTAAGCGCTTCTGAAAGCGTTGTTGAAGATTTTTGCCGGAAAACTTTTTGCAGCGCGGGACGCGAAAGGCCGGGGCGCCCGCGGGAAGAAACCATCCCGCGGGCGCCCCGGCCGATGCCACCTGCCGCGGTCTGCGGCGGTGAAGGGCGTCTTGCTAGTGCCGGCCGACCTTCCAGGGCAGCGGTGACGCGCTCAGGGCACGGCGTCGGCGGATCTTGCCGCGGCGCAGCTCGGTGCCGGTCGGGGCGGCCGCTGGCGAATCCTGTCCCGCGAGCGCGGACACGACCGCGGCCAGGGCTGCGACTTCCTCGGCGGTGGGATTCCCCCGGGTGATGGACAGCGCCGTCGCCGGGGACTCCATGACGGCCTGGATGCTCCGGTCGCCGGTCACAGCGGGATGTTCCCGTGCTTCTTGGCCGGCAGCGAGGCGTGCTTGTCGCGCGTGGCGCGCAGCCCGCGCACGATCTGCAGGCGGGTGTCCGAGGGGGCGACGACCGCGTCGATGTAGCCAAGCTCGGCGGCTTGGTACGGGTTGAGCAGCTCGGCCTCGTAGCCCTCGATGATCTCGGTGCGGCGTGCCTCCACGTCCCCGCCCTCGGCGGCCACCGCCGCCAGGTCGCGGCGGTAGAGGATGTTCACCGCTCCCTGGGCGCCCATGACGCCGATCTGCGCCGTCGGCCAGGCCAGGTTGACGTCCGCGCCGAGCTTCTTGGAACCCATCACGATGTACGCTCCGCCGTAGGCCTTGCGGGTGATCACTGTCAGCTTGGGCACCGTGGCCTCGGCGTAGGCGTAGAGCAGCTTGGCGCCGCGGCGGATGATGCCCTGGAACTCCTGGTCCTTGCCCGGCAGGAAGCCCGGCACGTCGACAAGGGTGAGGATCGGGATGTTGAAGGCGTCGCAGTGGCGCACGAAGCGGGCGGCCTTCTCGGAGGCGGCGATGTCAAGGGTGCCGGCGAACTGCATCGGCTGGTTCGCCACGATGCCGATGGTGGCGCCCTCGACGCGGGCATAGCCGATCATGACATTGGGTGCGTAGAGCGACTGCATCTCCAGGAAAATGCCGTCGTCCACGATGTGCTCGATGACCTTGCGCATGTCGTAGGGCTGGTTGGCCGAGTCCGGGATCAGCGTGTCCAGCTCGAGGTCCGCGGCGGTGAGCTCCAGCTCCTCGTCGAACTCCACGGCCGGGGCCTCGGAGATGTTGTTCGACGGCAGGAATTCGAGCAGTTCCTTGCAGAACTCGATCGCATCGGATTCGTCGGTGGCCAGGTAGGTGGCGGTGCCCGTGGTGGCGTTGTGCTGGCGCGCCCCGCCCAGGGTCTCCATGTCGACCTCTTCGCCGGTGACGGTCTTGATCACGTCGGGGCCGGTGATGAACATGTGGCTGGTCTTGTCGACCATGATCACGTAGTCGGTCAAGGCGGGGGAGTAGGCGGCGCCGCCGGCGCTCGGGCCCATGATCAGCGAGATCTGCGGGATGACGCCGGAGGCGTGGACGTTGTTGCGGAAGATGTCGGCGAACATCGCCAGCGAGGCGACGCCCTCCTGGATGCGGGCGCCGCCGCCGTCGAGGATGCCGATGACGGGGCAGCCGTTGCGCAGCGCAAATTCCTGCACCTTGACGATCTTCTCGCCATTGACCTGGGAGAGCGAGCCGCCGTAGACGGTGAAGTCCTGGGAGTAGACCGCCACCTGGCGCCCGTCCACGGTGCCGTAGCCGGAGACCAGGCCGTCGCCCAGCGGGCGCTTCTTGTCCATGCCGAAGGCCGAGGTGCGGTGCACCGCAAGCGCGTCGAACTCGACGAACGAGCCCTCGTCGAGCAGCATCTCGATGCGCTCGCGGGCGGTGTGCTTGCCGCGTGCGTGCTGCTTCTCGATGGCCTCGGCGCCCGAGGGTGCCTGGGCGAGGGCTTCGCGGCGACGGAACTCGGCGATCTTTCCTGCCGTGGTCGACAGGTCGATCGAATCCGTGGCGTCGGCGATGCGGCTCTGGGTCATCCCATGGCTCCCTTGAAGTAGATAATTAGTAGGAAAGGCACAACAACAATGCCACCTTGGCCAGTCTAGTGAGGCCTTGTGCCGAATAATGTGTAGGAAAGCTACAAAATCGTGTCGTGTTGGGGGCCAAGTCGTCCATAAAACAAGTTACTGGCGAGTAGCTTTCGTGGCGGGGCTTCACGTAATGTGGTTCACATGAGTGAATCGATCCGCGACGCCATCGCCCCCCATGCCAAGCCCCTGAAGGGGAAGACCATCCTGATGAGCGGAGGCAGCCGCGGCATCGGGCTCGCCATCGCACTGCGGGCCGCGGCCGACGGCGCCAACGTGGCAATCATGGCCAAGACCGCCACCGAGCACGCGAATCTCGCCGGGACCGTGTTCACCGCGGCGGAGGAAATCACGGCCGCCGGCGGCCAGGGGCTGGCCATCGTGGGGGACGTGCGCAACGACGGGGACGTGCTCGGCGCCGTGGCCAGCACCGTCGAGCGCTTCGGCGGGATCGACGTGGTGGTCAACAACGCCTCGGCCATCGACCTGTCCGCGACCCCGGACGTGTCGATGAAGAAGTACGACCTGATGATGGACATCAATGTCCGCGGCACCTTCCTGCTCTCCAAGTCCGCGCTGCCGCACCTGCGGGCCAGCGACAACGGGCACATCCTCACGCTCTCGCCCCCGCTGAACCTGGAGCCGAAGTGGGCCGGTGCCCACCTGGCCTACACCATGGCCAAGTACGGGATGAGCATGACGACCCTCGGGCTGGCCGAGGAACTGCGCGGCGCCGGCATCGGGGTGAACTCGCTGTGGCCCGCGACGCTGATCGACACCGCGGCCATCCGCAACATGCCCGGAGGAGAGCGCATGGTCAAGGCCGCGCGCTCGGCGCGCATCGTCGCCGACGCGGCCCACGCCGTCCTCACGTCCGACGCGCGGGCCTGCAGTGGAAACTTCTTCACCGACGAGGCCGTGCTGGTCGCGGCCGGCGTCACCGACTTCTCCGGCTACTCCATGGGGGCCGCCGAATCCGACCTGGTCCCGGACATCTTCCTCTAAACCCGGAGCTCGTTGGTGGCGGGAATCGATAGTCTTGGGGACATGAGCATTGAACCGAACCCCGGGCAGACCTCCACACCCGACGCTTCCATGGAGGGATCCGACGCCGGGCGCGCGCCGCTGGATGCCGCCGCGCTGCGTCGCGTGATGGCGGAGCTGGGTGCCGGCGAGCTGTGGATCAGCGAGCGGACCGGGTCGACGAACGACGACCTGGCCGCGCGCGCCCAGAAGGCCCCGCTGGGAAACCTGAGTGTGGAGACCACCGAGCACCAGGTGGCCGGGCACGGGCGCTTGGGGCGTGGCTGGCAGACGCCGGCGCGCAGCGCGCTGGCCACCAGCATCTACTTCCGCCCGGCCCCGGGGTTCGACCAGTCGGGGCTGGCCTGGCTGTCGATGCTCTGCGCCGCCGCCATGGTGCAGACGCTGCGGGAGGACGCGGGTCTGGCTGCTGGCCTGAAGTGGCCCAACGACGTGGTCGCCGGCGGAAAGAAGGTCTGCGGGGTGCTGGCGCAACTGGTCATGACGCCCCAGGGACCGGTGGTCATTGTTGGTGCCGGCCTCAACGTGAGCATGACGGCCGGCGAACTTCCGGTGGACACCGCCGCGAGCCTGGCAACCCTGGGCGCCGGCACCCTTGACCGCACGGTGCTGCTGGGCGGCTACCTGCGGAGGGTGGTGCACCTCTTCCGGACCTTTGAGCAAGCAGGCGGCAGCGCGGCGGCACGGACCGGGTATGCGCCGGTGGCGGGGGAGGGAACCGGAACCGAGGTTCCCGCGCCGGCAACGCTGCGCGAGCTGGTGCGCTCGGTCATGGTGACGATCGGGCACGAGGTCGACGCGCACCTGCCCAACGGCACGGTGCTGCGCGGCACCGCCATCGACCTGGACGCCGAAGGGTCCTTGAGTGTGCGCGAGGCGGGCGGGAAGGTCCACAGCGTCCTGGCCGGGGACGTCTTCCACCTGCGGCGCAGCGACGGCTCCTACGCCTAGCAATCCGCCGCGGGGCGCCGAGGAAGCGGAGCCCATGAATGGCACATCACGCAAGGAACCGCGGTTCCGCACCCAAAACGTGGGCGCACTGGCTCTACCATTGAAGGAGCAAGACCGGCACGCACAACCGGTGTGTGGGTTGAAGGAGCCGGGACGTGAAGTTGACATTGGAGAAGCGCGAGCGAGTCATCGTCAAGACCCGCGCGCACCGACGGGTGCTCCGTGGCCCGTTTCTTCGCTTCCTGTTCCTGTTGGCGGGCAGCTGCTACCTGCTGGGCCTGCTGTTGCGCACCGACCTGCCGCCGTGGGTGGTCGAGGCCCGGCCGCTGCTGGCGGCGCTGCTTGCCGTGGTCTCCGGCGTCCTGCTGGTCATCTGGTGCCTGAGGCCCTGGATCCGCTGGGCCAACAGCTACATCTACCTGACCAGCGAGCGCATCGTCACCAAGCGCGGCCGCCGGGCCACCGGGCAACATTCGATCGGGTTGTACGCAATCCACGATATTGTTGCGGTGGTAAGGCCCAACGCGCCGGAGACCGCCCCCGGGACGCTGTCCGTCGTATTGGCCGAGCAACGCTTCAACATCCCGCACGTCCCCGCCGTGGCCCGCATGCGGGATTACTGCATCGGGGCCATCACGGCCCTTCCGAACTTCCCGCGGGTTGATGGTGTAAACATGGAAGAACGCGTTGACGGGGATCCGCCAACGAGGCCACTGAACGAATCGCACCAGCAGCAACAAAGAGAATGGACTGAGCATGAGTGAGCGGTCGCCGGCGACGGGAACCCAACCCGTCGCGCCCACCGCTGCCCGCGACGCGGCACGTGCCCAGGCCCTTCGCCACCCTTCCGATGCAGTGGACGTCCCGGCATCCGAGGCCAACGGCGCGCAGCATCCGGATGCGGCGCAGGCCGTGGAACTGGAGCCCGCGCTCGCGGACCCGCTGGGTGACCTGGTCGAGGCCATGAAGCGCCCCGAACAGGTCGACCGGACCACCCCGGGGCCCGCGCGGGACGCGATCCGCGACCTGGAGCGGCGCCTGCTGGGGGCTGACCGCACCATGCGCCGCCGTGAAATGGCCGCGGGGGCGGGGGTCTCGCTGCTCTCCGCCCGCAAGATCTGGCGCGCCCTCGGATTCCCGAACCTGGGCGACGAGGAAGTCTTCTTCACCACCGTCGACCAGGAAGCGCTGAAGTCGATCCTGGACATGGTCCGCGAGGGAACCCTGACCGAGGAGACCGCGATCTCGCTGACCCGCTCGGTCGGCCAGATGACCGACCGCATGGTGGTCTGGCAGGTCGAGGCGCTGGTCGAGGACATGGTGCAGAACCAGAAGATGAGCGACCCCGAGGCCCGCCGGAACCTGGTGAACCTGCTGCCGGAGATCATCGAGCCGCTCGAGGACCTGCTGGTCTACTCCTGGCGCCGGCAGTTGAACGCCGCGGTGCACCGGCTGGTGCTGCGCGCCGAGACCGGCCTGGCGGCCTCCGCCGAGGGCCGGGACGGCTCCGAGGACGACGCCCCGCTGCCGCTGGCACGCGCCGTCGGCTTCGCCGACCTGGTTTCCTACACCTCGCTCTCGCGCCGGATGAACGAGCGCACGCTGGCCCAGCTGGTGCAGCGCTTCGAATCCAAGTGCGCGGAGATCATCTCCATCGGTGGCGGCCGGCTGGTCAAGACCATCGGCGACGAGGTGCTCTTCGTGGCCGAGACCCCGCAGGCGGGCGCGCAGATCTCCCTGGCGATGTCCCGGGAATTCGCCGCCGACGAGCTGCTGCCCAACACGCGCGTTGCGGTGGTCTGGGGCCGCGTCCTCTCCCGCCTGGGCGACATCTACGGACCGACGGTCAACCTTGCCGCCCGGCTGACCTCGCTGGCGGAGCCGGGCACCGTGCTGACCGACGAGCTCACCGCCTCCACCCTGGCCGGGGACGACAGGTTCGTGCTCGAGCCCCAGGAAGTCACAGCCATCCGCGGCTTCGGGGACCTGACCCCGGTGCGGCTGGCCCCGGGCACCGGATCGGGACTGGTGCTGGACTAGATGGACTTCGGATTCGGGCAGGTGCGTGCCGCGGCGGCAACCGACATCGGGCTGCGCCGCGCCGTCAACGAGGACAGCGTGCTGGACGCCGGAACCGTGTTCGCCGTGGCCGACGGCATGGGCGGGCACGAGGCCGGGGACCTGGCCTCCCGGCTGGGCATCGAGACGCTTAACGAGATCGCCGCCGGATCCCCGGACCCCGCGAATCCGGACCGGGCGCCCGCGGACACCGCGGAAAACCTGGCGTCGCTGCCGCACGCCCGGGACGTGCTTGCCCTGGTGACCCAGGCCGATGCCCGGATCCGCCGGGCCACCGGCGCCCGCGGCGGCACCACCCTGTGTGCGCTGGCCCTGGTCCGCGTCGAGGACGAGGGCGGGGCCTGGCCCGGGGACCCTGCCGGTCCGCCGCCGACGGCGCAGATGCCCACCGTGCCCAGGGCGGGATCGACCGAGGCGCTGCACCTGCCGCTGCCCGGCCTCGGTGTGCCGCGCTACCTGGACAGCATCCGTGAATCGGGCGACGTGGACGACGCCGCCGAACACCCGGCCGAGGCCGAACCCACCACCGATGTGCTGCCGCGCGCGCAGGCCCGGGCGGTGCCGGCCGCGCCGGCCGGTGCAACGGCGATGACCGTCGCCGGAACCTCCTCGAAGGTCACCCCGATCCCCGGAGCCGGCGCCGTGGATGCCGGCGCGGAGGAGACCCCCGTGCGGCTGATGCTGCTGAACGTCGGGGATTCACGCGGCTACCGGCTGCGCGAGGGCGTGCTGACCCAGCTGACCCGCGACCACTCCGCGGTCCAGGAACTCATCGACGCCGGCATCATCACCGAGGCCGAGGCGCGCATCCACCCGCAGCGCAACCTGATCACCCGGGCGCTGGGTGCCGGCGGCAACTCGGTGCCCGACACCCAATTCCACCTGCCGCGCCCCGGGGACCGCTACCTGCTGTGCACCGACGGGCTCACCGGAGAGGTCGAGCACGCGGCCATGGAGGAGATCCTCGCCCGGACCCCCGACCGCACCGAGGCGGTGGGCCGGCTCATCGACGCCGCCCTGGCCAGCGGCGGGCGGGACAACATCTCGGTGGTCATCATCGATATCGAGGGCCCCGGCGCGTAGGCGGGCGCACCGTCGCCGCGACGCGCCACACGCGCACCGTGCCCGGACACCAACTCGGGGGTGTTCTGGGGCAAAATGGAGGGGTGATGCCCCAAGAGCCGACCCCGCAGCCCGTCAAGAACCAGCCCGTTGCCGACCGTCCGTCCCAGGACACCGAGACCCTGGCCGAGGCGCTCGACGCCGAGGCGGTGATTCCCGACGAGGCCCTGCGCGCCGAATACCAGCAGCTCATCGACGAGGTGCGCAAGCACCGCGCCGCGTACTACAACGAGGACGCGCCGCTGATTTCCGACGCCGAGTTCGACGTGCTCTACTCCCGGCTGGAACTCCTGGAGGCGCAGCACCCGGCCATCGTCGCCAACGACTCGCCGACGCAGGAGGTCGGCGGCGAGGTCTCCGCGGCCTTCGCCGAGGTCGTGCACCTTTCCCGCATGTACTCCCTGGAGGACGTGTTCTCCCTCGAGGAGGTCACCTCCTGGGGCGAAAAGACCATGGCCAACGCCGCGCTGCGCGCGTCGGGCCACGAACTCAAGTGGCTCTGCGAGGTCAAGATCGACGGCCTGGCGGTGAACCTTCTCTACCGCAACGGCAAGCTGGTGCGCGCCGCCACCCGCGGGGACGGCACCACCGGCGAGGACGTCACGCACAACGTGCTGACCATCAAGACGATTCCCACGCAGCTGGCCGGGGACAGCTGGCCGGAGGAGGTCGAGGTGCGCGGGGAGATCTTCATCCCCTCGGCCGACTTCGCCGCCTACAACGAGGCGCTCATCGAATCCGGCAAGGCCCCGCTGGCCAACCCGCGCAACGCCGCGGCCGGCTCCATCCGGCAGAAGGACCCGGCGGAGACCGCCAAGCGCCCGCTGCAGATGTTCGTCCACGGCTTCGGCGTCCGCGCGGGCCTCACCGCCGCCACCCAGTCCGAGGCCTATGCGCTCATGGCCTCCTGGGGGCTGCCGGTTTCCCCGTACTCGCGCGTCGTCGACACCCTCGACGAGGTGCTGGCCTTCATCGCGGAGAACGGGGAGCACCGCCACGACCTGCTGCACGAGATCGACGGCATCGTGGTGAAGACCGACTCCTTCGAGATCCAGCGCAACCTGGGCTTCACCTCCCGCGTCCCGCGCTGGGCCGTGGCCTACAAATACCCGCCCGAGGAGGTCAACACCAAGTTGATCGACATCCGGGTGCAGGTGGGCCGCACCGGGCGAGTGACTCCCTACGCGGTGATGGAACCGGTGCTGGTCGCCGGGTCCACCGTCAGCTTTGCGACGCTGCACAACAAGGACGTGGTCAAGGCCAAGGGCGTGCTCATCGGGGACACCGTGATCCTGCGCAAGGCCGGAGACGTGATCCCCGAGATCGTCGGGCCCGTGCTGCCGCTGCGGACGGGCAACGAGGCGAACCTGCGCGAATTCGTGATGCCCACGCACTGTCCGTCCTGCGGGACGGCGCTGGCCCCGGCCAAGGAGGGGGACGTGGACATCCGCTGCCCCAACGCCGAATCCTGCCCCGTGCAGCTCACCGAACGCGTCGCCCACCTGGGCGGGCGCGGCGCGTTCGACATCGAGGCGCTGGGCTACGAGGCGGCGCAGGCGCTGACCATCGGACCCGGCGAGGACCCGGAACAAAACGGCGGGGCCATTGTCCCGGCCGGCCCCGGCCCGCTGCGCAACGAGGCAGCGATCTTCGATCTGGCCGCCGGCAACCCCGATCCCGCGCTGCGCGAGACCCTGGCCGACGTGCAGGTGTGGCGGGAGATCCGCTCCAAGGGCGCTGGCACCGGAAAATTCCAGCTGGTCCCGTACTTCTATTCCAAGGCCACCGCCAAGAAGCCGTCGGCGCCGACAGTGACCACCAAGAAGCTGTTCGACGAGCTGGAAAAGGCCAAGACCAGGCCCCTGTGGCGGGTGCTGGTCGGACTGTCCATCCGGCACGTGGGCCCCACCGCCTCCCGCTCGCTGGCAACCCGCTACGGGTCGATGGACAAGATCATCGAGGCGCTGGAGGCCGAGGGCGCCCGCGAGGCCCTGGCCGAGGTCGACGGCGTCGGCGCGATCATCGCCGACGCGCTGATCGAGTGGTTCTCCGTGGACTGGCACCGGGACATCATTGCGGCCTGGAAGGCGGCGGGGGTGTTGATGGAGGACGAGCAGGACGAGTCGATTACCCGGCACCTGGAGGGCATGAGCATCGTGGTCACCGGCTCGCTGCCGACCTACAGCCGCGACGCGGCCAAGGAAGCGATCA
Source organism: Paeniglutamicibacter sp. GQ140 (assembly GCF_059759235.1). Classification (NCBI taxonomy): domain Bacteria; kingdom Bacillati; phylum Actinomycetota; class Actinomycetes; order Micrococcales; family Micrococcaceae; genus Paeniglutamicibacter; species Paeniglutamicibacter sp. GQ140. The sequence continues at coordinate 38,525 of NZ_JCAXDW010000003.1, forward strand.
TCATCCGCGGCGGCAAGGCCGCCGGGTCGGTCTCCAAGAACACCGCCTACGTGGTGGCCGGCGAGGCAGCCGGGTCCAAGCTGGACAAGGCGCTCGCGCTGGGCATCCAGGTGCTCGACGAGGAAGGCTTCAAGCTGCTGCTCGAGGGCGGGCCCGAGGCCGTTCAGGGCCTGCCCAACCCCGAAGCCCAGTGAACGCCGGGCGGCGGCCGGATGCCCCGGATCCGGGAAACCGCCGCCCCCTCCAGCACCCGGCGCCCAACCCGCCGGTCCCCGTCTTTCCAAGGAGCACCAGATGAGCACGAGCCCCAAGCACCTGCACCCGAGCACCGCCGAGGCCGCCTCGACCGGCCCGGTGCCCGCCGGCGATTCGGCGCTGCGCCGCCGGCTGCTGGCCGTGGCCCGCGAGGCGGCCGCCGCCGGCGCCGCGGTGCTCGCCGAACGCGGCCGCGGCAGGGTTGATGCGGACACCAAGTCCGCCGCCGGGGACTGGGTCACCGACTTCGACAGGCGCGCGGAGATCGCGGTGCGCGACGTGATCGCCGCCGCCCGCCCCAACGACGCGATCACCGGCGAGGAGTACGGGCGCACCGTGCCGGAAAACCCCTCGGGCTACCGCTGGTCGATCGACCCGCTGGACGGCACCGCCAACTTCGTGCGCGGCATCGTGTACTACTGCACCTCGGTGGCCGTCTTCGGGCCGCTCGACGACGCGCCCGCCGCCGCCAAGGACGGCGCACAGGAGGCCGGGGGCAATTCGCTGGCCGCCGACGGGGCCGCAATGGACGCCGGCACCCACGGGTGGCTGGCCGCCGCGATCAACGCCCCGGCCCTGGGCGCCGAGTACTACGCCGCGGCCGGGGACGGCGCCTGGCTGGTCGATGCGCTGCAGCTGGCAGGGCCCGGGTCCCGGCGCGACGGGAGCCCGGCCCGCGCGCAGCGGCTGCACGGCGGCGACAGGGACGAGGCGGGCAAGCTGCTGGCCACCGGCTTCGGCTACGATGCGGACCGCCGCCAGTTCCAGGTCGGCGCGCTGCTGGGGCTGATGCCCGGCTTCGCGAACGTGCGCCGCATCGGGTCCGCCGCGCTGGACTTGTGCCTGGTGGCCGACGGCACGCTCGACGCCTATGCGGAGTACGGCACCCAGGAGTTCGACTGGGCGGCCGGCGCGCTGATCGCGGCCGAGGCCGGGCTGCCGGTGCTGCGCCCGCGCGCCAACCCCGGATGGCAGGCCGCCGGCCATCTGGACTTCGACGCGCTGCCCGCGGAGGAACCCGCGGCCGAAGTGCCCGCCGGGAAGTAACGGGACCTCGTGCCCGGGATTCCCCCGGGAATGTGCAGGCCCGCCGCCCGCGGATGAACCACGCGGGCGGCGGGCCCCGTCGTCGGCCCCCGCCAGCGGGCGGAAGCCGGAGCGGCTAGATGCCGAACTGCAGGCCGGCGGCCGAATCGTCGTAGTAGGCGCGGTTCCGCAGCCCGGCCGCCGCCGCCTCGTCGAGCACCACCACGGCGTCCGGGTGCAGCTGCAGCACCGATGCGGGGCAGGCAGCCGACAGCGGTCCCTCGACGGCGGCGGCAATCGCGGCGGCCTTCCGGCTGCCGGTGGCCACCAGCACCATGCGGCGGGAATCGAGGATGGTGCCCAGCCCCTGGGTCACCGAGTGGGTGGGGACCGCGTCAAGCCCGTCGAAGAAGCGGGCGTTGTCCATGCGGGTCTGTGCGGAGAGGCGCTTGATGCGGGTGCGGCTGCGCAGCGAGGACCCCGGTTCGTTGAAGCCGATGTGGCCGTTGGTGCCGATCCCCAGGATCTGCACGTCGATGCGCGCATCGACGATGGCGGCGTCGTAGGCGGCGGCCTGTGCCCGGATCCGTTCCTCGGAATCCCCGTGGCCGTCGGGCGTGTGGAGCAGGGACTCGGGCAGCCCGATGACGTTGCACAGCTCGGTGACCAGGGTCTGGCGGTAGGACTGCTCGTGCGTGCCCTCGAGGCCGACATATTCATCCAGCGCGAAGGCGGTGGTCTTGCCGAAGTCGGCATCGCCGCGCCCGACGGCCCGGGCCAGCTCGGCGTAAAGCCCCAGCGGGGTGGACCCGGTGGCTACGCCCAGGACCGGATCCCCCGTGACACGGGTGCGCAGCCCATCGATCACCGCCTTGGCAGCGAACCTGGCGGCCTCTTCGGCGTTGGCGGCGATCAAAACTTCCATCGGTGTTCCTTTGCGGTGGTGCGGGCGGGCCGCGGCGGGGCCACGGCATCAGGACAGCTTAACCCTCCGGCGGGAGGGACCCCTAAACCGCTTGCGGGTGCATCCGGGCGCGGCGGGGGCGCCGGTTGCGGTGCCCGAAACGCCGCGGGCGCAGGCGCCGGGGCCGGACGATGACCGGGAGCGGCACGGAGCGGGAGGCCCCGCAGGTTGCGTTCCACAGGTGGTGAGGTTGGCAACACGGGACGGGTGCGCGCCGCACCGGCTGGCACACTTGAAGGTGATGACTACAGCAACCCTCGACCCCGCCAGCACCGTGTTGATCCGCCCGGCCACCGAAGCCGACTACCGGCACATCGCGCGGATCACCGTGGATTCCTACCTGCACGCCGGGCACTTCGCGGACCCGGAGCACGAGTACCTGCAGTTCGTCCAGCAGGTCGCGGCGCGCCATGCGGTCTCCGAGATCCTGGTGGCCGAGCGCGACGGCGCGGTCATCGGGTCTGTCACGCTGGTGCGCGCGGGCACCGAATACGCGGACATCGCCCGGGACGGCGAGCTGGAATTCCGGATGCTGGTGGTGGACCCCGCCGTGCAGCGTACGGGCGCCGGCCGCGCCCTGCTCAACGCCGTGGTTGCCCGGGCCCGCGAGCTCGAGGACGTGCACACCGTCTCGCTGACCACCGGCGGCCACTGGGTTGGCGCCCGCGCACTCTATGAGGCCGACGGCTTCGTGCATGCCCCCGAGCGTGACTGGTACGTCCCGAACACCGAAATCGTGTTGGTGGTCTACACCCTCGCGCTCTAGCGTTCCCCGCTTTCGGGCCTCCCCGCCCGCCGCTGCCCGCAGGCCGGCGCAACGCGGAGGGGGATTGGCCGGGCCCAGGCTCCCGCACCGCGAATTGTTTCGCGCGCGGGAGCCTGCTGCGTGTGGCCCATGACGTGGTTTTCGGTAGGCGACATGGGCCGATTGGATATGGTGGGTATCAGGTCCGGGGTGCCGCCGCTGGTGCGGACGGGATTCCGGGCCGCTTCCATCCGTCGACGTCGTGCAGGAGAGCATCATGAGCGAGATTTTTGCCACCACCATGGATCCCACCAAGAAGGAGCTCATGAGTGCGTGGCTGCCGCGCCAGCCGTGGTTCGCCGGTGACCGGGAGCCGGTGCTGGAAACCGTCGGCGGCTTCCGGCTCGATGACCCCGCCGGCGAGGTCGGCATGGAGTTCATCATCGTCACGGACACCGCATCGCCGGAACCCGTGACCTATCACGTGCCGCTGTCCTATCGCGGGGCCCCGCTGCCCGGCGGCGAGTCCTTCCTGCTGGGCACCAGCGAACACGGCGTGCTGGGCACGCGCTGGATCTACGACGGGGAAGGGGACCCGGTGTGGCAGGCACAGGTGCGGACCCTGCTGGCGGGTGACGTGGAGGCGCAGCACCAGAACATTTCCCACACCCTTGAGCCGCTGGTCGGGGTGCATCCTGCGGCCCCGGAACCCGGCGCCGGCGCCCGGCACGGGGACCGGGAAATTGCGGTGATCCGTCGCCCGGTTGCCGGGGCGTCGGGCGCGTCGGGCGCCGCCGCGTGGATCGGGTCGCCGTGGAGCGCCGCCGGGCAGGCCGTCAGCGGGGCCGTCATCGAATTTTCCTAGGTTGCTGGTGCCCGGACCCCGGGGGCGACCGGGGTCCGGATGGCCTTGGCGGGGGCCTGCCGGAAGCGATCCGCGAGGGCCGGGCGTACTAGACTAGGGGGGAAACCCCATCCGCCCACCTAGGGAGATACATGTCTGCCATCAGCCGTGAGGACGTTGCGCATTTGGCGCAGCTGGCCCACATCGAGATGAGCGATGCCGAGCTGGACAAAATGACCGGCGAACTCGGTGTCATTGTCGATTCAATCGCGTCGGTCTCAGAGGCCGCCTCGGCCGATATCCCGGCCACCACGCACCCCATTGCCCTGTCGAACGTGTTCCGCGAGGACGTCGTGGGAACGACGCTCACCGCCGAGGAAGCGCTGATGAACGCACCTGACTCCGTCGACACCCGCTTCAAGGTGCCGGCCATTTTGGATGGAGAGTAATTCATGAACGAGATTATTCACCTTTCCGCCACCGAGCTCGCAGCCAAGCTGCGCGCCGGCGAAATCACCTCCGTCGCGGCCGTCCAGGCACACCTGGACCGCATTGCCGAGGTTGACGGCGGGGAGCGCGGCGTCAACGCCTTCCTGCACGTGAACACCGAAGAGGCCCTTGCGGTTGCCGCCGAGGTCGACGCGATCCGCGCCGCCGGCGGAGCCGACGCGCAGGCGCTGCACCCGTTCGCCGGCGTGCCGATCGCCATCAAGGACCTCATCGTCACCAAGGGCCAGCCGACCACCGCGGCCTCGAAGATGCTTGAAGGCTGGATGAGCCCGTACGACGCGACCGTGATCGAAAAGATCCGCGCCGCGAAGCTGCCGATGCTCGGCAAGACCAACCTGGACGAGTTCGCGATGGGTTCCTCCACCGAGCACTCCGCCTACGGCCCGACCCGCAACCCGTGGGACCTGGACCGGATCCCCGGAGGCTCCGGCGGCGGTTCCGCCGCGGCCGTGGCCGCCTTCGAGGCGCCGCTGGCCCTGGGCACCGACACCGGCGGCTCGATCCGCCAGCCCGGCGCCGTCACCGGCACCGTCGGCGTGAAGCCGACCTACGGCGGGGTCTCGCGCTACGGCGCCATCGCCATGGCCTCCTCGCTGGACCAGATCGGCCCGGTCACCCGGACCGTGCTTGACTCCGCGTACCTGCACGAGCTGATCGGCGGGCACGACGCCGCCGACTCCACCTCGCTGAACGAGCCGGTGCCGGCACTCATCGCCGCCGCCGAGCAGGGCGCCTCCGGCGACATGACCGGGGTGCGCGTGGGCGTCATCAAGGAGCTGCAGGGCGAGGGCTACGAGGCCGGAGTCCAGGCCCGCTTCGACGAGTCGCTCGAGGCGCTGCGCGCCGCGGGTGCCGAGATCGTCGAGGTTTCCTGCCCGAACTTCAAGTACGCGCTGGGCGCCTACTACCTGATCATGCCCTCGGAGGTCTCCTCCAACCTGGCGAAGTTCGACGGCGTGCGCTTCGGCACCCGCGTGCTCCCCGCGGAGGGACCGCTGACCATCGAACGCGTCATGGGTGCCACCCGTGCCGCCGGCTTCGGCGACGAGGTCAAGCGCCGCATCATCCTGGGCACCTACGCGCTTTCCGCCGGGTACTACGACGCCTACTACGGCTCGGCGCAGAAGGTCCGCACGCTGATCCAGCGCGACTTCGACGCCGCGTTCGCGCAGGCCGATGTGCTGATCTCCCCGACGTCCCCGACCGTCGCCTTCGAGCTGGGCTCCAAGACCGATGACCCGCTGGCGATGTACCTCAACGACGTTGCCACCATCCCGGCGAACATGGCCGGCATCCCGGGCATCACCGTTCCCGGTGGCCTGTCCGAGGGCCTGCCGGTCGGCATCCAGTTCCTGGCACCTGCCCGCGAGGACGCCCGCCTGTACCGTGCCGGTGCGGCACTTGAAAAACTGCTGGAAGACAAGTGGGGTGGCCGGTTGATCGACCAGGCCCCCGCGTTGTCCGCCGCCACCACTGGAGGGGTTGCCTAACATGGCTTCGTACACCGATGAACTGGTCGACTTCGACGTCGCACTGGAAAAATACGACCCGGTACTGGGCTTCGAGGTCCACGTCGAGCTGAACACCAAGACGAAGATGTTCTCCTCGGCGCCGAACGTGTTCGGCGATGTGCCCAACACCAACGTGACCCCGGTCTGCCTGGGCCTGCCCGGCGTGCTGCCGGTGGTCAACAAGACCGCCGTGGAATACGCGATCATGATCGGCCTGGCGCTGAACTGCAAGATCGCCGAGCGTTGTGGTTTCGCGCGGAAGAACTACTTCTACCCGGACACCCCGAAGAACTTCCAGACCTCCCAGTACGACGACCCGATCGCCTACGACGGCTGGCTGGACATCGAGCTGTCCGACGGCGAGGTCTTCCGCGTGGAGATCGAGCGCGCGCACATGGAGGAGGACGCCGGAAAGCTCACCCACATGGGCGGGGCCACCGGCCGCATCCAGGGCGCGGACTACTCGCTGGTGGACTACAACCGCTCCGGCGTCCCGCTGGTCGAGATCGTCACCAAGACCATCGAGGGTGCCGGCAAGCGCGCCCCCGAACTGGCCAAGGCCTACGTCGCGGCGATCCGCGAGATCGTCAAGGCGCTGGATGTCTCCGACGCGAAGATGGAACGCGGCAACGTGCGTTGCGACGCCAACGTCTCGCTGATGCTCAAGGGTGCCGAGAAGTTCGGCACGCGCACCGAGACCAAGAACGTGAACTCGCTGCGTGCGGTCGAGCACGCGGTGCGCTTCGAGATCGAGCGCCACGCGGCGGTGCTGAACTCGGGTGCGGCCATCGTGCAGGAAACCCGCCACTGGCACGAGGACACCCGCACCACGACCTCGGGCCGCCCGAAGTCCGACGCGGACGACTACCGCTACTTCCCGGAGCCGGACCTGGTTCCCGTCGTCACCACCCCCGAGTGGATCGAGGAGCTGCGCGCCCGCCTGCCCGAGCCGCCGGCCGAGCGCCGCAAGCGCCTCCAGGCCGACTGGGGCTACTCGGATGCCGAGTTCCGCGACGTCGTCAACGCCGGTGTCACCGAGGCAATCGAGGAAACCATTGCAGCGGGAACGACCGCCGCGGTGGCACGCAAGTGGTGGATGGGCGAGATTGCACGCCTGGCCAAGAACGCCGACAAGGACGTCACCGACATGGGCGTCGAACCTGCAACGATCGTTGAGCTGAACTCGCTGATCGAGGGCAAGAAGATCAACGACAAGATCGCCCGCCAGGTGCTCGAGTTCGTGGTCGCCGGCGAGGGAACCCCGTCCCAGATCGTCGAGAAGCGGTCGCTGGCCGTGGTGAACGACGATTCGGCACTGGGTGCCGCAATCGATGCCGCCATGGAGGCCATGCCCGACGTGGTCGCCAAGGTCAAGGGCGGCAAGCTGCAGGCCATCGGCGCCCTGATGGGGCCGGTCATGAAGGCCACCCGCGGACAGGCCGACGCCGGCCGCGTGCGCGAATTGGTGCTGGAGAAGCTGGGCATCGAGGGCTAGTTCCCCGCTTGCCGCTTCAGGCGAAGTCGAGCCCCGGTCACCCACAGTGTGGGGGCCGGGGCTCGACTTCGTTTAACCGTGGTCCCTGCCAGGCACCGCGATCCGGGCTCAGAACAGCGGCGGGGTGTTGGGTGATTGTCGCCAGTAGGTGCTGCGCCGGGGTTTCTGTTCCGGGTCAAGGTACGTGGGCAGGATGACGGAGAACAGGCCGTCGGCATCGCGGATCACGGTGAGCTGTCCCGTGTGCCTGGCATGGTGGTGCCCGGAACACAATGGCCGCCCGTCATTGATCCTGGTTGTTCCTCCCTTGGCCCATTCGTCGTCATGGTCGATCTCGCAATGCTCCGGTGGCACAGTGCACCCGGGGAAGATGCACCCGCCGTAGATGGCGAGGATTGCCTTGCGCATGTAGTCGGGGAAGTAACGCTGCTCGGTGCCCAGATCCAGGATCCGGCCTTCCCCGTTCATCGTGATGGGGATCGCCCCGCCAATGCACAGGGCATGCCGGAGTTCGGCCGGGGTGCATTTCTGCCCGTGCAGCGTGAGACCGGATTGCGCCGCCCTGCCCTCGAGCTCGTCCAGCGTCGTGATGATGAATATTTCAGGTGAGGGAAGTCCCGCGGTCTTGGTTCCGTTGGTTGGTCTGCCGTTGGTCTTGATCAGGTTCATCAGGCCCTGGAGATGCCGCTGCGGCGGGGTGAGGCCGTCGGAGCCATATTCGGTGTTGTTCATGGCTTCGAGGATGTTGGCCTCCGTCGGCAACGGATCCAGGGTGAGCTTGCTGGCTTCGGCGGGGTCGGTCAGCGGGAGGCCGGTCGCGGGATCGAGAAGGAAGTCGGGGAAGTCCGGGAGCGAAGGTGCAGTGCCGGGTTGCGTGCGGCTTCCGTCCTTGGGGGTGGCTGCGGCTGTTTCGTTGGAACCGTTGGAACCGTTGGAGGTGTCAGCGCCGTACCATGCGTTGCTTGCCTGCTGGGCAAGTGCGTCGCGGTTTCCCGCCTTGGTGCGAGGGTTGTCCATTTGGGCAAAGAGCGCTAGCAGGGCCTCGGCGTCGGCCGCCCGGACGCGCAGCAGGAACTCTGCGATCCCGGCGTTGGTGCCGCGGTAGAACGCGCCAAGCTTGGCGCGCAGCACTTCCTCGGAAGGTTCCTTGACGCCCCCGGCGAGCGAGACCCCGATGGCGCCGAACAACTTGTTGGTGGTGCGGGGGTCTTCCTCCCGGACGGAGTCGGCGACCTGGGCCTCAAGCCGGGAGGCAAGTTCCTCGGGATTCGGGTATTGCTTGATCTCCGGCTGCAACCGCTCAAGTTTCCTGGCGGCCTCGGCAAGCTGCTGGGGCGAGGCCTTGCCGCCCGCGAGCGCCTCGGCCAGCAACGGGAATTTCGGAGGCTGCTCGATGCCGTGGACATCGGTGTGCGGGAAGAGCCTGGAGGCGGCGCGGACACGGTCCCGGGCCTCGATGAAGCCGATGCGGAAGGAGTGCTGCAGGAACTCGGTGGTGTCCTTGAAGGTGGGCCGTCCCTTGGGCGGCGTGGCGGGCGCTTCGGGAAGGGCCATGTCTCCGTCGATGTAGGCGTCGGGGTCCGCGAGGCACCGGTTGATCCCGAGCAGCGTGTCCTCGGGCAGTTCGTTGACCAGGGTGCGCTGGGCCATGTCGGTGGCCGAGAGCTGGGCAAAGCCGGTGGCGCGGTGGGCGCGTTCGACCAGCTGGATGAAGTAGGCGGCGTCCGCAGGCGAGTTCGTGTGCCGGGGGATGCGCGGCCCCAGCTCCTCGAGCCCCCGGACCAGGGCGGTGTAGGCGCGCAGCTCATCGTCCGGGGTCACTGGGTACCTCGGATCCTCGCGGTCCCCCGCGAGCAGGGCGATGGCTGCTGCCGTGGTCATGGTCCAAGCATGCGCCGCCGCACACGGTTGCGGGGCTCGGTGCGCGGGGTTGTGGACAACGCGGATGGAACAGGCGTGGCTCTTGACAGGCAAGCGTGGGCTTGCCTTAATGGTGGGGTGGAAGAGCTGTTGAAGGCGCTGGCGGACCCGACCCGGGCGGTGATCCTGGACGAGCTGGTGGAGCGCACCGGGCAGACGCTCTTTGAGATCTGCAACCGGTTGTCCTCGCGGCACGGCATCAACCCGAGCCGGCAGGCGATTTCGCAGCACCTGGCGGTGCTTGAGTCGGCGGGGCTGGTGCGCAGCGAGCGCTCGGGCCGCTTCAAGTTCCACTACGTGGACACCGCGCCGTTGCGCCGGATCGCCGAGCGCTGGCCGGAGGCGGGCCGGCAGGACACGGCCGCGTCAACGGCTGCGCCGGAGGCCGGGCGGCCGTCCGCCGCGAATGAAACCGAAGCCATGGGCGGCACCGCCGGCCCGGGCGCGCCGCGCACGGGCACTTCGCCATCGTCGGAAGGGAAGAAACCATGAGGATCAATCTTGCCAGCGTGCTGGTCAGCGACCAGGCCAAGGCGCTGGAGTTCTACACGGCCACGCTGGGGTTCGTGAAGAAGACCGACGTGCCGATGGGGGAGTTCTCCTGGCTGACCGTCGTCTCGCCGGAGGACCCCGACGGGGTTGAGCTGGTGCTGGAGCCGGCCAGCCACCCGGCCGTGAAGCCGTTCCGCGACGCGCTGGTGGCCGACGGGATCCCGTTCACCTCCTTCGCGGTCGCCGACGTGCAGGCCGAGTACGACCGGCTGGTGGGCCTGGGCGTCGAGTTCACCCAGCCGCCGACGGCCATGGGGCCGGTGACCACCGCAGTGTTCGACGACACCTGCGGGAACCTGATCCAGATCGCGGCGATGAACGAGGAGGCGTGAGCCGCACGCCCCGGCCCGCGGCCGACGTGCGCGTGGATCCGGAGCTGGTCCGCGCGCTGGTCCGCGGGCAGTTCCCCCAGCTGGCGGGGCTGGAGGTCAGGTTCGCCGACGACGGCTGGGACAACGCGATCTACCGGCTGGGACCCGATCTTGCCGTGCGCCTGCCGCGCCGGGACCTGGCCCATGCGCTGCTGCTCAACGAGATCCGCTGGCTGCCGTTCTTGGCGCCCCGCTTGCCGCTGCAGGTGCCCGTCCCGCTGCATCGGGGCAAGCCGGGGGAGGGCTACCCGTACCACTGGGTGGTCGTGCCCTGGCTGTCCGGGCGCAGCGCGGCGACGGTGCCGGCGCAGGTCCGCGACGACTACGCCCCGGCGCTGGCCGCGTTCTTCCGGGCACTGCATGTGCCGGCCCCGGCCGATGCCCCGCGCAATGCGGTGCGCGGGGTGCCGCTGCGGGAGCGGGACGAGGCCGTGAGGTCGCGCCTCCAGGCGGTGCCCGCCCCGGAACGCGGGGCACTGCTGTCCATCTGGGAACAGGGGCTCGCCGCGGATGGGCACGTCGGTGCGCGCCTGTGGCTGCACGGGGATCCGCACCCGCACAACATGCTCGTGCGTGACGAGGCTGCCGGCGGCGAAGGCCGACCGGCGGAGCGGCTCGGTGCGGTGATCGACTTCGGGGACCTGACCGCGGGGGACCCGGCCAGCGACCTGGCGGTGGCGTGGCTGCACTTCACGCCGCGGGGACGCGCGGAATTCCGGGAACGGCTCGAGGGCCACCGGCTGTATTCGCCCGGAACGTGGATCCGCGCCCGGGCGTGGGCGGCGAACTACGCGGCGCTGATGTCCGGGCTGCCGCAGGACGATCCGCTGCACGGGGTCGGCGCCCACGGGATCGACCATCTGCTTTCCGATTCCTAGGCGGGCCGGGTTCCGCAGGTGACCTCGGGGTTCACGATGCGCGGAAAATTCGGATTCGGCGGATTCGCTGGGTAAGGTCGGAAAACCGGTGCCGTGGATTGCCGGCGCGGTTCCGGCCGTGTTGGCGGCCCATCCGTGCCGGCCCAGCGGCCCGGGCGGGCGAGAAATGGAAAGCGTGGCTCTATGGAACACCTCGAACGGGACCCTGCCGGAGGCCCGCGCAACGGCCGCGGCCATCGCGGCGACGACCTGCGCCGGCTGAACACCGCGGCCGTCATGAAGCACGTGTTCGGCTACCCCGGCCTGTCCCGCTCCGAGATCGCGGCCCAGCTGGGGCTCAGTGCCGCATCTGTCACCAACATCGCCTCGGCCCTGCTGGAGGCGGGGCTGCTGCTGGCCCTGCCCTCCTCCGCCGGCGGGCAGGGGCGCCCGCGGATCCCGCTGGAGATCAACGCCAAGAACCCCCTGGTGCTGGGCATCCACCTGGGCCCGCGGACCTCGGGGGTGGTGTTGATGGGGCTTGACGGCCTGGAGCAGGCCTCCGTGTTGGTGCCGCACGCCGGCAAGGGGGCCGGGGAGTCGATCGACCTGGTGGTTGCGGCGGCCGAGGTCCTGGTGGACGGCCACGCCCGCGGCAGGCAGCTGCTGGGGACCGGCATCGCCACCGGCGGCATCGTGGACAGGCCCGCCGGGGTGATCATCGACAACCCCGGGGCGGGCTGGCACGACGTGCACGTGATGGAGCTGCTGCGCGGCCGCCTGCCGGCCCCGGTCATCCTCGAGAACAACGCGCGTGCGGCGGCCCAGTCGGAGCTGCTGTACGGCCACGGGCGGCAGTCCAACGACTTCGTCCTGATGGTCATCACCGCCGACATCGGTTCGGTGATGGTCGACGACGGCCGGATCCGCGCGGGGTTCAGCCAGACGGCCGGGCAGATCGCGCACCTGCGCGTCAGCGACCGGCAGGTTCCGTGTCCCTGCGGCAAGACCGGGTGCCTGGCGGTGATGGGATCCGACGACGCGGTGACAGCGGAGGCCCGGCGCCGGGGCCTGGGGCAGGTGCAGCACATCGAACACGTACTGGAGCTGGCCCTGGCCGGAAACGAGGCGGCGATTTCCGTGCTTGAACAGCGCAACCGCTATGTGGGCCGGGCCGCGAGCCAGCTCATCGACATCCACGATCCGGAACTGCTGGTGGTCGCGGGAACCCCGGCCGAGACGCCGGCGGTCTTCGCCTCCCTGCTGGCCGAGGTGTCCCGCACCGCACACGCGGGGGCCGGTGCCGCGGGCCGGGTCGTGCTGTCCTCCGACCACGTTTTCTCCCTCTCGCTGTTTGCCGCCTCGACCATGGTCGATGCGATCCTCGCCGACCCCCTGGGGCATGCGGTTCCCGAGGTCCTGCCGGCGACCTAGCCGAATGCCGCCGAACCTCGCCGGCAGAGGCCGCACCGCGGGAAGCGCGGCCGGATTTGTTGACATGCGTCGCTTCGTCTGGTTTATTTTAGAGCGTGAAATAAGTGGTGAGGCTAATCACACCCTGTGGTTGCCTGGCCAACACCGTCGCGCACGGCGGAGTAACACGGGTCATTCGTACACGAGGAGCATCATGTCGAAGAAGAAGTTGATTGCCGTCGCAGCGGCGTCCGCAGCGTTCATGCTGGCGGCCAGCGGTTGTTCGGTCGGGGCGGAGGCCGGAGGGGCGGCCGGTGGCGAGAAGCGCCTCTCGTTCCAGCTGGCCGAGCCAACGTCGCTGGTCCCGCACGAGTCCCCGGGAAGCCAGGTCGCCATGGCGACCTGCGCGAACCTCATGGAGGTGAACGTCGAGACGCAGGAGCTGGAGCCGCTGGCCGCCAAGTCGGTCACGAGCGAGGATGCCACCACCTGGAACATCGAGCTGCAGGAGGGGTGGACCTTCCAGGACGGCTCGCCGGTGACCGCCGACTCGTTCGCCAAGGCCTGGGCCAAGACCGCCACGGGCTCGAACGCCTGGCAGGGCAACGGCAGCTTCGTTTCCTTCAAGGGGTACAAGGAACTGAACCCCACCGACGGCTCCAAGCCGACGACCAAGACGCTCTCGGGCGTGAAGGTCATCGATGGGAACAACCTCGAGGTCACCCTCAACGCGGCCAACGCGGACTTCCCGAAGGTGCTTTCCACCTCGCCGCTGTGCCCGCTTCCGGAGGCCGCCTTCAGCGACCCGAAGGCCTACGAGGAAAACCCGGTCTCCAACGGCCCGTACAAGTTCGTCTCCTGGAACCACAACCAGGAAGTCGTCCTGGAAAAGTGGGACGGCTTCAAGGGCGCAGCCGGCTTCTCCGGCGGGGCGGACAGGCTCGTCGGGCAGATCTACACCGCGGTGGATGCGGCGTACACCGACATGACCGCCAACAACCTGGACATGATCCGCAACGTGCCGGCGACCATGGTCTCCAAGGCCAAGAGCCAGCTCGGCGAGGAATCCCTCTACGAGGTCAAGACCGGTTCCAAGCAGTACACGCTGCAGATCCCCGAATACGTCAAGGGCCTGGAGGACCCGGACCTGCGCCGGGCCATCTCCATGTCGATCGACCGCGAGGCCATCGCCGCCTCGCTGCTGCAGGGCTACGCCGCCGCATCCGATTCCCTTGTCCCGCCGTCGCTGGATTCCTACAAGGCAGGCTCCTGCGAATCGTGCACCTTTGACGCCGCCGGCGCCAAGGACCTGCTGAAGAAGGCCGGCGGATTCGACGGCACCTTCATCATCGAGCACAACTCGACCTCCGACGCGCAGCTGGTCCAGGCCATCTCCAAGCAGATCCAGGACAACCTGGGCATCAAGGTCCAGCTCAAGCCGATGCTGGGCACCGAACTCGAGGCCCGCCGCAACAACCAGAAGCTTGAAGGCGCCGTCTTCGGCCTCTGGGGCTGGTCGTACAAGAGCTCGGACCAGTACCTGAGCCAGTACGAGACCGGGGGAGACGGCAACGTCACCACCGGCTACTCGAACGACGGCGTCGACAAGCTGCTGCGCGCGGCCCGCGGCGAACAGGACGAGGCCAAGGCCGCAACCCTGTACGCACAGGCGGAGGCCGTGGTCATGAAGGACATGCCCGCGATCCCGCTGTTCATCCCGACCGACTTCGGCCTGCACACCAAGTGCGCCGTGATGAACGACGCCCAGGGCGATCTGCAGTTCTACCGCGCCGGATACGGCTGCTGACCCAGGCACAACACTTGCACGGGTGCCGGGCGCCTGCCGATTTCCGGCCCGCTCCGGCACCCGTGCGGATGCCGCCCCGCACCGGGCGGCGAAAGGAAGCAGTTGCATGCTTGGCTACACCCTACGAAGAATCCTGCAGATGGTCCCGGTGGTCATCGGCGCCACCTTCATCATCTACGCACTCACGTTCCTGATGCCCGGGGACCCGGTGGCGGCGCTGACCGGTTCGCGTCCGCTGCCCGAATCCACCGTCGCGCAGATCCGGCTGGCCTACCACCTCGATGACCCGTTCCTGGTCCAGTACGGCAACTACATGCTGGGCCTGGTCCAGGGCAACTTCGGCATCGACTTCTTCGGCCGCCCCGTGCTGGGCCTGATCCTGGAACGGCTGCCGGTCACCTTTGCCCTGGCGATGACCGCCTGGGCGCTGAAAATGGTCATTGGGCTGGCGATCGGCGTCTACGGCGGACTGCGCAACGGACAGGCCGGGGACCACTTCGCCCTGGTCTTCACCGTGATCTTCCTGGGCATCCCCGGCTTCGTCATCGCGCTGGGCGCGCAGACGGTCTTCGGTGTCCAGCTGGGCTGGGTCGATCCGGCCGGCATCCGCGCCGGATGGCCGCTGGCCTTCATCCTTCCGGCCCTGGTCATGGCCATCGAGGCCTCCGCCGGGCTGGCGCGGCTGACGCGCACCTCCCTGGTGGACGTGCTGCGGGCCGAGTACCTGCGCACCGCACGGGCCAAGGGCCTCTCGCCGCGCCGGGTCATCTGGGGACACGCGTTGCGCAACGCGATGATCCCGGTGGTCACCTACCTGGGCCTGTCCCTGGCCGGCATGCTCGGCGGGGCGGTGATCATCGAGGCGATCTTCAACATCCCCGGCATCGGCGGCCTGATGGTCGCCGCCATCAACAACAAGGAGGGCACCGTCGTGGTGGGCATCGCCACGATGCTCGTGCTGGTCTACCTCCTTTTCAACCTGTTCGTGGACCTGCTCTACGGCATCATTGACCCGAGGGTGCGGATATGAGCCAGAACACCGAAACCAACCAGGCCACGGAGTCCGTCGCGGATCCGTTGGCCCCGACCAACCCGATCACCGCCCCGGCGGGAATGGGCGTCCCGGCGCCCGCCGGCTTTGCCCGCCGCAGGCCGGCGACGAAGAGGAGCCGCGGGCCGGTGTGGCTCAAGCCGCGCTTCCTGATCTCGGGCTCGATCGTTGCGGTGATGCTGCTGATGGCCGCCTTCCCGCAGCTCTTTGCCGGGTTCGGCTCTGACCCCACCGCCAATTGCGACATCCTCAAGACCAACCAGCCGCCCAGCGCCGAGCACCTTTTCGGCGTCGACATCCAGGGCTGCGACTACTACACCAACGTGGTCTACGGGGCGCGGGCCTCGATCCTGGTGGGCATCGTGGTCACCGCGATCTCCTTCGTGATCTCCGCGATCCTCGGCTCGCTGGCCGGCTTCTTCGGCGGCTGGGTCGACACGATCATTTCCCGCGCCTGCGACATGGCCTTCGGCCTGCCGTTCATCCTGGCCGCAATTGTGGTGCTGCAGCTCTTTTCGCAGCGCACCGTCTGGACCGTGATCTTCGCCCTGGCGCTGTTCTCCTGGCCCGGCGGGGTGCGGTTCATGCGCTCCTCGGTGATGGAGGTGCGCAACCGCGAATACGTCCAGGCCTCCCGGCTGCTGGGTGCCTCGAACGGGCGGATCATCGCCAAGCACATCATCCCGAACTCGCTGACCCCGTTGCTGGTGCTCCAGACCCTGGGCATCGGCGGGGTGATCTCCGCCGAGGCCGGCCTGACCTTCATCGGCATCGGGCTCACCCCTCCCTCGGTGTCCTGGGGCCTGCAGCTTGCGGCGGCGCGCGAGTACATCTCCGCGGCCCCGCACCTGCTGGTCTTCCCGGCGATTTTCCTGACCATCACCGTGCTGGGTTTCGTGCTCTTTGGCGAGGCCATGCGCGATGAGTTCGATCCGAAAGGCAAGTAAGTGAGCACCACGAACCCGCAGAACCGCGCCGGGGAGCCGGCGGACGAGGTGTTGCTGCGCGTGCGGGACCTTGAGGTCGAATTCAACACCTCCAAGGGCGTCGCCACGGCAGTGAACGGCATGAACTTCGAGGTCAGGCGCGGGCAGGCGCTGGGCATCCTGGGCGAGTCCGGGTCGGGCAAGTCGGTCACCGCCCGGGCCATCATGGGCATCCTGGATAGGCCCCCGGCGCACATCCCGCGCGGCGAGATCCTGCTGGAGGGGGAGGACCTGCTCACCATCACCCCCAGGCGCCACCGCCAACTGGTCGGCTCCCGGGTCTCGATGGTCTTCCAGGACGCGCTGACGGCGCTGAACCCGGTCCACCCGGTGGGCCGGCAGATCGGCGAGCTCTACCGAGTGCACCGCGGCTACTCCCGCCGGGACGCCAAGGCCGCGGCCATCAAGATGATGGACAAGGTGAGGATCCCCGCCGCCGCCTCGCGGGTGAACGACTACCCGCACCAGTTCTCCGGCGGCATGCGCCAGCGCATCGTCATCGCCATGGCGCTGGCCCTTGACCCGGTGCTGCTGATCGCTGACGAACCGACCACCGCGCTGGATGTCACCGTCCAGGCGCAGATCCTCGAGCTGCTCAAGGAACAGCAGGAGGAGCGGAACATGGGGCTGATTTTGATCACCCACGACATCTCCGTGGTCAGGGAGGTCACCGACCAGGTCGCCGTCATGTACGCCGGCCGCATCGTGGAGCACGGGCCCACCGCCGAGGTGCTCTCGCGCCCCGGCCACCCGTACTCCAGGGGGCTGGCCGCCTCGATCGCCGGGGAGGAGCTCAAGGGCCACAAGCTGCCGGCGATCCCCGGCACGCCGCCTGACCTTTTGAACCTGCCCGTCGGCTGCAGCTTTGCCAACCGCTGCTCCTTCGGCACCGCGGAATGCCTCACGGCCATTCCCGCACTGGAATCAATCGACGAGGCACGGCACAGCGCCTGCTTCCAGACCCGGGAGGTCCTGGCCCATGCCCACGCCTAGCACCAGCACGCAGCCCCTGGCGGGAACCGGGACGATGCCGGCGGGCGCCCCGCTGATGGAAATGCGCGCGGTGAAGCAGCACTATGCGGTGCACCGCCACCTGCCGATCGGCCCGCGCAAGTTCGTCAAGGCCCTGGACGGTGTGGACCTTTCGGTGAACGCGGGGGAGACCCTGGGCGTGATCGGGGAGTCCGGCTGCGGCAAGTCCACCCTGGCCAGGGTCATGGCCGGGCTGGAGAAGCCGACCGAGGGCCGGGTGTATTTCCGCGGCCAGGACATCAACGCCCTGCGGGGAGATGAGAAGCGCGAAATGCGCCGCAACATCCAGCTGATCTTCCAGGACCCGTACTCCTCGCTGAACCCGCGCATGACGGTGGAAGAGCTGGTCGGAGAACCCTTCGAGATCCACCCGGAGGTGGCCCCGAAGGCCGGACGCCGGGCGAAGATCAAGGAGCTGCTGGAACTGGTGGGGCTGAACCCGAACCACGCGGACCGGTACCCGCACAACTTCTCCGGCGGGCAGCAGCAACGCATCGGCATCGCCCGCGGCATCGCGCTGAACCCCCAGATGCTCATCTGCGACGAGCCGGTATCCGCGCTGGATGTCTCGGTGCGCGCCCAGGTGGTGAACCTGCTCGATGACCTGCAGGGGGAACTGGGCCTGAGCTACCTGTTCATCGCCCACGACCTGCAGATCGTGCGGCACATCGCGGACCGGGTGGCCACCATGTACCTGGGACGGGTGGTCGAGCTGGGCAGCTATGCAGATGTCTACGATCGCACCGGGCAGCCCTACACCCGGGCCCTGCTGTCGGCCGCCCCCGAGTTGCGCAAGAACGACGGCACCGACAGGGAGCGGATCGTGCTGCAGGGGGACCCGCCCTCTCCCATCGACCCGCCGGCGGGCTGCAGGTTCCACACCCGCTGCCCCATGGCCC
The DNA here is from genome assembly GCF_059759235.1 of Paeniglutamicibacter sp. GQ140. Classification (NCBI taxonomy): domain Bacteria; kingdom Bacillati; phylum Actinomycetota; class Actinomycetes; order Micrococcales; family Micrococcaceae; genus Paeniglutamicibacter; species Paeniglutamicibacter sp. GQ140. The sequence continues at coordinate 56,763 of NZ_JCAXDW010000003.1, forward strand.
AGGCGATCTGTGCGCAGCGGGAACCGGAGCTGATCCGGATCAGCGACACCCACGTCTCCCGGTGCCACTTCGCGCTGGATGTCTCAGCCGGCTAGCGCCACCCCCGCCCCCGGGTCTGCCGCGCCTCCCAACGCGGAAGAACCGCAAGCACCCCCATCCGCCCCCGGCCGCGTGTCCACCAGGACGTGCCGCCGCGGGCGCCCGAATGTTTTAGTCACTAAGGAGTAATTTCGTGGATCTCAAAGTAGGTGTCGTCGGCTTCGGCCTGCGCTCCGGCCTGTACAAGCACGCCCACCGCCCCGGCCAGGGCTCGATGGTGGCCATGGTATGCGACACCTCCGAGCGCGGCCGCGCCGACGCCGCGGCCAAGCTGCCCGGGGCCATCATCACCGCGGACCTGGACGATTTGCTGGGAGCGGGCCTGGACGCGGTGCTGGTGCTGACCCCCGACAACCAGCACGCGCTCGTCGCCCGGCGCACCCTGGAGGCGGGCATCCCGACGTTCTGCGAAAAGCCGCTGGATGTCACCCTGGAGGCCGTCGACGGCCTGCTGGAAACTGCCTTCCGCACCGGCACCCGGCTCTACGTCGGGCACAACATGCGCCACATGCCGGTGATCCGCCAGATGCGCGGGATCATCGAATCCGGTGCCATCGGCACGGTCAAGGCCGTGTGGTGCCGCCACTTCGTGGGCAACGGCGGGGACTACTACTTCAAGGACTGGCACGCCGAGCGCAGGAACACCACGAGCCTGCTGCTGCAAAAGGGCGCCCACGACATCGACGTGATTCACTGGCTGGCCGGCGGCTACACCGAGTCGGTCTCCGCGGTCGGCGACCTGGCCGTCTATGGCGACGTCGCCTCGCGCCGGGACAACACCGACCGGCGCATGGGGGACTGGTTCTCGCTGGAGAACTGGCCGCCGGCGGCCCAGCGGGACCTGAACCCGGTCATCGACGTGGAAGACATTTCCATGATGCAGATGCGGCTGGACAACGGCGTGCTGGCCTCCTACCAGCAGTGCCACTTCACCCCCGACTACTGGCGGAACTACACCGTCATCGGCACCGCCGGGCGCCTGGAGAACTTCGGCGACGACGCGGGCGACACCATCAAGGTGTGGAACACCCGCAGCCAGGACGGCTACGTGGCGGCGGACCTCGAGGTGGAGATCGAGGCGGCGGACGGCGGGCACGGCGGCGCGGATCCGCGCCTGATCGCCGAGTTCCTGCGCTTTGCCGCGCAGGGCGGGCCGACCGAGACCTCGCCGGTTGCCGCCCGGGCCGCAGTTGCCGCCGGCGTGCTGGCCACCGAGTCGCTGCGCACCGACGGATCGGCCAGGCAGGTCCCGGCGCTCAGCGGGGAAGTGCTGGCCTACTTCGCCGCCAACCAGGAACGCGTGAACGCCTAGCCCGGCCGGCGGCAGGAAAGGCACACCTCGGCCGGGGGATTCCGCCGAGATGCGCCTTCCCTTGGCCGATGAGGCCGGCTACCCGTGTTCGCCGCTGAGCCCCGCCATGGCCTCGCCCATGGCGGCCGCCACCAGCTGCACGCTGCGCCGGTGCATGGATTCTGGCCGCGCCAGCAAATCGATGCGCCGCCGGTTGGCGATGCCCTCCAGCGGCCGGAGGACCACGGAGGTGCCCAGCGCCGATCCGGCGGTGTAGCGCGGGATCACGCCCAGCACGTCCCCGGAGGCAACCAGCGCGGCCACGGTGGCGTAGTCGTTGATGCGGTGGATGACCCGCGGCGCATCCCCGGACACCGCGCTGATGGCCTTGAGCACGTCTGCGGGGGAGTAGCCCTCGCGGCTGACCACCCAGCGCTCGCCGGCCAGGTCCGCCGGGCGCAGTGCCGCCCGGGAGGCGAGCCGGTGGTGGGAGGGCAGCGCGATGTCCAGCGGTTCGTGCGCAAGGGCAGAAACCACCACCTTGTCCGCCGGCCAGGGCGGGGAGTAGTCCATGCGGTGGGCCAGCACCAGGTCGTAGCGGGCTGTCAGCGCCGGGAAGTCCTGCTGGGCGACGTCCTCGTCGAAGAACTGCGGCACCGGGGCCCCGGGGGCATCGAGCTTGGCCAGCAGCGGGCCGAAGAGTGCCTGCCCCACGGAGTGGAACCCGGCCACGGTCACCGGAGCGGCGGGGCTTTCCTGGAACTCGCCGATCGCCGCACGGGCGGCGGCCAGCGAGGAAATCACCGAGGCCCCGGCGGCAGCCAGCACCTCCCCGGCCTCGGTGAGCACCAGGTTCCGTCCCTCCTTGCGGGTCAGCGGCACGTGGATGTTGCGCTGCAGCAGGGCCAGCTGCTGCGAGACCGCCGAGGGGGTGACATAGAGGGCGCTGGCCACGGCCTTGACCGAGCCGAGGTCGCCGAGTTCGCGCAGGATCTGCAGCTGGTGGACTTCCATGTAGTCAATCCTAAATCGTTGATTGAGAAACCTGCGTATCTTCTAAGGTATCCACCGCGGGTGCGAGATGCCAGACTGGAGTCGACTCGTCCATGAACGCGCTCGGACCGGCGCAAGTGAGGAAACACCGATGAAGGCACTGTACAAGTCCGGACCCCACGCCGGATTCGAGCTCGTGGACCGCCCCGAACCCGCCACCGGGTTCCATGACGTGAAGATCCGCGTCATGACGGCCGGCATCTGCGGCACCGACCTGCACATCCAGGCCTACGACGACGCCGCCAAGGCCATGATCAAGGCGCCGATGATCCCGGGACACGAATTCTACGGCGAGGTCGTGGAGGTCGGGTCCGACGTCCACACCGTGAAGGTCGGGGACCGGGTCTCCGGCGAGGGCCACGTGGTCTGCGGCATGTGCCGCAACTGCCGCGCCGGACGCCGCCAGATGTGCATCAACACCGTCTCGGTGGGCGTGCAGCGCGACGGCGCCTTCGCCGAATTCGTCGTTATCCCCGAGGCCAACGTCTGGGTGCACCGCGACCCCTCGATCACCCCGGAGCTCGGGGCGATCTTCGACCCGTTCGGCAATGCAGTGCACACCGCGCTGTCCTTCCCGCTGGTCGGCGAGGACGTGCTGATCACCGGTGCCGGGCCCATCGGGCTGATGGCCGTCGCCGTGGCCCGCCACGCGGGCGCACGCAAGATCGCCATCACCGACGTGTCGCCCGAGCGCCTGGAACTGGCCCGCGGCATGGGCGTGGACCTGGCGATCGACGTGTCCAAGACCCGCATCAAGGACGCCCAGCGCGAGCTCGGGATGGTCGAGGGCTTCGACTTCGGCATGGAAATGTCGGGCCACCCCACGGCCCTGCCGGAGATGATCGAGAACATGAACCACGGCGGGCACATCTCCATGCTGGGCCTGCCCTCCAGCTCCATCGACATCGACTGGGGCAAGGTCGTCACCCACATGCTCACGCTCAAGGGTATCTACGGCCGCGAGATGTTCGAGACCTGGTACGCCATGAGCGCGATGCTCACCTCCAACCCGGTGCTGCGCGAGCGCATCTCCTCGGTGGTCACCGACTACCTCCCGGCCACCGAATGGGAAAAGGGCTTCGAGGCCGCCCGCTCCGGCCACGGCGGCAAGGTCGTCCTCGACTGGACCGTCTTCTAAACTCTCCCCAAGCCTCTTCCACCTTCCGACGCGACTTCCAGGAGAAGCACATGTACACCACCATGAAAGACGAGCTGGCAGCCGAACTGGCGCAGCTGCGCACCGACGGCCTGTTCAAGTCCGAACGCCACATCGACTCGGCCCAGTCCGCCCGCATCTCCGCCGGCGAGCTCGGCTCCGCGGCCAGGCCGGTCGTGAACTTCTGCGCCAACAACTACCTGGGCCTGGCCGACGACGAGCGCATCATCACCGCCGCCAAGGACGCCATGGATTCCCGCGGCTTCGGCATGGCCTCGGTCCGCTTCATCTGCGGCACCCAGGACCTGCACCTGGAACTGGAGGCAGCGGTCTCCCAGTTCCTGGGCACCGAGGACACCATCCTGTTCTCCAGCTGCTTCGATGCCAACGGGGGCGTCTTCGAGTCGCTCTTCGGCGCGGGCGACGCCATCATCTCCGACGCGCTGAACCACGCCTCGATCATCGACGGCATCCGCCTGTCCAAGGCGGCGCGCTTCCGCTACAAGAACCAGGACATGGCGGACCTGGAGACCCAGCTGCAGGCAGCCGCCGCAATGAACGACGGCAAGGGCGCCCGCCGCACCATCATCGTCACCGACGGCGTCTTCTCCATGGACGGCTACCTGGCGCCGCTGGCGGAGATCTGCGACCTGGCCGACAAGTACGACGCCCTGGTCATGGTCGATGACTCCCACGCCGTGGGCTTCATGGGCGCCACCGGCGCCGGCACCCCCGAGCACGCGGGCGTCTCGGACCGCGTGGACATCTACACCGGCACCTTCGGCAAGGCCCTGGGCGGGGCCTCGGGCGGCTACGTCTCGGGCCGCGGGGAGATCGTGGCGATGCTGCGCCAGAAGGCGCGCCCCTACCTGTTCTCCAACTCGCTGGCCCCTGCCATCGTCGCGGCAACCCTCAAGGCGCTGGAACTGGTCGAGGGCTCGGGCGAGCTGCGCGAGAAGCTCTTCGCCAACGCCGCGCTCTTCCGCCGCCGCATGACCGAGGAGGGCTTCGAGCTGCTCGAGGGCGAGCACGCCATCATCCCGGTGATGTTCGGCGATGCCGTCAAGGCCGCGGAGGTCGCCGGCAAGATGCTGGACCACGGCGTCTTCGTCACCGCCTTCAGCTTCCCGGTGGTGCCCAAGGGTGCCGCGCGCATCCGCGTCCAGCTTTCGGCGGCCCACTCGGCCGAAGACATCGAGACCTGCGTGCAGGCGTTTGTCGCCAGCCGCTAGAGGCAAAGCAAAGGATCGCCTGCACTCCTTTCTTGAGGGAGTGCAGGCGATCCTAGGTTAAGCAGCGCAATCGAATTGCGCACCATTTGATTGCCTAGCCTTTGCCGAGCGTGGATCCGGCCTTGGACTTGGTGGACTTGCTCGTGGAATCCGAGGCAAGTTTGGATCCGGCCTTGGAAAGCTCGGCTATTGACGGCTTGGACGATTTACCTCCTGCGTGCGGCCAAGGCGGCCGGGTTGGATGTCCCCGGAGACATTTCGGTCACCGGGTGCGACGGCATCATCCCGGGCCTTGACCTGATCGGGTTGACGACCCTGCGCATCCCGGTGGAGCGGGTGGCCGAACGCGGTGTCGAGGTCCTGGAAGGCCTGATGGGCGCCCGGGCCGGGACCGAGGTCCGCCACGAAAAGTTCGCCGGCGAGTTCGTGCCCGGAACAACGCTGGGCCCCGTCGCGTAGGCGAAACCGGATCGGCACGGAAATTCAGGTCCTTGCAGATTCCGGGGCGGACGACGGAGGCACCTGCATTGACAAGCCAATGCAGGTGCCTCGTGTATCTGTCTTTCGAGGTCCTGGCCCCGGTGGGTCACCGAACCGAGTTGCGGCGAGAAGCCAGGCTTTCTGCCGTGCCGATGAGGAGGACCGCGGCGACGACGGCGACAATGAATCCGATGACATTGAGCTCAAAGATGTTGCCGGTGCCCAGCAGGTTGGCAACCACCCCGCCGATGACGGACCCGGCAAGTCCCAGCAGCAGGGTGACGAGCAGGCTCAGGTTCTGCTTGCCGGGCTTGATGAGCCGTGCAAGGGCCCCGATGACGAGTCCTGCGACGATGAATCCGATCATGTTTCCGGCCTTTTCTCTAGGTTGTGGGTGCAGCACGGTGGCGGCTTCACCACTTTCGACCCTAGGGCATGCCTCGACTCCGCGCGGCCAACCATGCGGGAGGAACGACGGAGTAATTCCGACGAGTGCATCAATGGCGGGAAATGACAGGGGCCTGTTCCCCGGCCGGAAGGGCTGCCGACCTTAAAACACGGCATGAATGGTCTGCGGTTCCGTGAATACCCGATGGTAGGGTCCCAATCAACAAACGGTGTAGCAACGGAAGGCGACTCTCATGGACGGCACAAACCCGGATCTCCCCACCCCTGCGGTGGACATGAACACGTGGAGGTCCCCGGAGAACCTGCGTTGGTCCTTCCAGCACATGGCCGACATCCTGCCCACCGCGAAAATCTCCCGGGGGAGTGGCCCGGTGGCGCCGCTTCCGGCAGCACACCGCGACCTGGATTCGGTCACGCTGCCCCCGGCCTACGCCGGGGAGCTGCCCATGAGCGTCGGCTCGGTGATGGCCACGACTGACACCGACGGGTGGATGCTCCTGCACCGCGGGCAGGTTCTCACCGAGCAGTACTTCGGCGAGATGGCCGCGCCGACCCAGCACCTGTTGATGTCGATGAGCAAGTCATTGGTGGGCGCGGTGGCGGGGGCGCTGTGCGACGCAGGAAAGCTCGACCCGGAGGGGCAGCTGACCGACTACCTGCCGGAACTGGCCGAAACCGGATACGCCGGCGCGACGGTGCGCCAGCTTTTGGACATGCGCTCCGGCATTGACTACTCCGAGAACTACCTGGACCCGGCCGCCGGGGTGCGGAAAATGGAGGAGGCCATTGGCTGGGCCGCCTCCAAGGCTCCCGGACCCACCGGCATGTACCCGTTCCTGCGGACCCTGGAGCGCAAGACCGCCCACGGCGGCGTCTTCGAGTACCGTTCCTGCGAGACCGACATGCTGGGCTGGATCTGCGAGGTCGCTTCGGGCGCCACCATGGACGTGCTGCTGTCGGACCTGGTGTGGGGCAAGATCGGAGCGGAATCGGACGCCGCCATGGGTGTCGACCAGTTCGGCACCGGGGTCTTCGACGGGGGAATCAACGCAACGCTGCGCGACATGGCCCGCTTCGGCTCGCTGTTCCTCAATGACGGTCTTTCCCTGACCGGTGAACGGGTGCTCTCCAGCGAGTGGATCGAGCAGACCCTTGCCGGTGCCCCGGATTCCCGCGATGCCTTCGCCGACAGCCCGGGGCACAACATGATGCCCGGCGGGATGTACCGGAACCAGATGTGGTTCCCCTACGAGGGCAACGACGTGGTGCTGTGCCTGGGCATCCACGGGCAGATGGTCTACATCAACCGCACCGCCGAGGTGGTGGCGGTCAAGCTGTCCACCTGGCCGACGCCGCAGGATCCAGCCAGGCTCTTTCCCGTCCTGCGCGCCTTCGACGCGATTTCCGCCGCGCTGGTGGTGGAGGTCGAGACCGCGTCCGCCCCGGTGCTTCAGGAACCCGAGCCGGTTTCGTAGCCGGACCGAGAAAGCGCCGTCACCAGGGTTCCGAAGGCATTGACCGTCAGATCGACGCGCCCACCAGCTCGGCCAACCTCGCGATTCCCGAGGGGCCCCGGGTCTTGAGCCGACCGAGCGCGTCCTGCAGCGCCGGGGACCTGCCGTCCCCGGGCGGGACGCGGGCCGGGTTCAGAGCCACGGTATCGGCCCAGGCCTTGATGTCGGGCGCGGAAGCGAAAGATGCCACCGCGCGGGTGCCAAGCACCTGCATGTTCGCCCAGCCCGCCAGCGAGTTCGGATACGGGGTCGGCGGGCAGAGCCGGTTCTTCTCCGCGTCATCGTCGCGGGTCGCTTCCACGTAGCCGGCCAGGGCCGCCCCGAAGCACGGGAACCCGGCCCGGATCGGCTGCAACGTGATCTCCCGTGGTCCCCAGATCGGGATCGTCGGCGGGTAGCGCAGGCCGGAGGCCGCACAGTGGACGACGAGCGCGTCCCGCTCGATCGGGACCGACCCCTCCTGGAGGGCGATGCGCCCCCGTTCCACCATCCGGATATGTCCCAGCCGCACCACGTGCTCGATGGTGCGCAGCTTCTCCAGCTCCCAGTGCGCAAGGGTCGGCGTCTTGGCCATCGTCGGGAAGACCGACCCGTCGATGCGGATCATCACGCCCGCGTCCTCGAGCCGCAGGAAGAGGTCCTCCAGCGAGGTGGCGCCCGCGGCGGCCTCCATGGTGTCCGCGGCCATGCCCAGGAACACCGCCGGATCAGGCTGGACGACCGCCCGGTTGAGCATCCAGGGATCGCGCGGCCGCACCCAGCAGATCGCTGCCTGATCCACGCCGTGGGCCAGGAGCCAGATGCAGGCGTCGGTGGCCGTCTTGCCCGATCCCACGATCACGTACTGGCTCGGCGCGTCGATGATGTGGGCGAGGCTGTTGACCGGAACCACGCGGACGCCGGACTCGATTCCGAAGTGCGGCGGCGTCACCGAGGGGATATCGGGGGCGAGGTAGCGGGCGTCGACGAGCCGGCATCGCGGCGGGAACTCGAACCGCCGGCCGGAGACATGCGAAACGACCTGCCGGTCCCCGACGTACTCGCAGTTGTTGAAGAACTCGACCTTCCCGGAGCCCAGCATCCTGTCGGCGAGGACATGTGCGTAGTAGGCGCAGATCTCGGAGACGTCGGCCCGCTCGTGGAGCCCGGCCTCAGGACCGTGCTGCTGCACCCGGCGATCGCCCAGCAACGTCGAGGCCACCCCATAGAAGGCGGAGGCCTGGTGCAGCCGGGCGAACGGATAGGCGTCGAGCCAGTGCCCGCCCGCGCCGTGGCGCCGGTCGACAAGGGCGACGCGCACGTCGGCGTGGTCGATCAGTGCATCGGCGAACGCCATGCCCATGGCGCCGGCCCCGACCACGAGGTAGTCGGCCTGCACAAGGTGCGTCATGGAGCAATTGAAGCACCGCGGCGCAGCAGTATCCATAGCGGCGGCGTGCGCCGATGGTGCGACGCCAAACGGATGCACGGGACGGCCGGAACGGGCAGGAGCCGGGGATGCCGCCGAAGACGTGCGGGCCCGCATCTGGCGGGGAGAACTCCGTGCCCCAATTGCAATGTCGTTTCCATGGCGCTGCCAAGGCCATGTGCCTACCATGGGAACAACGTTGCACAAGGGGTTGAAGCGGTGCACGTTGTCAGCTGTTTCATCTGGGGATGAAGACACTTCGATTGGGGACGAAATGGTGGATTTGAAGGGATTTGAGGACGCACACTACCTGACGGTGGCCGAGGTCGCGTTGGCGATGCGGGTCTCCAAGATGACCGTTTACAGGCTGGTGCATGCCGGGGAGCTGCCGGCCGTGCGATTTGGGCGCTCCTACCGCGTTCCGGCCCAGGCGGTGAAGGAATACCTGATCGCCGAGCAACACTCGGCGGCTCCGGGCCACCGGACCGCGAGCGATTGAGGGGAGACGCCGGGCAGGCGATCCCGCCGGGCCGGGGGGACCGGCGGGATCGCATCACCGGCGCCCGGAAGAGGTGCTCCGGCGGAGTGCTTCGATGCCCCGCGTCTATCGATGCTTGTAATGGGAACTGCGTTTCTCTAGCGTGAGTGGGAGATCGGGATAGCGATCGCACGCACCACCGAACGAAAGGCAATCCTCCATGGGCTTCATCAACGTGGGAACCGAAAACAGCACCTCGATCGACCTGTATTACGAAGACCAGGGCGAAGGCCAGCCGGTGGTGCTGATCCACGGCTACCCGCTCAACGGACATAGCTGGGAGCGCCAGACCCGTGTCCTGCTCGAGGCGGGCCACCGCGTCATCACCTATGACCGGCGGGGATTCGGCCAATCAAGCAAGGTCGGCACGGGATATGACTACGAGACCTTCGCGGCGGACCTGAACACGGTGCTCGAGACCCTGGACCTGAACGATGCGATCCTGGTGGGCTTCTCCATGGGCACCGGAGAACTGGCCCGCTACGTGTCGAGGTTCGGACACCGGCGCGTAGCGAAGCTTGCCTTCCTGGCCTCGCTTGAGCCCTTCCTGGTGCAGCGGGAGGACAACCCCGAGGGCGTGCCGCAGGACGTCTTCGACGGCATCATCGACCAGGCGCGCGGCGACAGGTTCGCCTGGTTCACGAACTTCTTCTCCAACTTCTACAACCTCGATGACAATTTGGGGTCGCGAATCAGCCAGGAGGTCGTCATCGCGAACTGGAACACCGCCGTCGCCAGTGCGCCGGTCGCCGCCTACGCCGTCGTCTCCTCCTGGATCGAGGACTTCCGCGACGACGTCGCTGCCGTGGGTGCCAGCGGCAAGCCTGCGCTCATCCTGCACGGAACGGCCGACAACATCCTGCCGATCGACGCCACGGCGCGCCGGTTCCGCCAACTGCTGCCCGACGCCGACTACGTGGAAATCGACGGGGCGCCGCACGGGCTGCTGTGGACCCATGCCTCCGAGGTCAATGAGGCGCTGCTGGCCTTCGTGGGAAAGTAGGCCAACGGCCCGCTCCGGCCGCGCTCCGGGAAGGCCCCGGGCCGGGGGAACCCGCGGGACACGACCGTTTCATCTGCAGGCGCACCCCGGGGCCTTGACTCGGGGAATGGGGGCGGGGGACGCTCGATACAGGTCCTCCGCCATCCCGGCCCGGCCGGTCTCGGCGCCCCAGGTCCGCACCCGTGCACACCGATGAAGGAGAGCATCATGAGCCACCATTTCAACGAGCTGCTGACCCGCCAGCTGGGCAACGAGTTTGCGGCCTCCCAGCAGTACATCGCCATTGCCACGTGGTTCGACGGGCAGGACCTGCCCCAGCTGGCCAAGCACTTCTACCGCCAGTCGCTGGAGGAGAGAAACCACGCCATGATGATGGTCCAGTACATGCTGGACCGCGGCATCAAGTTCGCCATTCCCGGGATCGGCGAGGTCCGCAACGACTTCGGTTCGGCCGAGGAGCCGCTCAAGCTGGCGCTCGCCCAGGAACTCGAGGTCACCGAAAGCATCAAGAACCTGTTCGCCGCGGCACGGGCGGAAAACGACCCGCTGGGCGAGCAATTCATGCTCTGGTTCCTCAAGGAGCAGGTCGAGGAGGTTGCCTCGATGTCCACGCTGCTGAATGTCGCGGAGAGGGCGAGCAACCTCTTCGAGCTCGAGACCTTCCTGGCCCGAGAGACGGTTGGCGACGCCGGACAGGCCGCGGGAACAGGATCCCCGGATGCCGCCGGGGGAACGTTGTAGGCAGCCTCCACGTCCCGTGGCTTCGGCACGGGCGCGGATGCCCAGGGCGCCCGGGCCAGGAGGATCCGTTCGGCCCCCCTACGCTCCAGGGGTTATCAAACGCCCTAGCGGGGTGCTAGTTTCGTGCCAAGGACTTTGCTCGGTTGCCCATGATCGAGGATGCCGAACGCGGCCCGGCCCGGGGCGCGTTCGGCCACGGGAAAGGACAGCGCCGAGCAATTTGCCGGGCCCGTTGCCGTCTCCGTCCGAAAGCAGGGACTCATGAGCGTTTCACCCCTCATCTGGGGCATCACCGTCGTCGTCATTCTTGCCCTGCTCGCCTTCGACTACTTCTTCCACATCCGCAAGGCCCATGTGCCCACGCTCAAGGAAGCCTCGATCTGGTCGTCGGTCTATGTGGGGATTGCCGTGCTGTTCGGCATCCTGGTCCTGGTCTTCGGCGGGTCCACAATGGGGTCGGAGTACTTCGCCGGCTACATCACGGAGAAGGCCCTGTCGGTCGACAATCTCTTCGTCTTCCTCATCATCATCGCCAGCTTCCGGGTTCCCCGCGAGGACCAGCAAAAGGTGCTCCTGTTCGGCATCGTGTTCTCGCTGGTCGCCCGGACGGGGTTCATATTCCTCGGTGCGGCGCTGATCAATTCCTTCGCCTGGGTGTTCTACCTCTTCGGCCTGATCCTGCTGCTCACCGCCGGCAACCTGCTCAAGCCGGGGGACCATGCGACGGACCAGTCGGACAACTTCATCATGCGCCTGGCCAAGAGGTTCCTGCACACGACCGACCACTTCGACGGTGACAAGCTGTTCACCATGCACCACGGCAAGCGGGCGCTGACCCCCATGCTGCTGGTCATGGTGTCGATCGGCGGCACCGACATCCTGTTCGCGCTTGACTCCATTCCCGCGATCTTCGGCCTGACGCAGAACGTGTACATCGTCTTCACCGCCACCGCCTTTTCGCTGATGGGGCTGCGCCAGCTGTACTTCCTGCTCGATGGCCTGCTGGACCGCCTCATCTACCTCTCCTACGGGCTGGCCGCGATCCTGGCGTTCATCGGCGTCAAGCTGGTGCTCCACGCGCTGCACGAGAACAACCTGCCCTTCATCAACGACGGCGAACCCGTCCCGGTCATCGAGATCACCACGGGACTGTCCCTGGGCTTCATCATCGGCGTGCTGCTGGTGACAGTGGTTGTCTCGCTGTTGAGCAAGGCCGGCAAGGCGCAGACCGCCATCAATTCCGCCCGCAGGCATGCGGTGAACTACATCGACCTCGGCTACACCGCAGACCCGGCCGAACGCGAGCGGGTCTACCGGCTGCTGAGGCAGGAGGAGGCCCAGATCCTGGCCATGGAGCCGAAGTACCGCAACAAGGCCAAGGACGTCGACAAGATCCGTGAACAGGTGGCCGAGGCGCACCGGCTGCACGACGAATACACGTAGCGCCGGGCGCTGCCCCGGCCAGCAACCACCAACCACCGACGACCCCAGGAGAAGCGGCCATGAGCACCGAAGGAATATCCAACGTCCCGAACCCCGCAGCCAACGCCGCGCCGGAACCCGCGCCGGCGGGCAGCATAGTCGTGGGCCACGACGGATCCAAGGGCGCGCAGGACGCGCTGTCCATGGCCCTGGAACTGGCCCGGGAGCTGTCCGCCCCCGTCGTGGTGTCGCGGGCGTGGTCAATTGCGACGGCACCGCGGCCTGCGGGGTGGGAATTCGGGTACGTCCCGGCGATGGGCGAGTTCACGGCCGCGGTGCGCGAGGAGCTGGAGCGCGACGCCCGCGAGGTCGCCGAAAAGTTCCCCATGGTCCCGATCACCTACGAACCCGTCCATGCGCCGCCGGCCAAGAGCCTCATCGCGATCTCGCACGAGGCCCGGATGCTGGTGGTGGGAACCCGCGGGCGCGGCGGCCTGGCGGGGATGCTGCTGGGCTCGGTGAGCGAGCAGTGCGTGCGGCACGCGGTCTGCCCGGTGCTGGTGGTGCGGCCGGCCGGCTGAGTCGGGTTCCGCGTGGGGCAACGGCCGCCCGGCCGATGCCCCACGCGGATTGGCCCCTAGGCCCCGGCGGCGAGGGCCGGGACCTCGTTGATGACCCGGAAGCCCACTTCCGGGTCGAAGCCGTGGATCTCGCGGGTGTCCAGCGCCGCCATGAAGGAGAGGATCTCCTTGGTGAAGACCTGGCCGGGCACCAGGATCGGGAATCCCGGCGGGTAGGGGGTGACGAACCCGGCGGACACCACTTCCTCGCCGGCGCACACGCGCGCGAACAGCTCCGGCGGCATCAGGTAGTCGCAGGCCTGGTTCTGGTACGTGGTGAAGTACGCCGTGCGGATGTCCCCGTCCACGGTGTCGTCTGCGCTGCGGTACCTGTCGGCAAAGCGGCTGAAGTCCGGCAGCGGGGGCGGGGAGGCGACCAGTTCGGCGACCCTCTTCTCGCGCGCGGCCAACGCCCGCGGGCTCATGTCCGCCCGCTCGCGCTCGAAGTGCTCGGCGAGCTTGACCAGCACGTCGATGAGGTAGGCCACCGCGCTGCGCGAGGTGCCGATGTTCGTCATGAACAGCACGGTGTTCCGGCTGGTCTTGTTGACCTGGACCCCGTACATGTCCATCAGGTACTTGTGCTTGAACGTGTCCCCGTCCACCCCGGTGTTGCCGATGTGAAGGGTCAGCCGGCTCGGGTCCATCACGAATTCGTCGGTGCGCCAGGCCTCGTCCATGGCCGCGATCCCGTCGCGCAGGGGCATCGGACGCCGGGTCTCGCGGAATTCCTCCGGGATGAGGTCGACGGTGGTCAGCACCCGGAAGTACTTCTTGAGCAGGGGGTGGCGCGCCACCATCTGCGCGACCGACTGGGCCAGGTAGGCCTGCCGTTGCACCAGCTCGTAGCCCTCCAGCTCCGCCTGGCGCCGGCCGATGTCCAGCGAGGCGAGGATCTGGTAGTTCGGCGAGGTCGAGGTGTGGGTCATGTAGGCGGCCTTGAACGTCACCTCGTTGAGGTGGCTGAAGTCCTGGTCGAAGACGTGGATCATGGAGCCCTGGCGCAGCGCGGTCAGCGTCTTGTGCGTTGACTGCGTGGCGTACACGCGCAGCCGGGCCGTCTCCGGGTCCGGCAGCAACCGGTTTTCCAGCCAGACGGAGTCCTCCGCCGGCTCCCCGGTCTCGGGGTCGAAGAGCAGTGCCCGCTGGGCCTTGGCCCGCGCAACGTACGCGGGGTCCCTGAAGTTGTCCTCAAGCGTTGCCGCCGCGGCCATGGCGGTGCGCCTGCGGTAGATGGGGTGGAACCCGGCAAAGGCGAACCATGCCTCGTCCCAGAGGAAAACCAGGTCCGGCTTGATGGCCAGGCACTCCTCCATCACGCGTTCGACGTCGTAGACGATGCCGTCGAAGGTGCAGTTGGTCAGCGTGAGCATCTTGACCTCGTGCAGGCGCCCGGCGCGGCGGTAGTCAAGCAGGATCGATTTCAGCGTCTTCAACGGCACCGCCCCGTAGAACGCGTATTCGTTCAGCGGGTAGGCGTCCACGTAGGCGACCTGCGCCCCGGCGAGCATCAGCGCGTAGTGGTGGGACTTGTGGCAGTTGCGGTCGGCGATGACCACGTCTCCCGGGGCCAGGATCGACTGGTGCACGATCTTGTTGGCGGTGGAGGTGCCGTTGGTGACGAAGTAGGAGCGCCGGGCACCGAACGCGCGGGCGGCGAGGACCTGGGCGTCGCGGATGGTGCTGCGCGGGTCAAGCAGCGAGTCAAGTCCGCCGGAGGTGGCGGAGGTTTCGGCATGGAGCAGGTTCCGGCCGTAGAACTCGCCCATGTCCTTGATCCACCGGGAGTTGACCACCGAACCGCCGCGGGAAACGGGCAGCGCGTGGAAGACCGCGGCGGGCTTGCGGCTGTGCTCCTGCACGGCGTCGAAGAACGGGGTTTCGTAGCGCTCGGCGACCCCGCGCAGCAGCGACAGGTGCAGCTCCATCGACTCCTCGCGGCGGAAGAGCCTGGCGAAGCGGCGGTTCGCGGAACCGGCGAGGTCCTCGATGGACACGTCGGCAACCAGGTACAGGTCCAGTTCCGGGCGCAGCTTCTTGAGCATGTCGGCCAGTTTCAGGATGCGTTGCTTGGGCGGGATGGCGGACACCCCGGGATCGACGAAGCCGTCAAGGAACCTGCGCAGGTCGTCGCCCGGCCGGTGCCGGGCCGAGACGCCGAATCCCGGGCGCAGGATGCAGGCCTGGATGGTGGGGTTCAGCAGCACCGCGATGAGGGCGTCCTCGAGGGAGGGCACCACGTTGATCTGGTACGTGAAGGCGTCCGAGTCCCGGCGCTGGACGGCCATCTCTGCAATGAGTTCCTCGCGCACCGTCTCGGAGACGTCGTCCACGACCAGCACCTCGAAGCGCGGACGGCGGTCGGCGACGGCCGGCACCGGCTGGTCAACCGGCTGGGCGTCGGGAGCCGGATCCTCCGGGGTTTCGTCGAGCTCGTGCCTGAAACGCGTGAACCCGCGGGTCACGATCTCGATCAGGGTCAGCGCCGTGGCGTAGTCGCCCTCCTCGATCCGTGCCCGCAGCTCAAGCACGTGCGCCTTGCCCGGCACCGCCCAGTAGGTTTCCACGGCCTCAAGCACGCGCAGCTGTCGCTTGACCTCGGCCAGCAGGCCCTTCTCCACGGCATGGGAATCCGGGCCGGAATTGGAGAGGGAGGGCAGTTGCTTGGTCGCGTAGCCAAGGTACTCCCAGGCGTCGGTGCGCAGCCGCCATACGCTGGAAGGTGTTGCATATTGTTCGTTGTCGATGATCGACGATGGCGCTTTCACTTCTGTTCCAATCCTAGGGTGTGCCCGTCACGGGCGTCACAAATCAAGCTCAAGACTTCGCGTTTCCGACCACGGGATGCGATTTGGTCCGCGGGGGCAGGGTGAACAGCGGCAGGAACTCCTGGCGCGGGGCCGGGGGAGCGGTGCCCAGTTGGGCGGCAATCGCGTCGAAGGCGCGCAGCGTGGGGAAGAGCTTGGAGGCGTCCTGCGGGAGCGGCCAGCTGGAGAGCTTGACCCCCACCACCTGGGCGGGGCGGTTGATGTAGACCATCTGCCCGTGGATGCCAAGGCACAGCAGCACGTCGTTGCCCTCGTAGGGGAACCACATCTGGTTCCGGTACATCCCGCCGGGCATGCGGTTGTCTCCCGGGCTGTTGGCAAAGGCCTCGCGGGAATCGGGTGCGCCGGACAGTGTCTGTTCGATCCATTCGCGCGAGAGCACGCGCGCACCGCCCAGGGAGAGCCCGTCGTTCAGGAAGAGCGAACCGAAGCGGGCCATGTCGCGCAGCGTGGCGTTGATCCCGCCGTCGAACATGCCGGTGCCGTACTGGTCGACCCCGATCACGGCGTCGAACTCGGCACCGATCTTGCCCCACAACAGGTGGGACATCAGCGTGGGCATGGTCGAACCGGAGACCGCCTCGCAGATCCAGCCCAGCATGTCGGTCTCGCAGGAACGGTATTCGAAGGGCCCGCCGTGCTCGGTCTTCTGCCGCAGCGTGGTCAAATACGGGTACATGCCGGTGGGGCCGGCGAAGGCCGGGGGAGCCCAGCCGATGGCCTCCTCCAGCATCCGCACCTCGGCGCGCGGGTCGAGGTAGTCCTCGGAGAACGCGATGCCCGAGCGCATGTCCAGCAGCTGGCGCACCGTGGCCCCTGCGTAGCCGGAGTCGGCAAGCGTGGGCACGTATTCGGTCAGCTGCGCCTCGGGGTCCAGCAGGCCGGCGTCGCACAGCGACCCGGCGACGGCGCCGACCAACGACTTGCTCACCGACATCAGCAGGTGCTCGGTGTCCGCTGCCATCTCGCCGAAGTACTGCTCGGTGAGCACCGACCCGCGGTGCAGCAGCATCCAGCCGTCGGTGTCGGTCGAGCCCATGACCGAGCCAACGGTCATCGGCGCTTCCTCGGGGCCCGCCGGGGGCAGCGCGATCGAGTCCAGGTCGCGGTGGTCGGCGGGCAGCTTGGCCGCCGGTCCCCGCCCCCGCGATATCACTGCGGTGGGCAGGAACTCGGCCATGTGCTGGAAGGACCAGCGAAGGTTTTGCGGCAGTTGCCAATTCTGCATGTCCACCCCGGATGGGTGGTAATCAAGGTTCGTGCCGTCCAACGACTGTTTCCTTCCATGGCTGCACCATCGCAGCAATTCGATGCCGCCCAGGGGCGGCGTTGATGTTGCTGCAACGGTGCAGCCTTCGGGTGCTGCATGGATTGCAGCACCGGTTTAGAGCGGGACTACCACTGGGTTTTCACGCCGATCCCGGCGGTGGCGTCGAGGGTTGCCTCCACGCCCACCGGCAGGCCGGCAAATCCGGCCCTGATGGAGTCGATGAAGTGCTTGGCCCGGATGGTCAGCTTGGTCGACCCGCTGCGCTCCAGCTGTAGGCGGCCCTTGGTGACCAGAATGCCGAGGTCCGCGCCCTTCCAGCGGTAGTCGCCCGGTCCGTAGATGCGCAGGAAGAACGCCTCCGACTCGTTCTGCAGCATGTGCCAGTCCATGGCCGGGCGGCTGAAGACCAGGGCGCCGTTGGCGTCCAGGACGTACTGGCCGGTGGCCGGGGTGGCGGTGAGTAGCTCGACGGTCTCGGAAGTTTCCTTGATGATCATCTGGCTCCACACGTCGGCGCCCGAGAGTGCCTCCCAGCGCGCGTTGATCTCGTCGATGTCCAGGTCGAATTCCACGTCCATGTACTCGAGCAGGTGGAAGAGGAACAGCGGCACGTCGGCGTAGGCGCCGGCCGTCACGTTGGTGATGGCCGATGCCCCCGAGATGCGCGGGTTCAGCTCGCCGAGGTAGACCTCGTCGGTGTCGGTGTCTACGAGCACGTCGACCTCGAAGAAGCCGCGGTAGCCCTCCGTGGACAGGCGGTCGCCCATGCGCTTGACCAGGTCGGTGGCCCGTGCGCGCTGCGTGTCGGTGAGCACGTCAGGGTGCATTTCATTGCCGCACCAGCCACCCTGGTACGGGGTCAGGTCGCCGTGGCCGGCCAGCTCGGTGAGGAACGGTCCCACCAGGGTGCCGGAGCGCGTGAGCACTGCCTCGACGGCCACCGGCAGGTTGTTGATGCGGCGCATCACCTTGATGTCCTCGCCGATGATTTCGTCGCTGTGCTTGTCCCAGTCGGCTTCGTTGTTGATGAAGAACGTCGTCTTGCCCGAGTCGCCGTAGGGAGTCTGGACCACCAGTTCGTCCCCGAGCCCGGCCTTGTCGGCCGCCGCGCGCAGGGCGGACCAGTCCGAACCCTTGGTCAGGACGTTGGGCACCGAAGGCACCCCGGCCTCGTTGCCCAGCTGCGTGGTGACGATCTTGGAATCCAGGCGCGAGCGCAGCTCGGCCGAAGGCAGGATCAGGTCGTAGCCCAGCTCGTCGCAGATCTGCTCGGTTTCCTCGTCGAAGAAGACCATGGCGACCTTCGGACGCACGCCGGGGCGCAGGTCCTTGGTCATCCGGGCGCGGACCTCGGCGTTGAGCAGCAGCCAGTTGTTGATTTCCTCGCCGGAGCCGAACTCGCGGTAGGGCTTGTGCACCGGGGTGAAGACCCGCGGGTGGGCGCCGTCCCAGGCGTCGTAGTAGCTGATGTAGGTGAAGTTCCGGACCCAGCGGTCCAGGCCCAGCAGGTTGAACGGGGTGGCGCCGATGAAGAAGACCGGCACGTCGTTGGTGCGGAAGAAGTGGCGGACCTCGGAGATGTTCCGCACGGTGTGCAGGACGGTTTCCTGGGGCATCGTGGAGGCGAAGGCCGCGTCGGTGCCGACTGTTGCCTCGGGTGCCTCGGGACCGGACGGGGTGGCGCGCGGCATCGGGTCGGCCGCCGGGGCAACTGCCGGTGCGGCGGCGCTGGATGCCGGCTTGTCCGTGGCCGCGTCCTTGGCTGCCGGGGTCGTTTTCGTTGCCGGGACGGTCGCGGTGGCGGTTGCGCCGGCGGACCCTGCCGTGGTGGCGGGCTTCGCAGCGGCGTTGCCGGCGAGCGTGGCGGCCGGCAGCGGGTCGGATGCCTTGGTGGACGGGACGGAAGTTGCCAAGGGCTTGTCCCTGGCCCGGACGGGCTTCTGGGCTTCGGCGGTCTTGGGCGCGGCGTCGGCAGTCTTCACGGCCGGAGCCGGTGCCGAAGCGGTTGACGTGGCCACGGGCTTGGTGGCCGTGGTCTTTTCCGCGACCGCGGACTTGGCTGCAGCGGGGGTGGTCTTTGGGTCCACCGCGGCGGCCTTTGCTGTCGCGGTCGCGGTCGTTGCCGTGCCGCCGGTCTTGGTCGCGGCGTCGGTCGTCTTTTCGCCGGGGGTCTGGGTGGCCGTGGCCGGCTTTGCGGCTGTTGCAGGCTTGGTCGCGCTGGTGGCAGGAGTCGAGGTCGCTGTGGTCGCGGTGGTTCGGGAAGTCGTGGCCTCGGGTGTCTTCGCAGCCGTCGTGGCGGCGGTGCCCGGGGTGGTTGTTGCCGTCGCGGATTTGCTCACGGTGGCCTTCGCGGCGCTTGCTGTCTTGGCCGCGGGGGTGGTTCGGGACGACGCGGCGGCTGGCTTTTCGGTCGCGGTCTTGGTTGGCTTTGCGGCGGTCGCCTGGGTGGTCGGGGCGGTGCGGCCCGCGGTCTTTGCGGGTGCGGCCTTTGCCGTGGCAGTCGCGGACTTCACCGGCTTCGCGGCAGCTGCCGGTGCGGACGGAATGGTGGCGGCTGTGGCAGATGCAGACTTTGATGCGGTTGGCTCCGCCGTGGCGGACTTCGCGGCAACTGCCCGGGTGCCCCGGACAGCAGTGGCTGCCTGCTTGGAGCCGGCTGCGATTTTTGCCGCGGCGGCGTTTTTATCAACCGAGCTTTTGTCTGACGTCGGTTTTTCCACCACCTTGTTGAACTGACTCGGCTGGCCGATCTTCTTACCGGTCTTGTTCGCGTGTGCGGTCATTGTCCAACTCCTTTCATCGGGGAGATAGCCGAATCCTGCGGGGACGGGCGGTACCGGCTGCAGGCCCCCTGGATTTCGTGTCACCACGAAGTGCCTTGGAAGCCTGCATCGAAAGTGGTCGCCGCCCTCCCCACGGTCGGATCGCGGCGCATGCCGCTGCTCGACCAAACGGGATTCTTCATTTCCATCTGCTGGTCAAGCAAACGTAGAGGCGACAAGTGAACGCCGCATAAACGGCAGGTGTGCGTGCCGTGCGGCACGTCGACAGTGATATGGGAAAGCGCTCCTGAGATGGGGGTTAGGCGTCCGGCCGGAGCCCATGGGAAGGCGAAGGGAATGGGAGTGGGGCCTATGCGATTGGGATTTCCGGATCAGGGGTCCACATGCTGTGATGTGGGTTACCGAAGAGTTTATTTTTAGGCGTTCTTGCGGCGCCGTGCCCCCTCGTTTCCAGGGCCCCGGGTAGCGCGGGCGGGATTGAAGATGAATTTTTAGTGGGGGCTGAAAGATTTCCGAATGTTACCTGTGACATATTTTTTGGAAGGTCCCCGGGGGCGTGGTGTCGGCAGGAACTCGCCGGGAATGGTTGCGTTTCGGAACGATTATTCAGGCAGGTGGCTATATTAGCCGGGGCGTCAGGAGATCATCGCCGCTCGACGGAGACCCTGAAGGTGGATCGCGCGCACCAGGAAGCAGGCCGTTGCAGATGGTTTCGTCGGGTTCCCCGCATCCATCCGGGGTCGTCGTCGCTGGGGCGCTTCGGGAACCCGCACCACGGGCCGTACCGCTTCGATCGAGTCGGTTTCCGCGGCCTTGGGTCCCCTAGCCTTCTTCCTGGAGCCGGGCGAGGAGAAGCAGGGGATGTGCGGCCGCGTCGGTGATGCCAACATAGGCAAGGATGATCTCGCCGTCCGAAACGACCAGCGTGCTGCGTACATGGAGCTTCCCGCCGTCAAAGTCGAAGGTCGGCAATCCCAACTCGGCCGCGAGGACGAACCCGGGATCCGAGAGCAGCGGGTAGGGCAGGTGCAGGCGCCCCGCGGCCTCGCGCTGGTAGTCGGTGTCCTGGCTGGAAAGTCCGTAGATGCCGAAGCCGATGGCTGCAAAGTCCGCGGCAAGATCGCGGAACTCGCACGATTCGGACGTGCAACCCTTGGCTCCGGGCACCATCGACCATTCGGGCGGCTCGATGCGGTCCGGCCGCCCCGTGCGCGGGTAGATGAACAACACGAACGACCCCGAGGCGAAGTCCTCCGGCGACATCGTCATGCCCGTGGTCGCCGGGAGCGAGACCTCGGGGAAGCGTCGCCCGACCAGGTGGTCTCCGGTGGGTTCCGCGCGCATGTGCATGCCCTGAGTTTCCCATGTCGGACAGGTGTTTCGGCAAGCCTCCGGGGAAAGGAGTTTTTCGGTTTTGGTCTGGTCAGAACCAACACCCGCTCCTAGACTGGCCACAGTTGCAACCCGCTGCCGCGGGTTTGTCCACCCGATAACCCGTGTGACGTCGGCGTTCCCCACGCCGAGGCGAAGCGCGGGCCATTCATGGCTCCGGCCCGGTCACCACCGTTCCAGGGCCGCCGGGCCGGATGCCGCTGTCCAACCAGATGCGAGGAACGAACATGACCCACGTTGGAACGCTCGACCCCTTCAGCACCCCGACGGTGAAGCTGGAACGGCTCTTCGGCAGGCCGGAGATCGAGGTCTTCGCGAAGCTGGACCTCCTCCAGCTCTCGGGAAGCACCAAGGAACGCACCGCCAGCAGCCTCATTGGGTCGCTCATGGCCTCCGGCAGGCTCGAGCCCGGGGGCCTGATCGTGGAATCGACCTCCGGGAACCTCGGCATCGCGCTGGCCAGGCAATCCGGGGTCCGCGGGATCGGGTTCGTGGCGGTTGTCGACGAGAACGCCAACCGCTCGGCGCTTGAGCTCATGCGCGCGTACGGGGCGAGGATCGAGCTGGTGCGGACCCCCGTCGATGGAAACAAGCTGGCCGCCCGGCGCCAAAGGGTCCAAGAGCTGCTGGGCGAGAATCCCGGGGCCGTGACCACCAACCAATACGGATCGCCGGACAACCCGGATGCGCATTTCACCACGACGATGCCCGAGTTCATGGATGCGGTGGACGGGCGGCTGGACATGCTGTTCGTGGCAACCAGCACCACAGGCACCCTCCTGGGCTGCCAACGGTACCTGCGCCTACACCACCCGGAGACCAAGCTGGTCGCGGTGGATGCGGTTGGATCGGTGTTGTTCGGCGGGGAAGAGGGCGTTCGGCGCTTCCCCGGGTTGGGTGCGGGCATCGTCCCGGAACTGGCCCTGCAGGCCGACCCCGACGTCGTGTGCCGGATCGACGAAATCGACATGGTCAGGGGCTGCCGCATGTTGGCCAGGCGCGAGGGGATCCTGGCGGGGGCCTCGACGGGCGCCATCGTGGCGGCGATGGGGCGGGACCTGCCGGGAATCGAGGAAGGCACGCGCATCGGATTCCTGGTCCACGATTCGGGGGTCCCCTACCTGCACACGGTCTATGACGACGACTGGGTCCGCAGCAACCTTGGCTCCGAACCGGAGCCGGACACCGTTGCCGAGGTGCTGGGCGCCAGCCCCCGATGACGCGCGTGGCGTTCATCGGGGGAGGGCCCAAGTGCCTGTTTGCCCTGCTCGAGCTCCGGGACAGGTGTCCCGACGCGGCGGCCGAAGGGCTGGCCATCGATGTTTTCGACCCCTGTCCGCCCGGTGCCGGGAGGGTCTGGCAGGAGGGCCAGCCCACGGCGTTGCGGCTCAATGTGTCCGCGGGCATCCTCGACGCGGGGCCTTCGGCGGGACCGGAGACCTTCGCGCAATGGGTGGCACGGGTCGAGCCGCGGTACCGCGGGGAGCGCTACCCGCCCCGGGTCGTGGTCGGCAGGTACCTGGCCGAGCAGTTCCGGCACCTCGCCGGGACGGCGGCCTTCGGCCTGACCCACGTCCCGGCCCTGGTCACGGGCGTGGAGCGTGCCGGGGCGCAATGGGAGGTCTTTAGCGATGCCGGGTCGGGGTTGTACGACGAGGTGGTGCTCGCGACCGGACATGGGATGGCCTTGGATGCGCCGGGGCAACCGCTCGCCTCGGCCCGCAACGGCGGCCCGCTGATCGGGGAGTACCCGGCACTGGGCGAGGAAGGCATCCCGGTAGGCAGCCGGGTCCTCATCCGGGGCGCAGCCCTGACCGCCTACGATGCCGTCCTGCTGCTGACCGAGGGCCGCGGCGGACGGTGGACCGAGTCCGCGGGCCCCGAATCCTGGACGCCCTGGCTGCGCTACGTCCCCGGTGGCCGGGAACCGTCCGGGATCACCCTGGCCTCCCGGAGCACCCTGCCCATGGTTCCCAAGCCCGATGAGGTGCCGGAAGACATCCGCAGGTGCATCGACGGGCACCGACAACGGGTCCTTGACTGGGGACGCGAAATCGCCTGCCTCCCGGCGGGCACCGGCGCCGCATACACCGGCCTGTTCAGGATCCTGCTGTCCTGCGCCCTCGACTGCGCGGAACGGTGCGGCTCGCCGGTCACGCCTCTGGATCTGTGGCGCACGGCCCTGACCGGGCGCACGGGAGAGGGGCAGGGCACCGAATCCGCCGCGGAAAACATCCGGCGCAGCATCAGAGCGAACCACCTGCAGGCGCCGCCCACCGCCCAATGGCTGTGGGCCCGGGTGTGGTCGGGCCTGTATCCCGAGGTGGTGCGGGCAGTTTCGCGGGTGCGCTGGCTGCCCGCGCAAGCCAGGCTGTTCCACCGCGTGTCCGGGCAGTTGGAGCGCATGGCCTTCGGTCCTCCCGAGGGGACGGCGCTGAAGCTGCTGGCGCTCTTCGACTGCGGCCTGCTGGATCAGGGCCCGTTCCCGCCGCGGCCGCCGCGGGACACGGTGCTGCTTGACGCCGTCACCCCGCCCGCCGGCGTGCTGGACTCCGCGGCGCCGGGCGGCCGGGCCATGTCCCCTGTCATCGCCGGCCTGCTCGCCGCCGGCGAGGTGCTGGTGCGCGAGGGGGAACGCGGGCTGCTGACCGATGCCGACGGAACCTGCATCGACGCAAACGGCAACCGGAACGAATCCCTGGCCGCGCTCGGCCGTCCCACCGAGGGCCCCACGCTGGGCCATGACACCCTGAACCGCACGCTGCATCCCGAACCCCGCAGCTGGGCCCGGCGCATCGTGCGACAACGACTGCCCCAACACCTTGGAGAACGATCATGAAACCCCTGATGCACGGCACCGCACCGCTGACCGCGCGCCTTGAACCCTGGATGGAGCGGGTGGTCGCTGACGCGGCACAGTGCCGGGAATTGATCGACACGTTCGGATCCCCGGTCAATCTCCACGATTTCTCCTCCCTGGGCCGCAACGTCGAGGAACTGCGTTCGGCCGCGGCCCGGCACTCGGTGGATTTCCAGGTGTACCTGGCGCGCAAGGCCAACAAGACCATCGGCGCCATCGACGCCGCGGTGGACGCGGGGTGCGGGATCGACGTGGCCAGCTTCCACGAACTCGACCAGTGCCTGCGCCGCGGCGTGGACCCGGAACTGATCATTGTCACGGCCGCCGTCAAGTCGCCGGCGCTGCTCAGGCTGGCCCTGGAAAACGGCGTGGTGGTGAGCCTGGACAACCGGGACGAGGCCGAAGACCTGCGGGAAGTTGCCGAGTCCTGCGGAGTGCGTGCCCGCGTCGCCCTGCGCCTGGCCACCGACAACGCCCTGGTGCCGCCAACACGCTTCGGCCTGCGGGCAGCGGAATGGCTCGAATTCCTGGCCGGGCCGCCGGATCCCTCCCGGCTTCGGATCGTCGGGATCCACTTCCACCTCAACGGGTACAGCGCCGAACATCGGGCACTTGCGCTGGCGGAGTCGGTGGAGCTGGTCGACGCCTTGGTGGATTTGGGACATGCGCCCGGCTTCATCGACATGGGCGGGGGCATCCCGATGTCCTATGTGGACAGCGCCGCCCAATGGGCCGGCTTTTGGGAGGCGCTCGCCGGGCAACCGGCCGGCTCGGGGCAAATCACCTGGAAATCCGATTCCCTCGGGGCCGTCGGGAAGAATCCGAGCAAGGACGTCTATCCCTACCACCAGAGCCCGGTCCGCGGGCAATGGCTGGATGCGGTCCTTGCCGCCGAACCGGCCGGGACCGGGAGCAGCATCGCGGAGCTGCTGGCCGGCCGAAACCTCCAGTTGCGCTGCGAGCCCGGGCGTTCCCTGCTGGACGGGTGCGGCATGACGCTTGCAGCTGTCGCGTTCGGGAAGGAACGCAGCGACGGCGTGCCGTTGCTGGGGCTGCACATGAACAGGACGCAGTGCCGATCGACCTCGGCGGATTTCCTGCTCGACCCGATCCTCATCCACGCGGCACGGCCGCGGCGCGCGCGCGAACCGTTCAGCGGTTTCCTGGTGGGCGCCTACTGCATCGAGGAGGAACTGATCCTGCGCCGGCGGTTCGAGTTCCCGCAAGGTGCAGCCCCGAACGATGTCATCGCTTTTCCCAACACCGCCGGCTATCTCATGCACATCGTGGAGAGCGCCTCCCACCAATTGCCGCTGGCCCTCAACGTGTTCCGGGACGGGGAGGCCTGGGTGCAAGACGAGATCGAGTACCGGGTCCTGCAGGCCTGATGGGTGGGCCGGCGGCGCGTCAGCGGATGTCCACGTCATGCGGCATGGCGGTTTTCCGTTGCCGGCGCCAGTGAACCAACTTGGAAACCAGGAACGTGGCCACGGTGGCGACGACACCGAGGATCCCGCCGATCCATGACCCGATGACCAGGGCCACGCCTCGAAGGTCAAGCCCCCGGCCCTCGGAGAGTCCCGGAACGTAGGGCGGCGGAAACACGGCGTCCACGACCAGGCCCGCGAAGCACCCATAGGCGATCGATCCGATGCATCCCAGGAACATGTACCAGTCCAGGGCCCTGGCACCGCGGCGCAGATGCACGAAGACGCCGATCGCCACCAGCGGCACCGCTGCTCCGAGGCAAAGCACCCAGAAGGCGACAAGCTCGTAGTCGTTGTAGTCCATGGGTGCCCGTACCCGTCCCGTGTCGGCGATGAAACGTCAAGTCTATCGGGTGCGTACCGACGCGGTCCGGCGGATTCGGGGGGAGCGGGGGGTGCTTCGAGGTCGGTTGGCTGGGCTGCCGGGCACGTGTCGTCCGTCTCCCGGCCGGGCCGCAACCATCAGGAGTGTGGCGAAAGCGTGGGCACCGCCCGCGGCGGCGGGTAATGAACCCAGCCGTGCGTAGTGGAGACTGGGGGATACCCGTTCACGAAAGATAGGCAATACATGATCAATCTCCAGCAGGACACCGACGGCAACGTCCGGATGAGCCGGCACTTCCCCGCGAAGCTCGCCATCTCCATCGCGTTCACCGACGGGACGCAGGAAGAAGTCACCGGGAGCCGGATGAACGAAATCTATGACGCGGCCCTGGCCGAATTCCGGCTGCAGAACAAGATGGATGCGAAGGGCTTCAAGCGCACTCCGGCCAAGGCCATCCACCGCAAGAACGCGGTGGGGTTCGTGCCGGTCAAGCCCGGCCTGAACCAGTAGCCGAGGACTCCAACAGCCCTCGGCCCAAGCCGCTACGGCAGGTCGAGGGACACCACGGCCATGAAGCCGCGGCCGCTGATGCGCGGGGAGTCTTCCTCCCCGCCGATCACGGTGTCGCGCAGCCCAAGTGTTTCTTCCGATTCCCCGCGCAGCATGGTGGCCTTGCCCTGCAGCATCACGCCGAATTGGGCTCCGAAGAGGTGCTGTTCGCGCTTTTTGGAGAGTTCCACGATGCGCACGTTGCCGCGCACGGCACCGGTGCGCGTGATCAGGTTCAGCGCAAGCACGTCTCCTGTGGGCAGGGCGGCGGCGACGGCGCTGTCGCCGGAGAACCTCAACGGGCGCAGGGCCTCCACCGCATGGGCCGCACCGTCGATGGTGAGTTCGAGAAGCTCGCCGGCGATCACCGTCAGCGTCCGGTCAAAGCCGTCGTAGCGCGTGAATTCCCCGGCCGCTTCGATGGAGGCCACGCTCAGGCGCCAATCCCACGCGTTGCCTTCGGCGGGCAACAGGGTCGCATCGGGTCCCAGCTTTCCGGCGGCGATTTCCCTGACTTCCCCGTGGGCCCATTTCCGCTTGGTGGAGTCGGCCAGGTGCAAGATGGTTCCGGCTGCCAGCATCCGGTTAGTCGTCGTCATGAAAAGAAGTCTAGTGGGCCGCCCTGTCGTATCGGGTCCGGGCGGCGGTCGGTGCTGCTAGGTGAACGCCCCGAGCAGCACGACGATGCCCATGATGGCCAGTGCCCCGGAGGAGACCCGTTCGAGCCAGATGCCTACCGTCGGGCTCTTGAACCATGCCATGGCCCGGGCTGCGATCGCGGTCAGCACCATCAGGTATGCGAAGCCCATGGCCGCGAAGATTGCTCCCAGGATCAACGCCGAACCCAGCATGTTCGATCCGGCAGGGATGAACGGGGGCATCAACGCCAGGAACAGCAGCCCCAGCTTCGGGTTCAGTGCGGCAGAAAGGGCACCTGCCCTCGCCGACTGCACCAACGTGAATTCGGTTTCCGCCGCGGCCACTTTCCTGGTCGTGGTGCGCGCCGTCGCGGCTGACGCGCCGGCAAGGAAGCGCGCCTTGATCAGCGATCCGAGGCCAAGGTAGAGCAGGTAGGCCCCGCCGACGATCGCGATGCCCTGGTGGATGGCCGGGTACGTCTGCAGGAGCGCTGCAACACCCAGGCCGGCCAGGGCCGCCCAGCCCATGATTGAGACCATCATGCCAAGTGCCGCTGCGACCCCGTTGCGCGGACGATTCAGGGCGTAGCGCAGCAGCAGGAAGGTGTCGGGCCCGGGGGCCAGCACCACGACAAGGGCAACCCCGGCGAAGCCAAGGAGGGACGAAGACGGCATGGAAACCATTATCTGGGGCAGCTGCCCGGGCACGCCAATTTGACGTGGCGGTCAAGCAGCGGCTTCGGTCGGGGACGGCCCGCGCAAGCCCGCTGCGGCGACGGCGCCTGTTAGCGGACACGACGCCCCCGACCCGGGCATGCGATCAACCGACGATGCCTGCGCCGAATTCACCTACCCACGCTCAAGCGAAACCACGGCCACGAAGCCGCCGCCGGTGATGGCAGGCGTCGATTCCCCGCCGCCAACGATCGTGTCGTAACGCTCCAGGTCCTGGACGTGTTGCCCGCCCACCTGCAGCGCGGCCGTGCCCTGGAGAAGGACGCCGAGCCGGCCGCCGGTCAGTTGCAGCGGGTGCCCCGGTGACAGTTCCACGATTCGAACATGCCCGCTCACCGTTCCGGTGCGGGCGATCAGGTTGAAGTCCCTGATCGGCCCCTCGGGCAGCGTTGCACTCGTGGCGGCCCCGCCGTCGAAACCAAGCGGGCCGTATCGTTCCAGCCGCCGCTCGGTCCCGTCAATGCGCAGCACCATGCCCACGCCCTCGATGACGGTCAGGATCCGCCACATCCCGGCAAAGGCGGAGAAGTCCCCGGGGGTCTGGACATCTGCAATGCTCAGCCGCCAGTCCCAGTCCTCTCCGGTGGTTGCCTCCGGGTTTCCGGAGCGGTCCAGCCGACCCGAAGCGATCTGCCGGGTCACCCCGCCGCCATTGCGCCACGGGGCGGGCCGAATCCCCGAGTAGGCGATGACGGTCCCGGGGGACAGGTCCTGCTTCTGCTCGGTGCCCGTCTTCCGGTCGGGGGCGGAGGGGGAAATGGACATTATGCCAGCCGGGCTTCGAGCACCGAGTTGGCGGCATCCAGCAGCGAGCCGTCCGCCACCATCTGGAATACGGCCTCGATCTCGGGGGAGAGGAACCTGTCGGTTCCCGGGCCCTCGACGCGGGTGCGGATCTGCCGGCGCACCGCGGTGATGACCGGGGAGGACTTGGAGGAGTCCAGGCCGCCGTCGCGCATGTCCAGGGCGCGGGCGCTGGTGAGCAGCTCGATGGCCAGTACGCGCGCGAGCCCGTCGATTCCCTTGCGCAGCTTCAGTCCCGCGTGCCAGCCCATCGACACGTGGTCCTCCTGCATGGCGGAGGACGGGATCGAGTCCACCGACGCCGGGACGGCCAGGCGCTTGAGCTCGGAGACGATGCCGGCCGCGGTGTACTGGGCGATCATGTGGCCCGAGTCCACCCCGGGGTCGTCGGCCAGGAACGCGTTCAGTCCGTGGTTGCGTGCCTTGTCCAGGAACCTGTCGGTGCGGCGTTCGGAGATGGAAGCGAGGTCGGCCACGGCGATGGCCAGGAAGTCCAGCACGTAGCCGACGGGGGCGCCGTGGAAGTTGCCGTTGGATTCGACCCGGCCGTCGAGGGTGACCACCGGGTTGTCGATGGCCGAGGCCAACTCGAGGGCGGCCACGGATTCGGCGTGCGCCAGGGTCGCGCGCACCGCGCCGTGCACCTGCGGGGCGCAGCGCAGCGAATAGGCGTCCTGGACCCGGGTGAACTTGTGGGCGCCGGACTTTTGCTCCTCGATTAGGGGCGAGCCGGCCAGGACGCCGCGCATGTTGGCGGCCGAGTCGCGCTGGCCCGGGTGCGGGCGCAGGGCGTGCAGGTCCTGCGCGAAGACGGCATCGGTGCCCAGCAGCCCCTCGATGCTCATGGCTGCCGAGAGGTCGGCGATGCTGACCAGCGCATGGAGGTCGGCCGCGGCCAGGAGCAGCATGCCGAGCATCCCGTCGGTGCCGTTGACCAGTGCGAGCCCCTCCTTTTCGGCCAGGACCACCGGGGCGATGCCCGCGGCGGCCAGTGCCTCGGAGGCGTCCATCGCGGTGCCCGCGGCGTCGCGGACCGGGCCCTCGCCCATCAACGCCAGGGCGGCGTGGGACAACGGGGCCAGGTCCCCGGAACAGCCCAGGGAGCCGTACTCGCCGATGACCGGGGTGATTCCCGCGTTGAGGATCGCGGCGTAGGTGGTTGCCACGATCGGGCGGACTCCGGTGCGGCCGGTGGCCAGGGTTGAAATGCGGTTGAGCATCAGCGCGCGGACCACCTCGCGCGGCACCTCGGCGCCGGAGGAAGCCGCGTGCGAACGGATCAGCGAGCGCTGCAGCTGGGCGCGCAGTTCGATCGGAATCTGCTTGGTGGCCAGTGCCCCGAAGCCGGTGGACACTCC
Source organism: Paeniglutamicibacter sp. GQ140 (assembly GCF_059759235.1). Lineage (NCBI taxonomy): Bacteria > Bacillati > Actinomycetota > Actinomycetes > Micrococcales > Micrococcaceae > Paeniglutamicibacter > Paeniglutamicibacter sp. GQ140. The sequence continues at coordinate 86,757 of NZ_JCAXDW010000003.1, forward strand.
GTAGTGCGGGACGGTGTCGCTGACCAGTGCGTCGATCACGGCGCGCGAGGACTCGATGGCGGCAAGTGCGTCGGCGCCCAGTTCCACCTGCGCACCGTGGCGTGCCACTGCGACGACGTCCTGTGGCTTCAACGCGCCGGTCGAGATGGTGATGCTGGCATTCATGGGTTCTTCCTTCTGACAGGTGGGTTTTCCGTGGTGTCGTGTGAGCCGGATCTCGCAAACACTTGCCAAGGGATGAAATTAGCGTTTCAATAAGTGAAACGCATCACGTGGCTCCGGGGCAAGCCCCCAGGGGTTTGAATTTTGTCCCAGGGCGCCAAGCGGCACCCAAAGGCAGGCGTTCCGGAGACCGAAACACCCAGATGGAGGAATACCGTGGCAGAACCGGCAACCCGAACCGTGGAACGAGCCCTGCAATTGCTCGGCGCCGTCTGCGATGCAGGGGCGGTGTCGTTGGCAGAAGTCTCCCGCGAGACGGAACTCTCGGCCTCCACGGCCCTGCGGCTGCTGCGCACCCTGGAAAACAGCGGCTTTGTGCGCAAGGACGCGGACGGGGAATACCGGCCCGGCCTGCGCCTGGTGCAGCTCGGCGCCCAGGCCCTGAGCCACGAGTCGCTGATCCACCTGGCCGCACCGGCCCTGCAGCGACTGGTCGACGCGACAGGCGAATCCGCCTACCTTTCGGTGCGCGGACACCAGGGCACGGGCAGCGACCACGCCGTGTACCTGGCCATCGCCGAGGGAACCCACTCGGTGCGCCACGCCTCCTGGGTGGGTCGCAGCGTCCCCCTGGAGGGATCCAGCCTGGGAGTCGTGTTCGCCGGAAAGACCCCGGACGCCGGTTACGTGGTCTCCGACAAGGGCGTCGAGGTCGACGTCACGGCCATCGCCGCCCCCTTGCGGCAGCTCGGGGCAACCGGAGCCGCGGACGACGGCGGACCCGTGGCCGCGATATCCGTCGTTGCCCCCAGCTACCGGATGAACCCGGCAGAGGTCGAGCGCATCGGCCAACTGGTCGCCGCCGAGGCCCGGGCGCTGCTGGGCCTGGCCGTCGGCAGCTAGCCCGGCGCCCGCGCCGGCCGCGCCTCGATTCCCCACGACAACCCACGTTGCACCGCCCGAACGGGCACCACCAGATCAAGAACCACCGACAAGGAGAACCATCCGATGAGCTTCACCCAGCACGATCCGTCCCGCGTCATCCGCGCCCCGCGCGGCACCAAGCTGACCGCCAAGTCCTGGGCCACCGAGGCCCCGCTGCGCATGCTGATGAACAACCTCGACCCGGAGGTCGCCGAGCGCCCCGAGGACCTGGTCGTCTACGGCGGCACCGGACGTGCGGCCCGTTCCTGGGAGGCCTACGACGCGATCATCAAGACGCTGACGGACCTGGAAGAGGACGAAACGCTGCTGATCCAGTCCGGCAAGCCGGTCGGCGTCTTCCGCACCAACAAGTGGGCCCCGCGGGTGCTGATCGCCAACTCCAACCTGGTGGGGGACTGGGCCACCTGGCCCGAGTTCCGCAAGCTGGAGGCCGAGGGCCTGATGATGTACGGGCAGATGACCGCCGGGTCCTGGATCTACATCGGCACCCAGGGCATCCTGCAGGGAACCTATGAGACCTTCGCCGCCATTGGCGCCAAGCGCTTCGGCGGCACGCTGGCCAACACCCTGACCCTGACCGGCGGATGCGGCGGCATGGGCGGGGCCCAGCCGTTGGCGGTCACCCTCAACGGCGGCGCCTGCCTGATTGTCGACGTGTCCGAGGAGCGCCTGCGCCGCCGGGCGTCCAAGCGCTACCTCGACGAGGTCGAGCTGGACCTGGACACCGCCCTGGCCAAGGTCACCGCCGCGAAGAACGAGGGCCGGGGGCTCTCGGTGGGCTACGTCGGCAACGCCGCCGAGGTCTTCCCCGAGCTGCTGCGCCGCCAGAAGGCCGGCGAGGTCGCCTTCGACATCGTCACCGACCAGACCTCCGCGCACGACCCGCTTTCCTACCTGCCGGTGGAATACACCCTGGAACAGTGGGACTCCGAGGCCAAGTCCGATCCGGAGGGCTTCACCAAGAAGGCCCAGGTGTCCATGGCCCGCCACGTGGAGGCGATGGTCGGCTTCCAGGACATCGGCGCCGAGGTCTTCGACTACGGCAACTCCATCCGCGACGAGGCCCGCCAGGGCGGCTACGACCGGGCGTTCGAGTTCCCGGGCTTCGTCCCGGCCTACATCCGTCCGCTCTTCTGCGAGGGCCTTGGCCCGTTCCGCTGGGTGGCGCTCTCCGGGGACCCGGAGGACATCCGCGTCACCGACGAGGCGCTCAAGGAGCTCTTCCCGGAAAACGGGCACCTGCACCGCTGGCTGGATGCCGCCGCCGAACACGTCGAATTCGAGGGCCTGCCGGCGCGCATCTGCTGGCTGGGCTACGGCGACCGCGCCAAGGCCGGCGTGCTGTTCAACAAGCTGGTCGCCGAGGGCAAGGTCTCCGCGCCGATCGTGATCGGCCGTGACCACCTTGACTCCGGCTCCGTGGCATCCCCGTACCGCGAAACCGAATCCATGAAGGACGGCTCGGACGCCATCGCCGACTGGCCCCTGCTCAACGCCCTGACCGCCACCAGCTCCGGTGCCACCTGGGTCTCCATCCACCACGGCGGCGGGGTCGGCATCGGCCGCTCCATCCACGCCGGACAGGTCTCCGTCGCCGACGGCTCCGAGCTGGCCGCGGCCAAGCTGGAGGCGCTGCTGACCAACGACCCGGGCATGGGCGTGATCCGCCACGTGGATGCCGGCTACGAACGCGCCATCGAGGTCGCCCAGGAGCGCGGCGTGCGCATCCCGATGGCCCAATAGAATTCCCCCTCCCACTCGAAAAAGGACAACTCCCATGTCTGGAACGAACAACACCGAGCTCGATGTCCAACGCACCTCCGCGCAGCCGCGGGGCAAGTGGCGATTCTTCGTCTACAGCCTCATTGGCGTCTTCATGTTCTTCATCCCGATCACCATCGGCGGGAAGGAGACGATCCCGCTGGACCACCTGGTCGGCTGGATCATCGCGGGGCTCGGCGACGCGGTGCGCTTCGTGGCCCTGGGGCTCATCCTTGCCGGGACGATCTACCCGTTCGCCTCCGGGCGGTGGCGCGAGTCGGGCATCAAGAAGGTGTTCGCGTTCCTGAACATCATCGGCCTGGCCACCGGCACGATGCTGGTGTTCAACGCGGGCCCGGCGCTGCTCTTCGAACCGGACCTGGGACCCTTCCTCTTCGACAAGCTCGTGATCCCCGTGGGCATGATCGTTCCGGTCGGGGCCATCTTCCTGGCGCTGCTGGTGGGCTACGGGCTGATGGAGTTCGTCGGCGTGCTGGTCCAGCGCGTGATGCGCCCGATCTGGCGCACCCCGGGCCGCTCGGCCGTCGACGCCGTCGCCTCCTTCGTGGGCAGCTACTCGCTGGGCCTGCTGATCACCGACCGGATGTACCAGTCCGGGCGCTACACCGCCCGGGAGTCGGCGATCATCGCCACGGGCTTCTCCACCGTCTCGGTCACCTTCATGGTGATCGTGGCCAAGACGCTGGACATCATGCACCTGTGGCTGCCCTACTTCTTCCTCTCCTTCGGCGTCACCTTCCTGGTCACCGCCATCTGCGTGCGGCTTCCCCCGCTCAGCCGCATCAAGGACGACTACTACCCGCACGCCGTCGCCTCCCCGGAGGAGAAGGTCACCACCCGCCGGCTGGCCACCGCGTGGAACGAGGCCATGGGGATGCTCGAGTCCGCCCCCTCGCTGGGGCGCAACATCTGGATGAACTTCCGCGACGGGCTGCTCATGGCCATGGCGATCCTGCCCTCGATCCTCTCGGTCGGGCTGATCGGGCTGCTGCTGGCCCGCTTCACCCCGATCTTCGACTGGCTGGGCTACATCTTCGTGCCGATCACCTGGGCCGTGGGACTGCCCGACCCGGTGCTGGCAGCCAAGGCCTCCGCCGTGGGCATCGCCGAGATGTTCCTGCCGGCCACCGTGGTAGCCGGACACCCCTCCGAGCACCTGCGGCTGGTCATCGCGGTCGTCTGCGTCTCGGCGATCATCTTCTTCTCCGCCGTGGTGCCGTGCATCCTGGCAACCCGGATACCGTTGAAGGTCTGGCACCTGGTCGTCATCTGGGCCCAGCGCGTCGCCCTGACCCTGCTCATCGCCAGCCCCGTTGCCTACCTCATGGTCGGCAGATAGGAATCATGAACTTGCCTACCAACACCGTCAACTCGCTGCTTGCGGCCATTGCCGACACCGGACGCGACGCCACGCGCGGGGGCTACTCGCGCCCCGTGTACTCGGACGCGGAGATCACCCTGCGCGAGTGGTTCACCGCGGAGGCCGGGGCCCGCGGCCTCGAGGTCTCCACCGATGCCAACGGCATCATCTGGGCCTGGTGGGATACGCCCGGTTCCGCCAGGGATGCGGCATCGCGCCGCGGCGCCCTGGTCACCGGATCCCACCTGGACTCGGTGCCCGGGGGCGGCGCCTTCGACGGCCCGCTGGGCGTGGCCAGCGCGCTGGCGGCCTTCGACGTGCTGGCGGCGCGCGAGGCCTCCGGCTCGCTGCAACGCAACAGGGCACTGGCCCTGGCGGTCTTCCCGGAGGAGGAGGGCTCGCGCTTCGGGGTTGCCTGCCTGGGCTCGCGGCTGCTCACCGGCGCCATCGACCCGGCCAGGGCGCTGAACCTGCGCGATGCGGCGGGAAACACCTTCGCCGACGTGGCGGCGGCCAACGGCCTTGACCCCGCACGCATGGGCAGGGACGAGGCGGCGCTGGCCGGCATCGGCGACTTCATCGAGCTGCACGTGGAGCAGGGCCGCGGACTGAACACCGAGGAACACACCGACGCCGCCGGCCGCGGGCCGGCCGTGGCGATCGGCAACTCCATCCTGGGCCACGGACGCTGGCGGCTGAGCTTTGCCGGGCAGGGCAACCACGCCGGCACCACGCTCATGGTGGACAGGGCGGATCCCATGGTCGCCGCCGCGGCGCTGGTGGTGAAGGTCCGCGAGGTCGCCCGCGCCCAGGCCGACGCCCGGGCCACCGTGGGCAGGCTCGAACCGGTCCCCGGCGGGACCAACGTGATTGCCTCGCGGGTGGACCTCTGGCTCGATGTGCGCCACCCCGACGATGCGGTCACCGCGATGCTGGTGGAGAAGATCCACGGCCAGGCCCAAAGGATCGCCGCCTTCGAGGGATGCACCGTGGTGCTCACCGAGGAATCCCTCTCCGGAACCGTGAACTTCGACCCGGCCCTGACCCGGGCGCTGGAAAAATCGGTGCACCGGCTCATCCCCAACGCGCCCCTGCTGCCCACCGGTGCCGGACACGACGCCGGCGTGCTGGCAGCGGAGGTTCCCTCCGGCATGATCTACGTGCGCAACCCCTCGGGCATCAGCCACTCGCCGGAGGAATACGTGGAGCACGACGACGCCGCCGCGGGTGTCGCGGCGCTCGCCGACGTGCTGGAGGACCTGCTGTGAGCCCGCAGGGGACCGCGTCGCCGCAGACGGTGCGGGTGCCGGCGCCGGTGAACGCCCACTCCCATGCCTTCCACCGGATCCTGCGCGGGCGCACCCACGAGGGCGCAGACGGCGGAGCCGGGGACTTCTGGACCTGGCGCGAGCACATGTACGCCGCGGCCCAGACACTGGGCCCCGCGGCATACCAGCAGCTTGCCACCGCGGTCTTCGCGGAGATGGTGGCCGCCGGGTACAGCGCCGTGGGGGAGTTCCACTACCTGCACCACCGGATCGACGGGACACCCTATGGGGCCCGGGGTTCTGACGAGGAGCCGCACGCCATGGAACTGGCCCTGGGCCGGGCGGCCCTGGCGGCGGGCATCCGCCTGGTGCTGCTGGACACCTGCTACCTCCGGGGCGGGCTGGCCGCGGACGGGTCGGTGCTGGAACTCGATGAAACCCAGGCCCGCTTCAGCGACGGCACCGTGGAGGGCTGGCTTCGGCGCCACGGGCAACTGGGCACCGCACTGGCGGAACTGGATGCCGGGGCAGGACTGCTCAGCCTCGGCGCCGCGGTGCACTCGGTGCGCGCGGTGGCCCCCGCGGACCTGGCGGCGATCGCCGCACGGCTGGATCCCGCGCTGCCCCTGCACGTGCACCTCTCCGAGCAGCCAGCGGAAAACGACGCCTGCCACAACGCCTACGGAACCAGCCCCACGGGGCTGCTCCAGGAGGCCGGCCTGCTCGGCCCGCGGCTATCGGCGGTGCACGCCACGCACCTGAGCGGATCCGACATCGCGGCACTGGGCCGCGGGAAGGCCGGCATCGTCATGTGCCCCACCACCGAGGCCGACCTCGGCGACGGGATCGGGCCCGCCCGGGAACTTGCCGACGCCGGCGCCCACATTTGCCTGGGCAGCGACCAGCACGCGGTGCTCGATCCCTACCTCGAGCAGCGCGCCCTTGAACATGCCGAGCGCCTGCGCAGCGGCAAGCGCGGACGGTTCTCGCCCACGGAGCTCTCCGCCGCAGCCCGCGAGGGCGGGCTGCGCTCCCTGGGGCTGGGGGACAACGACGACTTCCTGCTGGTGCGCACCGATTCGGTGCGCACCGCCGGCTCACGCTCCGGCCAGCTCCCGCTCACCGCCACGGCGGCCGACATCGCCGAGGTCCATATCAACGGGCAGCTGGTCGCCCGCGACGGCATCCACACCCGGCTGGGCGACCCGGCCAAGCTGTACACCGCCTTCTTCACCGAGAACCCGGAGTTTTCATGAGCACCACGCTGATCACCAATCTGTCCGAGGCCTTCACGGCCGATGCCGAGCTCCGTGTCGTCAAGGACGCGGCAATCCTCATTGACGGCGACAAGATCGCCTGGATCGGGCCTGCGACCGAGGCCCCGCGGGCCGGGAAGACCGTCGACGCCGGCCACCGCGCGGCGCTGCCGGGCTGGGTGGATTCACACAGCCACCTGGTCTTCGCCGGGGACCGCAGCGCCGAGTTCGTGGCGCGCATGGCCGGGCAGGACTATGCGGCCGGCGGCATCGCCGTCACCACCGCGGCGACGCGGGCGGCCAGCGACTACGACCTCACCCGCCTGGTCATGGGGCGTGCCGCCGAGGCGCTGGCAGGGGGAACCACCTATCTGGAGACCAAGACCGGATACGGATTGGGCGTGGAAGAGGAAGCGCGGCATGCCCGCATCGCCTCGACGGTCGTGGATAAGGTGACGTTCCTCGGGGCCCACCTGGTGCCCGCGGGCATGGACGCCCAGGAGTACACGGACCTGGTCTGCGGGGAAATGCTCGAACGCGTGGCCCCCTACGTGCAGTTTGCCGACGTCTTCTGCGAGCGCGGGGCCTTCAACGAGGCGCAGTCCCGCCAGGTCCTCACCGCGGCGCGGGATGCCGGCCTGGGGCTGCGCGTCCACGGCAACCAGCTGGGCCCCGGTCCCGGGGTGCAACTGGCCGTGGAGTTCGGTGCCGCCAGCGTCGACCACGTGAACTACCTAGATGAAGCGGATGTGACGGCGCTCGCCGGTTCCTGGAAGGACTGGGATGCGGCCAGGCGAACGGGCGTTGCTGGGACGGTGGCGACCTGCCTGCCGGCCTGCGACCTTTCAACCCGCCAGCCCCTGGCACCTGGCCGGGAACTGCTGGACGCCGGGGTGCAAATCGCCCTGGCCTCGAATTGCAACCCTGGGACCTCCTACACCTCATCCATGGCGTTTTGCGTGGCCACGGCAGTATTGCAGATGCACCTGAGCATCGAGGAGGCCATTGTCGCGGCCACCTACGGGGGAGCGCTCGCGCTGGGCGTGCAGGAAGCCGTGGGGTCCCTGGAGGTCGGAAAACGGGCGGACATCCAGCTGCTCAACGCCCCCTCGGTGGCGCACCTGGCCTACCGGCCGGGCATGAACCTGACCGGTCCGGTGTTCCGTGCGGGGGTGCTGGCGGCGGGACGCCTCTAGCGAACCGCTTCGTGAGGGAGGGCACCTTCGTGATAAACAAGGAGCATGGCTATTACTGCACTCAAAGGTTCCCCCGTCCAGATCATTGGCGAGCTGCCCGCCGTTGGCGAAACCGCTCCTGACTTCACGCTCACCGGCGCCGACCTCGGCGATGTCACCAGCACCGAGCTGCGCGGCAAGCGCGTCGTGCTGAACATCTTCCCGTCCATCGACACCGGCGTCTGCGCTTCCTCGGTCCGCCGCTTCAACGAGCTGGCCTCGGGACTCGAGAACACCGCCGTCGTCTGCGCCTCGGCCGACCTGCCGTTCGCGCTGGGCCGTTTCTGCGGTGCCGAGGGCATCGAAAACGTCGTTCCGACCTCGACCTTCCGCTCCGACTTCGGCGCCGAATTCGGCCTCACCCTGGGCGACGGCCCGATGCAGGGCCTGCTGGCCCGCGCGATCGTCGTCCTGGACGAGAACGGCGCCGTCCTGCACACCGAGGTCGTCCCGGAGATCACGACCGAGCCGAACTACGACGCAGCCATCGCGGCACTGTCCAACTAACGCCTAGGCCGAGGGGGCCGGCGCCGGATCCAGGATTTTCTTGGGTCCGGCGCCGGCCCCTTTTTCGTTTTCCGGCTCGTTGCCTGGCGCGGACATCCCGGGGCCGGTGGCGCGGATTCCAAGCGTGACGGGATGTGAAACGAGCCCCGCCGCTTAAGACTTTTTGTGATCGGTAGACAAGTCAAACGATCATAAGCAATCATAGTAGGGAAGAGCTTGCCATTCCCGGGCACCTTCACGGGCACCGGGTCACAGAAGGAGACTGTCTTGAGCGACACCAGCCAGCTTGGCCACCACATGGACGCCGAACTCACCTCGCAGCCCGAGATGTGGGAACGTGCAATCGCCCAGTCCAAGGCCGAGAGCCTGCTGCCGGCCGACGGCAAGCGCGTGGCCGTCGTGGGCTGCGGCACCTCCTGGTTCATGGCCCAGGCCTACGCCGCCGCCCGCGAATCCGCCGGCAAGGGCGTCACCGATGCGTTCGCCGCCTCCGAGGCCTTCATCGCCACCCGCGACTACGACGTGCTGGTGGCCATCACCCGCTCGGGCACCACCTCCGAGGTCCTGGAACTGCTGGCGGAGCTTGACGGATCCATCCCGACCGTCGCGGTCATCGGCGACATCACCTCCCCGATCGTGTCCAAGGTCGATGCCGTGGTCCAGCTGCCGTACGCGGATGAGGAATCGGTGGTGCAGACCCGCTTTGCCACCACCGCACTGGCCTACCTGCTCACCAGTGCCGGGGTCGACCTCACCGACGCCGTGGCCGAGGCCAGGGTTGCCGTCACGGCCCAGACCCCGGCGGAACTGATCGACGCCGAGCAATTCACCTTCCTGGGCCGCGGCTGGAGCGTCGGTCTGGCCCACGAGGCTGCGCTGAAGATGCGCGAGGCCGTGCAGGGCTGGACCGAGTCCTACCCCGCCATGGACTACCGCCACGGCCCCATCGCCATCGCCGCACCAAACCGCGTCACCTGGATGCTCGGCGAGGAGCCCGAGGGCCTGGCCGGGGACATGGTGCGCACCGGCGCCCTGTACATCAACAACGACGTGCACCCGCTGGCCGAGCTGGCCCGCATCCACCGCGTCACGCTGGACCGCGCCCGTACCCGGGGCATGAACCCGGATGCGCCGCGCAACCTGACGCGCTCGGTCATCCTCTCCGACGAGGCCTAGGCAAGCGACCGGGAGTCCCTGACACCATGAACCCTCCATACCTGCTCTTCGATGTCGGAGGCACCGACATCAAGGCTGCGCTCTGCGACGACGTGGGAAACCTGCTGGGCATCCGCCGGGTCCCCACCCGGCGCGGCACCGCGCATCCCGCGGAAACGCTGATCGAGCAGCTCCACGGGCTGGGGAGCGACGTGATGGCGGAGGCGCCCTCTCTCCGCCCCGCGGCAGTCGGGCTGCTGGTGTGCGGGCTCGTCGACGAGCAGCGCGGGCGCGGGCTGTTCTCCGCAAACCTCGGGTGGCGCGATGCCCCCCTTCGCGACATGGCTGCCCGGGCCTTCGGCCTTCCGGTCGGCTTCGGCCACGACGTGGCGATGGCCGGCGCCGCGGAACTCGAATTCGGGGCAGGTGCCGCGCTGGGAAGCAAGGTCCGCAACGCGGTTATGCTGGTCATCGGGACCGGCGTTGCCGCAGCGCTTTTCGTCGACGGGCGCCCGGTCTCGGCCGGCGGATATGCTGGCGAACTCGGCCACGCGGCGGTGCCGGGCGGGCTCGATTGCCCCTGCGGCGCCCACGGCTGCCTGGAAACCCTCGGATCGGCCGGTGCCATCGCCAGGCGCTACGCGCAGGCGACCGGCACCCAGGTGCGCGGCGCCCGCGAGGTGCTCGAGGCCATGGCCGCCGGGGACCCTACGGCGGCAAGGATCTGGGACGAGGCCGTGCAGGCCATCGCCTTTTCCATCGCCCAGCTCAGCGCCTCCATCGCCCCCGAGGCTGTCATCATCGGCGGCGGGCTGGCCCAGGCCGGGGAGGCGCTGCTGGAACCGCTGCGCCACTCGGTCCGCAGCAGGCTCTCCTACCATCGGGAACCGCTCATCGTCCCGGCCCAGCTCGGCGAGGATGCGGGCCTGCGCGGCGCCTTCCTGAAAGCCGCCGAGGCGCTTGGCGCGAAGCCATGATCCTGACGATCACACCGAACCCCGCCGTCGATGAGACCTACGGCCTCGAGGTCATGGACGTGGGCGGGACCAACCGCGTCGATGCCCCGATGCGCCGGGCCGGCGGCAAGGGACTGAACGTGGCCCGGGTGGCCCACTCCCAGGGCTGCGAGGTCATTGCGCTGGCTCCGGTGGGCGGGGCCAACGGGCGGGTGTTCACCCGGGAACTGGAATCCGCCGGGGTCGGGCACGCACTGATCCCCGTCGCGGCCGAGACCCGGCGAAGTTTCGCCGTGGTCGAGCACGCAACGGGTCGCACCACGGTATTCAACGAACGCGGAGGGGCGCTGGGCACGCACGAATGGGACGCCGTCCGCGCGCGGATCCTCGCGCAGCTGGACCGCGGGGCAACGGTCCTGGTGGCCTCCGGGTCATTGCCCCAGGGGGCGGACGAGGATTTCTATCCGTGGTGCGTGCGGGAAGCGGCACGCCGCGGCATCCCCAGCATCATCGACACCTCCGGCCCCGCATTGCTGGCCGCTGCCCGCGCCGGGGCCACGGTGCTCAAGCCCAACCACCACGAGCTGGCCGAGACCACCGGCACCGATTCGCTGGCGGCGGGTGCCGCGATGCTCTTGGCTGCCGGGGCCGGGCATGTCTATGCGAGCGCCGGAGAGGCGGGCCTCTTCCACTTTGCCGCCGCAACCCCCGGGAAATGGGCATCCGCCCGCCTGCCCGAGCCCCTGTCGGGCAATCCCACCGGCGCCGGGGACTCGGTGGTCGCCGCCGTCGCGGTGGGCCTGCACCGGCGCGAGGACCACGACTCGGTGATCCTTCCCCGGGCGGCGGCCTGGGCCGCCTCCGCGGTGCTGATGCCGACGGCGGGGGAGCTGCATCCCTCGCACCCGGACCTGGCCCGGGCACTCATCCTTGATTCCTCCACGGAGCGCTAGCCGCACCTGCGGCACGCCCCTCCATTCCACTTGAAAGGACGCATCCACGGTGCCCCTGGTCAATACCGCAGAAATCATGAACGCCGCCCGTAGCGCCAACATCGGCCAGGGTGCCTTCAACGTCATCCACCTGGAAAGCGCCGAGGCGCTGATCCGGGGCGCCGAGCTGGCGCAAACCCCGGTGATCCTGCAGATCTCCGAAAATTGCGTCGCCTACCACGGGGGCCTGGAGCCGGTGTCCCTGGCAACCCTCGCCGCCGCCCGAAACGCGGCGGTTCCCGTGGCCGTGCACCTGGACCACGCGGAATCGGAAGATCTCGCCCGCGCGGCGGTGGACCTGGGCTTCGGCTCGATCATGTTTGACGGGGCACACCTGGAGTACGACGACAACGTCGCCGCCACCAGGCGCGTGGCCGAGTACGCTCACGCCGCCGGGGTCTACGTCGAGGCGGAGCTGGGCAAGGTCGGCGGCAAGGACGGCGCCCACGCACCGGGTGTGCGCACGGATCCCGTGGAGGCGGCGTCTTTCGTGGGTGCCACCGGCGTGGACGCCCTGGCCGTGGCGGTGGGTTCCTCCCACGCCATGCTCGATCGATCCGCGGCGCTGGATATCGAGCTGATCGGACGGATCCGCGCCGCACTGGATGTTCCGCTGGTGCTTCACGGATCCTCGGGGGTCAGCGACGAGAACATCGTGGCTGCCATCGAGGCGGGCATGACCAAGATCAATGTCTCCACGCACCTGAACGGCTTCTTCACCCGTGCCATTCGCCAGTACCTCGAGGAAAACCCCGAGGTGGTCGATTCGCGCAAGTACCTGGCACGCGGCCGGGAGGCCATGGCCGCCGAAACCGCGCGCCTGCTGCGCCTTTTCGCCGGGCGGCGCCCCTAGGAATCCGTCCCGGTGATGCAACGGGTGCCGCCGCTCCCGGCGGCCCGGGCCCCGGGCCGCATCGTGCAACACTTAATGCATGGATCTGTTGGTGTCGCCCGAGCTCACGATTCCCGCGGCGGAATTGGGCTGGCGGTTCTCGCGCTCCTCCGGGCCCGGGGGCCAGCACGTCAACACGTCGGACAGCCGGGTAGAACTCTTCTGGAACATCGCCGAATCGCTGGCGCTCACCGAGGACCAGCGCACGATGTTGCTCACCCGCCTCGGGCGTCGCCTCGTTTCAGGGGTGATCACGGTGACCGCCTCGGAGCAGCGTTCCCAACTTCGGAATCGCGAAACCGCCCTGCGCAAGCTCGCCGAGCTGGTGGCCGCCGGCCTCGCCCCGGAGCCCGCGAGCCGGCGCGCAACAAAACCGACCAGGGGTTCGAAGAAACGGCGCCTCGCCGCAAAGAGCCGGCGTTCGGAAACGAAAAGGCAGCGGCAGCGCCCCTCCGCCGAGTAGTTCGCGCTTTCGAGTACCCCGTCCCGCAGTCTTCCCGCCACGGCACCCCATACCCTGTTTCGCGCTCGGGCATGCGCCCAAAAATCCCCGGGTGACAAGGCTTTACCCGCACCTTCCCGGCCAACGTGGAAATTTCCCGGGATTGGACTCCCGACCACTTGACGGCGTGTCCGTGGTCACAGCATAATCGAGGGAAGGTGTGCTTTATTGATCGTTCTAATTGCAAATAAAGCACATAACATCACTCTTGTCGTTGTGAAGTGACAAACGATCACATCGACCACCTGGAACGAGGACCGATGAAAAAGCGCACTCTCCGAGGAACATTCATTGCCGGCGCTGCGGCCGCCGCGCTGCTGCTGACCTCTTGCGGATTCGGCGGGGGCACCACCGACGGCGGCGAGTCCGGCGCCCCCGGCAGCGTCACCACCCTGGACATGCTGGTTCCCAGCTATTCCACCGGAACCAAGGCCCTGTGGGAGGGCGTGATCAAGGACTTCGAGGCTGCCAACTCGGACGTGAAGATCAACCTTGAGATCCAGTCCTGGGAAAACCTGGAAAGCGTGCTGAAGACGAAGGTCCAGGGCAACAAGGCACCCGACATCTACAACGGCGGCGCCTTCGCCGAATTCGCCGCCGAGGGACTGCTGGCCCCGGCCACCGACATCGCCTCCGAGGCGACCGTGGCCGACTTCCAGCCCTCGTTTGCCGACAACGAAAAGCTCGAAGGAACTCAGTACGGCCTGCCGCTGATTGCCTCGGCCCGCGCCCTGTTCTACAACAAGACGCTGATGGAGGAGGCCGGGATCTCCGCGGTCCCCAAGACCTGGGACGAACTCCACGACGCAGCCATGGCCGTGAGCGAGAAGACCAAGGCCGACGGCTACGGCATGCCGCTGGGCAGCGAAGAAGCGCAGGGCGAATCGATGATCTGGTTCGCCGGCAACGGCGGCAACTTCGGCGACACCGCCAGCATTGCCGTGGACACCCCGGCCAACGTCGAGGCCACCGAGTACATGCAGAAGATGATCAAGGACGGGGCCACGCAAAAGAACCCGGGGGCCACCCAGCGCACCCCGATGCTCAACACCTTCGTCCAGGGCAAGCTGGGTTTCGCCTATGGGCTGCCGCAGACCGTTGGCCAGATCGAGAAGGAGAACCCCGACCTTGAGTACGGCATCGCGCCGGTGGCCACCAAGTCCGGTGCCCCGGCAACCCTCGGCGTCGCCGACCGCCTGATGTCGTTCAAGAACGACGGGTCCAAGACCGCGGCCGTCAAGAAGTTCATGGACTACTTCTTCGCCGCCGACGTCTACACCGATTGGGTGTCCACCGAGGGCTTCCTGCCGACCACCAAGTCCGGCTCCGAGAAGCTGGCGGGCGACGAGACGCTCAAGCCGTTCCTGGACATGTTGCCCAATGCGGTGTTCTACCCGACCACCAACCCGGCATGGAACGCCACCGATGGCGCGTTCAAGTCGTTGATGGGGCAGATCGACACGGGCAAGAGCGCTGCGGAGGTCCTGAAGGAAATCCAGGCCAAGGCCGACGCGGCCAGCTAGCTGCACCGCTCCCGGCCGAGACGGACGGGGCTCACCTCCACCATGGGAGCCCCGTCCGCGGTTGAGGCCAACCAATTTCCGTCCCCGTAACGCAGGAGACCCCCGCCATGAGCGTCGCAACCGCCCCGAAGCGCAGATCCGCGCGCACCTCCGCCAGGGAAGGCGGGTCGTTCCTCTCGGCGCTGCCCTGGATCGGGCCGGCCCTCCTGCTGATCCTGGCCATCGTGGTGTTCCCGGCCGGATACATGATCTACAACTCCACCCGGAAGATCTCGCAGGTCGGCACCGACCTCGAGGGCGTGGGATTCGCGAACTTCTCCAAGGTCTTCGCCGACCCGGCGCTGCCGCGCATCCTGCTGAACACCGTGGTCTGGGTGGTGGTCGTGGTGGCAATCACCGTGGTGATTTCGCTGGCGCTGGCGCAGTTCCTGAACAAGCCCTTCCCCGGGCGGACCCTGGTGCGCATGGCAGTCATTGTCCCGTGGGCGGCGTCGGTGGTCATGACCACCACCGTGTTCTACTACGCGGCGGATCCCAACTACGGGATCTTCAACAAGTTCCTCACCGACATCGGCGTCCTGGACGAGGGCTACGGGTTCACCAAGAACGCCGTCCCGGCCATGGCGGTGGCCATCGTGGTTGCGATCTTCGTGTCGATTCCGTTCACCACCTACACGCTCCTGGCCGGCCTGCAGGCGATCCCCAACGAGACGTTGGAGGCCGCCCGCATGGACGGGGCGAATCGCTGGGGGATCTACATTTTCGTGATCCTGCCGCAGCTGCGCGGGGCGCTGGCGGTTGCCGTGCTGATCAACATCATCAACGTTTTCAACAACCTGCCGATCCTGAAGATCATCACCGGTTCCATTCCCGGCTACAGCGCGGACACGCTGATGACCTACATCTTCAAGGTGCTGCAATTCGACCGCCGGCTGGACATCTCCTCGGCGCTCTCGGTGGTGAACTTCGCGATCGTGCTGGTGATTGTCGCGATCTACGTCAAGACGGTCAAGCCCATGAGGGAGGTCTAGGAATCCCATGTCGATCCTGATCACCGAGGACCGTGCGTCCCGCCGAACCGTCATCTGGCGCATGGTCGTGGGCCTGCTGGTTGCCGTCGCGTTCCTGATTCCCTACGGGATCATGTTCTTTGGGTCGCTCAAGACCCAGGCCGAAATCCTTGCCATCCCGCCAAGCTACATGCCGCGGGAAGGGGCGCAGTGGTCGAACTACCTGACCATGTGGGACACCCCCGAAACACCGGTGGCCTTCAACCTCATCTCAACCATCGTCATCTCCCTCTCGGCCACCTTGCTGGTGCTGCTGGTGGCCACCCCGGCCGCCTACTACACCGCGCGCTTCAAGTTCCCGGGCAAGATGGTCTTCATGTTCCTGGTGATCGTCACCCAGATGCTGCAGCCGGCGGTGCTGACCGCGGGCCTGTTCAAGCAGATGCTCGCCATGAACCTCTACGACACCTGGCTGGCCATGATCCTGATCAACGCCGCCTTCAACCTGGCCTTCGCCGTGTGGATCATGCATTCGTTCTTTGCCTCCGTTCCCAAGGAGGTCGACGAGGCCGCCCAGATCGACGGGGCCGGAAAGCTCCGGGTGCTCTTCCGCATCAACCTGCCGCTGGTCTGGCCGGGCATCGTCACCGCGGTGATCTTCACCTTCGTCTCCTGCTGGAACGAATTCGCCGCCTCCCTGGTCATCCTCTCCACCGCGGAGAACCAGCCGCTGTCGGTGGCGCTGACTAGGTTCGTGGGACAGTATTCCACCGCCTGGCAATATGTCTTCGGCGTCTCGATCGTGGCCATCATCCCGGTGATTGTCCTGTTCATGCTCATTGAGAAGCGGCTGATCGGCGGCCTTGCCGCCGGAGCTGTAAAGTAGGATCCCGTGCCCGCGGCGCTGTTCGCCAAAACCCTGGTGACCTCGCCTTCCGCGGAACATCGGAACCGAATGCGGTGACGGGCGGCCCGGCGAACGGGCCGGGCCCCAGCAGCACGCGGCCCCCGCAGCAGAGAACTGTCGGTTGATCCCCCCCAACCGGCCACACGACGACAGACGGGTGAAAAGGTGAAACGCGAAGAACGCCTCAACGCCATCCTCGAGATGCTTTCCCGCTTCGGGAAGATCGAGGTCGAGGACATCGTGCGCAGGCTCGAGGTCTCGCCCGCCACCGCACGCCGGGACCTGGACTCGTTGGCTGCCTCCTCGCTGCTCTCGCGCACCCACGGGGGAGCGGTGTCCAACACCGTGGCCTACGACCTGCCGGTTCGCTACCAAAAGGAAGACGCGGCGGTGCAGAAGCACGCCATCGCGGTGCTCGCGGCCTCCATGGTCACCCAGGACATGGTGGTGGGCCTGTCGGGCGGCACGACGTCCAGCGCCATTGCCACGCAACTGGGGATGCGCCGCGAGCTGGTCAACGATTCCGGGCGGACCACGTTCACCGTGGTCACCAACGCCGTCAACATCGCCTCGATGCTGGCGGTGCGCACGCACGTGAAGGTGATGGTCACCGGGGGAGTGCTGAACCCGCGGTCCTACGAGCTGGTCGGTCCCTTTGCGGAGCAATCCCTGGAGAAGGTCACCCTGGACGTTGCCTTCGTGGGCATCAACGGGCTGGAGGCGCGCATCGGTCCAACGGTCTCGGACGAGTTCGAGGCCTCCATCAACGACCTGATGATCCGCCGGGCGCGCCGCAGCTACCTGGTGTGCGACTCCTCGAAGATCGGGCACAGCGCCTTTGCAACGCTGGCCAGGTCGACCTTCAGCGCGCTGATCACCGATGACGGGATCACCGCCGAGCAGCAGCGCGAATTGGTGGAGTCGGGCATTCCCGTCATTGTTGCCGACCCACGGCCGGGCGCGCCGCGCTAGCCGCGGGTGGCGGCGGCAGCGGCCACGAGGCGCGGGCCGATCTTCCCGATCAGTGCACCAAGGTCCCGGCCCGGATCCAATGAAGCGTCGTAGACGCTCTCCAGTGCCATGGCACCCAGCCAAATTCGGGCGCGCCAGGCCACCTCGGGGCTCGGGGCAATGGCCTCGGCGAAGTCGGTGCCGTGCCAGAGACAGAGATATGCGGTGTTCAGCGCAGGGTCCCATGCCGCGGCCAGGTCCCAGTCCAGGATGCCGAGCAGATCGCCATCGCGCCAGCGCATGTTGTGCCCCGCGAGGTCCCCGTGGACCAGCGAAGGCGCCACTGCCCCGAAGGCGGGGATGGTGTCCAGGACCTGCCGCGCGGCACCGGCCAACTCCAGCGGCAAGGCGCACAGGGTGGCGTCGATCTTCCGCGCGGTCCACGGTCCCCGGAACGAATACGGCTCGGCCAGCAGTTCGGCAAGCGGCCGCAGGTCCACGGCCGCCAGTTCCTCGAGCACGGAGCGCAGGCGTGGTGCGTCACCGGTGTGCGGCGGGTGCGCAGCACCCGGGATGTAGCGCTGGATGACCGCGGAGAAATCATCGCCGTGCCAGACCGGGCCCAGCGCGGTGGGCAGCTGGAAACTGAATAGACCCGACAGCGCCTGGATCAGGTCCACGCGCCGCTGTAGCCGGGCGGACGCCTCGGCGGTGCGACCCATGCGCATCACCGCCTGGCCCTCGGCCACCAGCACCAGGTGGAACTGGCCGCCATCGTCCACGTGCGCGGACTTCCAGTCCGGTCCGGGAAAGAGGGCATTCGCCAACTCGTATTCGCGGGGCAGCGCATCTCGTCTCACCCCTCCATCCTTGCAGGCCAACGGGTGTGCGGATACACAGGATCAACACGTAGGATCGACGTCATGATCTCAGAAGCGCAGGGGAACACCGCATCCAGCGCAGCGTTGGAAAGCACGGTGGCGGAAGCCGGGACGCGCCGCGGATTGAAGATCGAGCTGCTCATCGTCCTTGGCTTGTCCCTGGGCCAATCGGGCATTTACGCGATCGTGAACCTCATCGACAAGATGACCAGGGCGCCCCTGGGATCGCAGACCACTTCGCTGAACAATTCGCTGAACCAGCGCCAGTACTTCGACCTGACCTACCAGCTGCTCGACATCTTCTTCGCCCTGGTGCCGGTGATGCTGGTGCTCTACCTGCTCTGGAGGATTCCCGGGGGCAGCCCCTTTGCCCGGCTCGGCCTAGACTTGGCGCGGCCGGTTCGGGACCTGGGCTGGGGAACCGGCCTATTTCTGGCCATGGGCGTCGGAACGCTTGGTGTCTACGCGGCGGGCCGTGCCCTCGGGTTGACCACGATCATCGTGCCGGCGGCGCTGGACGACTATTGGTGGACGGTCCCCGTGCTGGTCTTCTCCGCGATCCGCCACGGCATCCTGGAAGAGGTGATCGTGGTCGGCTACCTCTTCGAGAGACTCGGGCGCCTGGGCTGGGGCAAGTGGCAAATCATCCTCGCCAGCGCCGTGCTGCGGGGCAGCTACCACCTGTATCAGGGGATCGGTCCCTTCATCGGGAACGTCGCGATGGGCGTGGTCTTCGGCTACGTGTACTCGAAAAAGGGCAGGGTCATGCCGCTGGTGATCGCCCATGCATTGTTGGATATCGCCGGGTTCGTAGGTTACGCGCTGGTCGGCACGGCCATCGGTCTTGGTTCATAAAACACGGTTTGATCACTTTGTTCGTGAACACTTGTGCTTTTGGGGTACGTTGCTAGGCTCAAGGAAACCAGACCACCGGGAATGCGCACCGAATTCCGGCGCCGGGGCCTGGACCCGTCAACCAAGGAGCAGGATATGCCCCGGGCCCTGAGCTCACAGAAAATGTTCCGTGTTGGTCTGGTGTTGGGCATTCTTGGAGCCGTTTTCTACATCATCGTTTCACCGCTCCTGAACTGGCTGATCAACCTCGGCGGCCTCAATCACCCGCTCACGGGCCTGGTGGGTGGGCTGGCCGCCGTGATCCAGCAAGGCACCTTCTTCGGCGGGCTGTTCCTGCTGGCCGGATCCTTCGTGGTTCGCTCAGCGGAAGAGGCCGTCGCCTCGGTCAGAAGCACGAAGCAGCCGGAGTCAGGACTGCCGCGGGATTAGCCACCGGAACCATGGCTCGGAAATGTCGGCCGGTGGCAGGTGGCCAGATGCGGAAAACCCCAGGAAAGTCGAGAAGCAGCGATGCCCCAACTCTTGAGTTCGAAAACCATGCTCCGACTCGGCCTCATCCTCGCGTTGGTTGGTGCGGGCATGGCCGTGA
Organism: Paeniglutamicibacter sp. GQ140; assembly: GCF_059759235.1. Taxonomy (NCBI): domain Bacteria; kingdom Bacillati; phylum Actinomycetota; class Actinomycetes; order Micrococcales; family Micrococcaceae; genus Paeniglutamicibacter; species Paeniglutamicibacter sp. GQ140. Next base: position 106,485 of record NZ_JCAXDW010000003.1, read on the forward strand.
TCGGAAATCCGATCTGGAAGTGGTACTACGACACCATGTTGCCGGTTGAGGAACTGGTCTTCGGGATGGAAGTCCGACTTCAGCAGGCCTTGCTGGTGGGCGGCCTGTTCATGGCCATCGGATCCATCATGGTGAAGCACTTCGAAATCCTGAAGGACGAGCTGCAAGCTGCTGCCGGCGGAACCGACCGGAAATGAGGCAAGGTGGGGCTAGCCGGATCATCCGGCCAACCCCACCTTGATCGTGGTTCCCCGCGCTGCGTGGTTACAGCGTGATTTGTCCCTTGGGCGTTTCGAAGGTCACCGAAAGGATCCCCGGTGTCCCGTTGGGAGCCTGCCAATCGACGACAACCTCGCCAACGGGCAACTGCTCGGGCTGTCCGAGCCAGTCGGCAACGCGTTCGCTGGAGCCGGCAATGCTGATCGAGGAGATCTTGCCAACTGGTTCCAGTGCCTTTGACGGGTGTAGCTCCTCGGTTCCGTCGTCCCAGCGCAACAGGTAAGGAACCTGCGGATCGGCGATCAGGCCGTTGATGCCGATCTGGCGCCAGGTCAGTTCCTGCCCATCCGGGAATTTGCGGTTTCCCGGAACCGAGCCCCGGCCCAGGCGTTCTTCCGCCGGAGCCAAGTCGTCAACCGCGACGCACCAGCCCATCCAGCCGCCACCGAGTTCGGAGCGGGCGCGAACGGCCTGGCCAAACGGCGCCTTGTCCGACGACGGGTGGTTCAAGACTTCGACAACTTCCAGGTACTGGCCATTCTTCAGCGGGAAGATGACATTGCGCGTACCAAAACGTGGGTGTACACCGCCCTTTACAGATTCGAGTCCAAGGGCCTCGCCGATCCGAGCGGCAGTTGCCGCGAGGCCGTCGGGTCCACAAGCGTAAGTTACATGGTCCAACCTCATCATGTGCCTATCATGGCACTTTGTGATCTGGCTCTCGACTTAGGATTGCCTAACTTGCTTTGTGGTTGCTTGGTTCAAACGGCTGCGGGGTAGTGCGGTTGCCCTTCGGATCGTCACAATTTGAGACGTGGTTGCGAACATATGAAGCGCTGGGCCAGACTTAATGCCAAGGTCATGAGTTTCAGCAGAAGGCCCCGGCTTGCTGAACGGCAACCCTCCGCCGCGGTGGGGTGCCCCGGGTGAAGACCAGGCCCTGCGTCAAAACGACGTGGGACAAGCGCGGGATTGCCCCCAGCCAAGACACGGCCACAACCGGAGTCGGTTTCGGGCATACCCCTACGAATCCTTGAAGGGGAAGAGATGTCTAACAACTGGTCCTTTGAAACCCGTCAGATCCATGTGGGTCAGGAACCCGACGCCGCAACCGGCGCGCGCGCCCTGCCGATCTACCAAACCAGCTCGTTTGTGTTCCCGAGTGCCGAGAGCGCGGCCGCCCGCTTTGCCCTCGCCGAGCTGGAACCCATCTACACGCGTATCGGCAACCCGACGCAGGACGCCGTGGAGCAGCGCATTGCCAGCCTCGAGGGTGGCGTGGGGGCCCTGCTGCTGGCTTCGGGCCAGGCAGCGACGACCTTCGCCATCCTGAACCTCGCCGAGGCCGGCGACCACATCGTGGCCAGCCCCAGCCTGTATGGCGGGACGCAGAACCTGCTCAAGCACACGCTGCGCAAGCTCGGCATCGAGGTCACGTTCGTGGCGGATCCCGACGACCTGGACGGCTGGCGCGCGGCGGTCAAGCCCAACACCAAGGCATTCTTCGGCGAGGTGGTCTCCAATCCGCGCCAGGACGTGCTCGACATCGAGGCCGTCTCCGCCATCGCACACGAGTCCGGGGTGCCGCTGATTGTCGACAACACCCTGGCCACCCCGTACCTCATCCGTCCCATCGAGTGGGGCGCCGACATCGTGATCCACTCGGCCACCAAGTACCTTGGCGGGCACGGCACCGCGATCGCCGGGGTCATCGTGGATTCGGGCAATTTCGACTTCGCCGCCGACCCGGAAAGGTTCCCGGGCTTCAACACCCCGGACGATTCCTACAACGGGCTGGTCTATGCCCGGGACCTCGGCGTCAACGGGGCACTGGGAGCCAACCTCGCCTACGTGCTCAAGGCTCGCGTGCAGTTGCTGCGCGACCTCGGCTCGGCCGTTGCCCCCTTCAACGCGTTCCTGATTGCCCAGGGGCTCGAAACCCTCTCGCTGCGCATGGAGCGCCACGTCGCCAACGCGGTGGAGGTCGCCCAGTGGCTTGAGGCCCGGCCGCAGGTCGAGCGGGTGCTTTATGCAGGGCTCGAGTCCAGCCAGTGGTTCGAGCGGGGCCGCAAGTACGGGCCGCGCGGCATCGGGGCCATCGTGTCCTTCGAGCTTGCGGGCGGAAGCGCGGCCGGCCAGGGCTTCGTCGACGCGCTGGAGCTGCACTCTCACGTGGCCAACCTCGGGGACGTGCGCTCCCTGGTCATCCACCCCGCCTCCACCACCCATGCGCAGCTTAGCGAGGCGGAGCAGGTCGCCGCGGGCGTCTCCCCGGGCCTGGTCCGGTTGAGCGTCGGCATCGAAAACGTCGTGGACATCATCGCCGACCTGCAGGCGGGCTTCGAGGCCGTGGCCGCCGCGGCCGAGGTCGAGCTGCAGGGCACCTTGTGAGTGTGGAGACAAACGTGGTCCTATATGACGCAGAAACCGCCGCGGGGCTGGACTTTGCCCCGGACGGCATCCTGCGGCACCTGCACACCGGTGCCTACACCTTTGAAACCGGCGCGACGCTGCCGGACATCGTGCTGGGCTACGAAACCTGGGGAACGCTGAACGCCGACGCCTCAAACGCGATCTACATTGCCCATGCCCTGACCGGGGACAGCCATGTGGCGCGCGGGGCCTCGACCGAGCCCGGCTGGTGGGACGGCTTCGTCGGCCCCGGCAAGACCGTGGACACCGATCGCTACTTCGTGGTTGCCGCGAACATGGTCGGCGGCTGCTCCGGAAGCACCGGGCCGGCCAGCCTGGACCCGGACGGGGTTCCCTGGGGATCGCGGTTCCCCTTCACCACCATCAAGGACTCGGTGCGTCTCGAGGCGCGTCTGGCCGACGAGCTGGGCATCGCCGCGTGGCACACCGTGCTGGGCGGATCCATGGGTGGGGCACGGGCACTGGAGTGGGCCATCGAGTTCCCGGAGCGGGTGAGGAATTGCGTGGTCGTGGCCGCCTCGGCCGAATCGTCGGCCGAGCAGATTGCCTTCGCCCAGGCGCAAACGGCCGCGATCAGGCTGGACCCTGATTTCGCCGGGGGCGACTACTACGCGAACGAACTCGTGCCCTCCGCGGGGCTGGGGATCGCCCGGCGCATTGCCCATATCACCTACCGCACGGCGGCCGAACTGGACGTCCGTTTCGGGCGGGCGCCGCAAGGCGACGAATTGCCGGTCTCCAGCCCCGGGCTGGACCGCGGCCGGTACCAGGTGGAAAGCTACCTGGACCACCAGGCCAGCAAGCTGGTGGGCCGCTTCGACGCCAACAGTTATTTGGTGCTGACCGAGGCGCTCATGAGCCACGATATCGGCAGGGGCCATGGATCCATCGAAGCGGCCGTGGCGCGACTGGAAAATGTGAATGTCCTGGTGGCCGCCGTGGACTCGGATCGCTTGTACTGGCCCGAGCAGTCGGAGCGCCTTGCCGGGTTGCTGCCGATTCCCGGCAAGGTCCACTACATCACGTCGCCGATTGGCCACGACGGCTTCCTGACCGACATCGAGCAACTCAGCGATGCCCTGGATGAACACATTTTCGCGCGGGAATCCGGACTGCAGGCCGACGCCGGGTAGCTGAACGGACATGGCTCCGGTTTGGGGATCCTTTCCCCGCCGGGGCCATTCGTGTGCCGGACCTAGTCGGTCAGGATCTTCAGGCGCGCCTGGGTGTACTCATCGCGGGTGATGACGCCCCGGGCCAGAAGTCCTTCGAGTTCGGCCAACTTTTGTTCGCGGGTTTGCCGGGGAGCAAACATTTGGGAATTGGCGGCACGCGTCGCCAGATCGGTTTCCAGCGTAAAGATGTCCATCCCGGCGTTCTTGCTGGCCTTGTAGTTTCGTATCCAGACGAAGATCACGAAGGCCACGATCCCGATAAACAGAATCGCGAAGATACCCATGAATACGGGCATTGCCTCGAAAACGCCGCCCATTCCGCCGGGCAGGAAATCCGGGTCGGGTTCGACATAGCCGAAATCCACGGAGTCCTGGGGTCCCAGGACCTCGGGGGGAAGGTCGTCAATCGTGATGGTGCTTGAATCGTTGATGGCTTGCCGTCCTCAAGGTGTCGAATGCCGGGGCGAACTGGGTCGTGATCTCGCTTTCGACACTAGTCAAACACGCGTCGGCAAAAACCGAGACGAATTCCACCAAACGTTTTCCATTCGTGATGTCCGGGGGACTGCCACCGACATTCGCCGGGACCTGGGGTCCGCCCGATCAGATCGCGGGACCGTTGCCCAGGGACGCGTTGGGCGGCTGCTCGGTGAAAGGGATGGCGAGGGGTCGCTTCGGCGAGATGCCGTCACCGGAGGACTGATGGCGCAGGCGGCGCAGCACCCACGGGGCCAGGTGCGTGCGTGCCCAGATCAAGTCGTCGCGGCGGGCCTCGCGCCAGTTCTTGATCTCGGACTCGCTTGGTTCAAGTTGTTGCAGCTGGTGCGGGACGTTCAGGGCATCCAGGGCCATTGCCGCGATGGTGTGGTGGCCCAGGGGTGAGAAATGCAGGCGGTCATCGGCCCACATGCGCGGTTGGTGCAGCTCTCGCAGCGACCACATGTCCGCCACCACCGCATCGTAACGGGCAGCGATTGTGCGCACGTTTTCGTTGTAGATGGCAACCTTGCCCCGGATTCCGCCCAGTACCGGGGTATCGCGGATGTCGGGACCGGTGAAGAGCAGGATCGTGGCATTTGAGGTGGCCAGTACCCGCATGAGCGCGTCGAGCTTGTCGGCGATGGCATCAGGGTCCCCGCCCGGGCGAATCACGTCGTTGCCGCCGGCGCACAGGCTGATGAGGTCCGGCTTCAACTCCAGGGCCGGCCCCGCCTGCTCGTCAAATATCTGGGTGATGAGTCGTCCCCGAATGGCAAGGTTGGCATAGGCGAAATCATCGACACCCTGGCTGAGCTGTTCGGCAACCCGGTCGGCCCAGCCGCGGTAGTTCCCGGGGCTGCGGGGGTCGTCATCGCCGACGCCCTCCGTGAAGGAATCCCCGATGGCGACATAGCGACGCCACGGATGACTTCCGATGCTCGGAGGGCTTGAAGCTAAGGAAGGTGTTTCAATGACGTTGTTCACGAAGATATTCTTATCAAAGAATACGTAAGTTACCTAAGCGTAGGTTACTTGGCGGATCGCCGAATGCGGCAAACTTCTGCTTGACTGGTCTGGTGAGTGAAACAAGTTGGAACCCCACTGTCATTTGGTCGCGCCCGGAATCCGAACGGGCCGGCACCCCGCTGCTGGTGCTGTTGCACGGCTACCTCTCCAACGAAGAGGACCTCATGGGGCTCGCCCCCATGCTGCCGGAGGAATTCACGATTGTCTCGGTTCGGGCCCCGCAATCATTGGGGCCGGGGTACACCTGGTTCCCGCTGATGCAGGACCTGGATTATTCCTTCGATGCAGTCAAGAACTCCATCGCCGACCTGTGGTCCTGGCTTGAGCCGGTTAGCAAGCAGCATTCATCGGTGAGCCTGCTCGGATTCTCCATGGGCATGGCCGTGGCCACGTCCCTGCTGCGGCACCAGCCCGATGCGATCTCCACGGTCATCGGCCTGTCCGGTTTTGCGGTGCCGGAAGAGGGAGCGGGCTTCTTCCAGGACGAGAAGCTCAAGGAAATGCGGAAGCCGGTGTTCTGGGGAAGGGACCAGGCCGATCCGGTCATCACCCAGGACAAGATCGAGTACACGCATGCCTGGGCCACCAGCGACGTCCACGTCACCAAGGTGCTTTATACCAACATGTTCCACTCGGTGAACGCGCAGGAAATGTCCCATGTGCACGAGTTCCTGAGCCATGTCGTGCTGAAGGGTGCAAAAATCTAGGTTTTTGTACCGATCCATTGACACAAGAAGCGGCCACCTGTTTGTATTGCCTTATTGATACAAGCGGGTGGCTGGTTGGCTCCCGTTCCAACAACGGGAGCCCCCATGGTCAACGGATTCGCCCTACTGCTGCTCCACGGCTTTTCGGTCGGCATCGTCCTGCTTGTCAGGCGAAACATCTTCACCCAGCAACGCTCCAACTTGCTGTCGCTTGCCGCCGCCGGCACCATCATCGAGCGGGCCAACGCCGGCAGGGTGCTGCGCAGCCTGCGGGCACGCACCGTCGTGGCACTGGCGGTGATGGCCTTGGGCGGCGTCGCGGCGCTGGTCCTTCACGCTGAATACCCTGGCGCGGCCGGGCTGCCCCTGGCCGCCGCCCCCGCAGCTATGTGGGTCCTGGCCTCCCTGGTCTTCGTGGCCTGGCGCATCCCGCACGAGTTCTCCGACATCTCCCCGGAATCATCGCTGCACACCAGCGCCGAGCTGACGCCGCGCTCGACCGGAATGTTCGGCCCGGCCTGGGGGATCGTGATGCCGGCGGTGTTGCTCGGGGCATCGGCCGCGGGGCTCGTCGTTGCAGGGATCCTGTCGGGACCGGACGAGCGGGGACGCTTCCGCAACCTCCCATACGTATCGGCCGGCGGTGCGGAACTTGACCAAAACATGGTCGTGACCCAAGTCCAGCTGGGGGCCGGATCGATTGGGCCGTTCCCGGGGTGGTACTACGGACTCCCGGTGCTGGCGCTACTGATGTTGGGATCCGGGCTGGGTCTGTGGGCACTGAGCTCCAATGCCCGTCGACCGCGGATGCGCGGGATGCGGCTTCGTGCCTTCGACGATGCGGTGCGAACCAATGTCGGCTACGTGGTCAGCACGGGCTTTAGCGCGATGCTCTGCTTCCAGGTTGCGCCCTTGCTGCTGTTCGCGGCCTCGGCCCTGCACGGTTCCGGAATGAACGCGCCCTACGTCGTGGGCCAGGTCTTCGATGGGGGCGGCGTGCCCGGCATGACTGCGGATCCATTGCTGACAGCGCTGGCGCTGGCCATGGCCGTGGTCGCGTTGTTGCTGCTGATTGTCGGCGCCGTTCTGCTGGTGCGATTGCTGGGGTGGGTGGGGGCAACTGTGCGCCCGCTGCGGTTCCCTGCGACGGCCCGGGCCATTGCATGATCACCCTGGACGCATCGCATCCCAGCGGACCTGCCGAACAAATCCGTGCGCAAATAACGGCTCTGATCCAATCGGGGGAGCTGGAGGCCGACGACCGGTTGCCGTCGGTGCGCCAGTTGGCCGGCGACTTGCGGGTTGCCGCTGGAACCGTTGCCAAGGCCTACAAGGAACTGGAGGCCGCAGGACTGGTGCGCACGGGACGCGCAAACGGTACTCGCGTGAATCCCGGCCAGCTGCTCGACGCCCCGGCCTTGAGGGAAGTTCGACGTCTTGTGGCAGCCGCGCGCAATGCGGGCATGAGTTTGGATGATGTGCAGGGGATCGTGGCGGTTACCTGGAACGCATGATTCCGGGCGCCCGCCCCGGGGGCGGACAGTTGCTAGGCGGTCTCCACGCGGATGGTCTCGCCGTGGACCGTCACAGTGTCGCCATTGCGGATCTGGGCCCCGCGGCGCGTCTCGATTTCGCCGTTGACCTGCACCAGGCCATCCTCGATCAGCTGCTTGGCGTGGAATCCGTCGTCGGCCAACGATGCCAGTTTCAGCAGTTGACCCAGTCGAATCGACTCGTCGCGGATTTGGATGGGGAATGTTTCGGAATTTGCCATGTATCCATCATGGCGCATCGGCCGACCGCATATGCACGAGCGGAGGGCGTGAGGCAGGTTTTGTGCTGTTGGCGACATAATGCCCATGCCTTGGGGGCTTCGCAGTAGGTTGCACTAGTAGGAAACCCGTCCCCAAGGAGATCAGTGGCACGCCCCGAATCGCAAGCACATGCCGTCCCCTTGGCGCTGGCCGCGTCGGCCGGGATGCTGATGCCCCTGCAGGCCTTGATCACCTCCGAGGGCGCGGGGTTCCTCGGCGGGTACCTTTCGGCGGCGTTTCTCAGCGCGCTCACGTCCCTGGCCTGCCTCCTGGTGGCGAGCGTGGCGATTCCCGGGGCCCGTGCAGGGTGGAGGCAATTCGGTTCCGTGTGGCGCGACCGCACGATCCCGAGGTGGTTCCTGTTGGCCGGACTGGTCGGCTCGTATTACATGGTTGCCCAGGCCATGAGCGTGGGCAGCATCGGTTTGGCACTCTTCGCCGTCGCGGTTGTCGGTGCCAGGACCCTGTCGAGCATCGTCATCGACATGATTGGGTTCAGCCCGGCCGGGAAGCAGCCGGTCACCCGCATCCGACTCCTCGGCGCGGGGCTATTGGTCATTGGCGCGGTGATTGCCGCCTGGGGTACGGGAGCGCAGGCGGCCGAAGCGCCCCGGGCCCTTATTGCCCTGGCCGTCGCTGCCGGGGCAGGACTTTTGGTCAGCTTCCAGCAATCCATGAATGGCCGTGCCGGGAAGGCCTATGGCTCCACCACCACGGCAACGGCCATCAACTACGTGGCCGCCGCTGCCGGGTTGCTGCTGGCCATGGCACTGGCGGCCGTGCTGCGGATTGAATCATTCGGGTTCTCCCACGCGCCTCTGTGGTGGATGTACTTTGCCGGGCCGCTGGGCATCCTCTTCGTTGTCACGGGTGTCACCCTGGTTCCCCGGCTGGGGGCACTGCTTTTGGGCATGGGGCTGGTGACGGGGCAATTGGTCGGCTCCCTCGTCATGGACCTGGTCATTTCGCCCGAATTGGTGGGTGCAAACGAAATCGTCGGAACGCTGGTCACGCTGGTGGCGGTCCTGGTGGCCTCGTGGCAACCCAACGGGCAACCACGCTGGAAGACACGGAAGGCATCATGATTTCATCGCCGGCTCCCGCCCTGCGCAAGAAACGCTCCCTGGCGCCCCTCTATGTGGCGACCGCCGTGGTGGCCGGGTTGGCGATGCCAATCCAGAGCCGGATCAACGGCGCCCTGGGGCTCCGGCTGGGGGATCCGGTGGCCGCCTCGCTGGTCAGCTTCACCTCCGGACTGATCGTGCTGGCCATCGCCTCGCTGCTGTTGCCCGGTGCGCGCGCCGGGGCCATGGCGATCCCGCGCGCCCTGCGCGAGAGGCGTTTCCCCCTCTGGTACCTGGCAGCCGGCTGCGTCGGCGCTTTCGTGGTGATCTCCCAGACGCTGACGGTGCCACTGCTGGGCGTCGCCCTGTTCACCGTCTCCATCGTCACGGGCCAGACACTGGGTTCCCTGTTGGTTGACGGCATCGGCTTCGGGCCCGGCGGGCGGCGGCGCATCAGCACGCTCCGCGCGCTCGGTGCCGGATTGACCATTGCCGGCGTCATCTGGGCCGTGAGCCCCAGGATGGGGTCGGCCGCGTCCATCGCCGTCCTGCTGCTGCCGATGGCCATCCCGCTGGTGGTGGGCTTCCTCATGGGATTCCAATCCGCGGCCAACGGCGTCCAGGCGCAGGCCTACGGGACGCCGGTGGCGGCAACGCTGGTGAACTTCTTCGTCGGCGGGCTCATGCTCGCGCTCCTGCTGCTGGTGCGCCTGCCGCTGGTCGGGCTCCCGGAGTCCCTGCCCGCCCAGTGGTGGTACTACCTGGGCGGCCCGCTGGGATGCGTGTTCATCGGGCTTTCGGCGTTCCTGGTCAAGCACCTGGGCGTGCTGCTGACCGGATTGGGCATGATCTGCGGCCAACTCGTTGGGTCGCTGCTCATCGACGTGGTCGTCCCCGCCCCCGGAGCCGTCGTCAACGGTGCGACGATCGCCGGGACGCTGTTGACGCTTGCGGCCGTCGCGCTGGCCTCGATCCCCTTTGGCAGGATGCGCCGGACGCGGAAATAGCCGCAGCCGCCGTCCCCGGACGGTGGGGGACCGGACAAGGATGCCCGGAGATTTGGGGCATCGGCCCCATGTACCTGCGGGCCCGACTGGCCTAGGATCGCGCCAACAGGGAAAAGAGAACGGGCATGGAAGCGCGGCCGAATCCCTGTCGATGGGAACCGGGAGGCGCCACGCCATGAGTATTCTCCACACCGCCGGCGAGGGCGAGGCGCAGGGCGCCGTCGCCGCCGCGTATGCCGCCGACCGGGCGGCCCTGGGGTACGTCCCCAGCCACACCAAGGTGCTGGCCATCAATCCCGAGGCCTTCGAGGCATGGAAGGCCCTGCAGGGGTCGATCGCCGGCTCGCTGGGCATGCGCAGATACGAACTGGTGACCCTGGCCGCGGCGCTCGGGATCGGGTCCCGGCACTGCCGGCTGGCCCACGGAAACAAGTCCCTGAAGTACTTCGATGAGCAGGAACTGCTGCGCATCGCCAGGGACTACCACACCGCCGGCCTGGAGGAGGCCGAGGTCGCCATGATGGACTTCGCCGTGAGGCTGAGTACCGATTCGGCCGCCATGGGGGAGACCGACAGCCGGCGACTGCGCGATCTCGGCTTCTCCGACCGGGAAATCGTCGACATCGCACTGGCGGCGGCGGCCCGGAACTACCTCAGCCGGATCCTGCAGGCCCTGGACGTGGACGTCGACGTGCCGCCGAAGCTCGGCGAGGAGATGCGCGGCGCCCTTCTGGACCCGCTCGATGCCCTTCCGGCGGTCGCCGACTGATCCGTGCCCGCCGGAGGGACCTTGACGCCGGGGATCCGCTGCCGGGGATTCGCTGGGTGCCCCCGCGCCCAAGGGGTCCCGGACCTCACCCGGGGCGGGAGCCAGGGGGTGGTCCGCCTCACGGCCACGGGCCACCGGGACGCTCGAACTTCACAACCCAAACACGTTAGGCTGGGCGAGTATGTTTTCGCCCAACGGACCGCAACCAGCGGCCTCGTGAACCATTGGAGTTGTTATGGCGCCTCAGTCCAAGCTCGATCAAGTCATCTCCCTCGCCAAGCGGCGCGGCTTCGTCTTTCAGGCCGGTGAAATCTACGGCGGATCCCGCTCCGCATGGGACTACGGACCCCTGGGCACCGAATTGAAGGAAAACATCAAGCGCGAATGGTGGCAGACCTTCGTGCGCGGGCGCGAGGACATGGTGGGACTCGACTCCTCCATCATCCTGCCCAAGGCCGTCTGGGAGGCCTCGGGCCACGTCGCCACGTTCACCGACCCGCTGGTCGAGTGCACCTCCTGCCACAAGCGCCACCGCCAGGACCACCTCCTCGAGGCCTTCGAGGCCAAGAAGAAGCGCAAGCCGGTCGACGGCATGAGCGAAATCGCCTGCCCCGACTGCGGCACCAAGGGCCAGTTCACCGAGCCGCAGATGTTCTCCGGGCTGATGAAGACGTTCCTGGGCCCGGTCGACACCGCCGCCGGCATGGCCTACATGCGCCCGGAAACCGCCCAGGGCATCTTCGTGAACTTCAACAACGTGCTCACCGCTTCGCGCAAGAAGCCCCCGTTCGGCATCGGCCAGATCGGCAAGGCGTTCCGCAACGAAATCACGCCGGGCAACTTCATCTTCCGCACCCGCGAGTTCGAGCAGATGGAAATCGAGTTCTTCACCGCGCCCGAGGACGCCCCGGCGTTCTTCGACAAGTGGGTCGAGGACTGCTGGGCCTGGTTCCTGGACCTGGGCATCAACGAGGAGAACCTGCGCCGCTTCGACGTCCCGGAGGACGAGCGCGCCCACTACTCGGCCGGCACCATCGACTTCGAGTACCGCTTCGGCTTCCAGGGCTCGGAGTGGGGCGAGCTCATGGGCGTCGCCAACCGCACCGACTACGACCTGACGTCTCACTCCAAGGGCTCGGGCACCGAGTTGAGCTACTTCAACCAGGCCACCGGCGAACGCTACACCCCGTACGTGATCGAGCCGTCCTTCGGCCTGACCCGTTCGATGATGGCCTTCCTGGTCGACGCCTACGTCGAGGACGAGGCCCCGAACGCCAAGGGCGGGGTGGACAAGCGCACCGTGCTCAAGCTCGACCCGCGCCTGGCCCCGGTCAAGGCCGCGGTGCTTCCGCTCTCGCGCAACGAGGACCTGTCCCCGAAGGCCAAGGCGCTGGCCGCCGAGCTGCGCAAGACCTGGAACATCGACTTCGACGACGCGGGTGCCATTGGCCGCCGCTACCGCCGCCAGGACGAGATCGGCACCCCGTTCTGCATCACGGTGGACTTCGACACCCTCGAGGACCAGGCAGTGACCATCCGCGACCGCGACACCATGACCCAGGAACGCGTGGCACTGGACAAGGTGCGCACCTACCTGTCCGAGCGCCTCAACGGAGCCTAGGAACATGTCGACACTCGAATTCCGGCCCTGGCGGGACGGGGACGACCTGGCGCTGCTGGAGATCTTCGGCGACCCCGCGTCCCCGCACGCCCACCAGGACCGCACGATGTTCCGGAAAGATTCCAACGCGCCGTTCAGCCGCGCGCTGGTGGCCACCGACCAGGGCATCGCCGTGGCGGCGGGCGTGGTGTTCGCCTCGACGCTGCACCCCACGCGGCTGTGGCTCTACGTCGAGGTGGCGCGCGAACACCGGCGCACCGGGGTCGGCACCGAACTGGTGGCACGCTTGCGCGCCCTGGTCCCTGCAGGGCAACCCGCCGAGCTCAAGGCCCGCTACACTGTGACGCCCGGAACCGATGCGGCCACGGCCGCCGGGTTCTGCGCGTCGCTGGGCATGGCGGAAATCCAGGTCGCCCGCGACGTCGTGGTGGAGCCCGGCGGCCTGCAGCTGCCGGTTTTCCATGACGACGGGCTGACCCTGGACGACATCGCCACCGGCAGCGTGGAGCTGACCCGCCTGGTCATGGACTTCTACAACTCGACCCACGAGTGGGATCCGGCCAACATGACCCTCGGCAGTGCGCAGAAGATGTTGCTCGACGACGCCACCGGCGCCCAGGGCGTGATCGTGCTGCGCGACAGGCCCAAGGCGCAGGGCGGGAAGATCCTGACCTTTGCCATCAGCTACACCCCGGCGCGCGCCGATGCGCCGGCGGACGTGCTGCTGGGCTGGAACCCGGAACTCAGCCAGGACGAGTCCGCGGAGCCCATCCGCGGGATGCTGGCCATGCTGGCGCACCAGCACCCGGTGAAGCTGGAGGTCGACGGCTCCATGCCCGTGCTCTCCTCGCTCATCGACATCCTGGTCGCCGCCGGCCAGGCCACCGTCATCGCGACCACGCACATCGTGGCCACCGCGTAGCCGCACCGCAACAACGCCGATGGCGCCGGATGCCCCCGTTTTACGGGGGCATCCGGCGCCATCGGCGTTTGGCAGGTGGGTGCCTACGAGCAGGTGAACTTCGCGTCGGCCCAGTCGGCGTGGTCGTTCCCGTTGCCGTCACCGGCAACGTCGGCCACCAGGTCCACGTACTGCGCCCCGGTGATGTCGGCGCTCAGCGCGTGGGTCGCACTGCTGGCGCGCATCACCGGGGAGGCGGCGACTGACTTGCCGTCGGCCAGCACGGTGAAGCCGACCGAGCCCAGGGTCTTCTGCGCGTCGTCGATGCCGACGTCGGCGGTGAAGGATGAGCACTTTCCGCCCGTGAAGTAGCGCACGGTGCTCGGTGCGTGGGCACCCAGGCCCTTGGCGTAGACGACGCCGTTGAGTGTCAGGGCAGGACCGTCGCCCTGCCCGTTTTCGCCGTTGGCCCTGTCCTTCTCCACCGGGCCCCAGCCGTTCTCGGCGCTGACCCACTGGTGGTCGCTGGCGTAGACGGTGCCTGAGGGAGGTGCCGGCAGCGTGTACACGGACACGTTGTCGGACACGGTGCGCGCCCCCACCGGGTCGGCGGTGGTGGTGTAGGTCGCCCGCGTGCCGACGGTGTAGTCGCCGTCGGCGGATGCCGGGGGAACCACCTTCCAGGTGGTCTTCAGCGTCGCACCCGGTGCCAGCGTGTGCGCGGACGCCGCGTCCCGGGCGGTGGCGGTCCAGCCCTCGGGGAGTTCGAGTCCCACCTCGAGGTCCTTGATGTCCGCCGGCTCGTCGCTGGTGAACGTCGTGGTGAACGTGTTCTCCTGGTCCTGCTTGATCACGTCTCCCTGAAGCGCGACGCCGACCTGCGCGCAGGCGGGGATGCCTGCCGCCTCGCCGAGGTCCTCGATGAGCAGGTTGTCCAGCGAGAAGTCGGCCTCCGAGCTGCCGCCGACCCGTTCCAGGCCCACCCAGGTGTCGCCGCAACCGCCGGCGACGATGGTGTCCTGGAAGCGGGCGGTCTCCAGCTGGCTGGGCAGGGCGGTGGTCTGGGTCTTGACCGTGCCGCTGGCCGCGGCATAGCCGCCGACCCAGTTGTATTCGCCGGCCAGCGCGTTCTGGTAGTCGAAGCTGACCCGGTACTCGTGGCCTGGCTTCAGCGGGAGCGTGTAGTTGCTGGTCCGGTACACCAGGCCCGGGCCCCCGCCCGGCGCCTTGTTCTCGGCATGGGACTTCAGCGACCAGCTGCCGTCGATGACGTCGTCGGTCTTCTTCCCGTTCCAGCCGGACTGCGTGTAGGGGGCGTTGAGTTCGGCCAGGTGGGTGCGGGGGTCGGTGGACCCGCCGGCGTTGCCCTTCACGAACGGCCCCCAGCCCTGGTCGATGTCCTCGAAGTCCTCAGAGATCACGCCGCTGGTGGGGACCTTGGAGGTTGAAACGACCCGCACGTCGTCGATGCGCACCTTGGCTGCACCCTGCCCGGCGGAGATCCGCAGCGTGGGGTTGCCCGTTGCCTTCACGTCCACGAGCACGCGCAGCCGCTGGAAGTTGGTGCCGTGCTTTTCATCCGCGGCGACGTAGTTGGTGGCCCGGGAGCTGGAGATGGTGTTGGATGCCGATTGCATGTCCTCGCCCGTGACGGAGAGGGTCGTCTCGCGCGTTTGTCCCTGCTCCACCTCGACCCAGGCGCTGACCGAGTAGGTTCCCGGTTTCAGCTCGCCCAGCCGCTGGGTGATCGCCGCGGGGCCCTCGCCCAGGACGGCGTAGCGGTGGCCCTTGGCGTTGCGTTCGGTGGCGGCGGCGCCGGAGGGGTTCCAGGCCGTGAGGGTGGCGGCGTTGAAGCCGGGGTCGGCGACGGGGGTGCCCTGGCCGAAGCCCGGGGCCTGGGGCAGGACCGGCCGGTCGTCGCCGACCAGCACGTAGGGTTGCCCGGCCTTGGCGGTCAGGGTGAGCTTGCCCCGGCGCGCCGTCGGCTCGCCCGCCAGTTCGCGCCCGGTGTCGGTGAGTCGGTACAGCTTGTAGTCGCCGTTCTGGCGGAAGCGTTCGGGCAGCGTCCAGGTGCTGGTGCCGCCCTTGGCGCTGTAGTGGTAGAACTTGGAAGGTTCGCTCGTGTCGGCCTCGTAGGTGCCGTCGGCGGCCCAGGGCAGCAGGTAGGTGTCCCCGCGCAGGACCTCGGTTCCCGAGTCGGTGATGACCCTTTCGGCCGCCGAGGTGCCGGTGACGGTCACGCCGCCGGTGAGGTCGATCCGGTCCTTTTCCCACTTCATGATCTCCTGCTGCTGCAGGTACTTGGCCGGAAGGTTCTTCTTCCAGATGTTTTGGTAGAAGGCGTTGTAGTCGGTCTGCCCCGTCCAGCCTTCCCATTCGACGATGTTCGCGTTGCCCAGCAGCGGGTGCGGGTTCCAGGTGTCCTTCTGCGAATTGAGTGCAAAGCGGATGATCTCCGAGTTGACGCCCTTGTTGTTGGATCCGCCGTAGTTCTCGTCCGTGGCCCAGTGCGACCAGGTGTTGTGCCTGTCCAGCGAATAGGCCCACTCGGAGCTGACGCGGAAGCCGTTCTTGACCAGTTCCTTCTGCAGGCGGTCGGCCAGCCAGCCGTACTGGTAGTAGACGTCGACGTAGACCATGTCCAGGTTCTCGTCGGTCTGCTCGCGGAACTTCTTGATGCGCTCGGCCAGGTTTCCGGTGAGGATGTCCTTTCGCTGGTTGATGTAGTACGACTGGTCCAGCCAGCTCCAGCCCTTGGCCTTCGGGTCCACGAGGTCCTCGGAGAAGAACTTCGATTCGGGGTAGGCCTCGGTCTGGTTGATGTGCACGCCGTAGGAGGCGTTCCACTTCTTGCTGGCCTTCAGGAGCTGGTTCAGGTCCTCAAGTCCTCCGGCGCGGGTGTTGTAGTTGTCGGCGAAGTCGGTGTTGGCCGAGTCGTGGCCCTCGCTGCCGAACCCCTTGAGGATGGCAGACTGGCCCAGCCCGTCGGTGGCCAGCGCGATGCGCTTGGTGTCATCGAGCGTGCGCAGGAACGGGTGCGTGGCCTGGGAGGCGAAGTTGAACGGGATCCGCTGCACCACCTTGTCCTTGACGTCGCCGCCCTTGTGGGGGAGCACCGCAATGTCGCGCAACGCGATGGCCGCGTCCTGCCAGTTGACGGTGTGATCGCCGTTGGCGTCGGCGGTGATCTTCACCTTGGACCACGGCAACTCCTCGGTCTCGTTCGATTCGTTGGCGCGGTAGAGCCAGTCGCCGCTGGAGATGCCCACGCGCACATGCTCGCCGTCCTTCACGGCCTGGCGCTCGAAGCGGCCCTGGCTGCGGTAGCCGGGGCCCGCCGAGGTGTCGTGCAGCGAGTTCGACTCGAGCGCGGCGGCGAGATCGCCGGAGTTGGCCAGCGCGAATGCCGACCCGCGTGGTTCGGCGTCGACGGGCGTGGAGTCCGTGACGTTCGTGAAGGTGTCACCGGACTTCGCGCGGTCCACGGAGATGTTGGCGGTGGCGACCTGGGCGCCGGCGCCGGCCGAGGACACGCTGACCAGATTGTTCCCGGGGATGCCCAGGGTGCGGACCTTGGTGTCGGTGCCGTCCTTGATGCCGGTGACGCGGAAGGTCATGACGGAGTCCTCGACGCTGATCCGTGCGTCGATGGCGGCACCGGGAATGCCGGGAACGGTGAGGCGGTAGTCCATCGCCGAGCCGTCCACCGGCTCCGAGGTCACCACGACCTTGTGGGTCTCGCCGTTGACCTTGATTGCATCGATCGCCTTGGTGCTTGCCTCAAGGGATGCCGAGGTCGAGGCATCGGTGTACCTGAGCACCTGCGGGAAGTCGCGGGAGACCGTGACCTTGAGTTCGGGTGAGGAAATGGTGCCCGTTGCCCCCTCGGGTGCTTCGGGCATGGCGCTCGCGCCGGCCATCCCGAGGGGGACCAGTGCGGACGCCGTGAGGGCTCCGATTGCCGTGAGGCTGATGGCTCTTCGAGTCTTGCGTGGTGAACTTCGCATCGTGCTCCTTGTTAGTTGCGAGCGATCCAGGCCCACACGACGTCCCCACCCAGCGCGGTGCCAAACCGTACAGATATGTTATGGATAACAACCATAGTGTGACACGGCCCACTCTTGTTGGTAAAGGTATTTCTCGAATTCCTTGCTTTTGCGCCCTGTTGAGAAGGTGCAAAATTGTGATCCATAGCATGCGGTGGCGACGAGGGCGGTCAGGAGGCCTTGCCGGGGCGGAGGGGCCTTGCGCGCAGGGTCCTGCGCGTGGCCTCCCACGGACGTATTGCGTCTGCGCCTCCGCCTCGCGCCGCGCCCCGACCTCCTTGACGCGTGACACATGCCACTTCTACGGTCGATGTACACGCCGTGTGCATAACGGCCCGCTGCGTTCGTGGCGGGAGCCGATGGCAGAGGAGGAATCGTCGCATGGGCCTTCTAACGTTCATCATCAACCTCACCCTGGATGGTTGCGTAGACCACGAGGAGGGTATTGCCGACGACGAGACGCACGCCCACTACACTCGCCTGCTGGACGAGAGCGGCGCAATGCTCTGGGGCCGCACCACCTACGAGATGATGGAGAGCCATTGGCCGGCGGTCGCCCGCGGCGACGTCGGTGCGCCGCCGGCGATGCGCGAGTGGGCGCTCAAGCTGGAGGCCAAGCCGAAGTACGTTGTGTCCTCGACGCGAAGCGACTTCCCGTGGGCCAACAGCCACCACGTCGCCGGCGATCTGCGCACGTCGGTGCAGGAGCTCAAGGATCGGACCCCCGGGGGAGTGCTCGTCGGAAGCGGCAAACTCGCGACGGGGCTGGACCGACTGGATCTGATCGACGAGTACAAGTTCCTCGTCCATCCCATGATCGCCGGCCACGGCCCGACCCTGTACCAGGGCGGGCTGCCCGGCACCCGACGCCTCGAGCTGATCTCGGCGCAGCCGCTGGGCAACGGCGCAATCGCCGTGCACTATCGACGGGCGAAGTGAGTTTCGCCGCGCGACGGCGGCGCACACGACCGCGGCCACCGGCAGGAGGACGAGGCACATCGCGCCGGCCGCCGACCAGAGCTGACGGGTCTCCAGCTTCGCCTCCGAGGAGACGATCCTCTTGGCCGCCTTCAAGTCCAGCCGCCCACGATGCTGCACGGCTGCGCCTGGTGCCATTCCCGGTGTGATGCACAAGTTGGCCCCCGGCCGCCACGGATTTGGATCTATTTGAGAGAATGGGTTAGTGACTGCAATTTCCGACGTAACCCAGACCGGCGCGCCCTCGACGGCGAAACTTGAGCTGCCCCCGCTCCAGCTGGGCAAGCACACCATTGACACCCCGGTGATCCTTGCCCCCATGGCAGGCATCACCAACAAGGCCTTCCGCCGGCTCTGCCGCGAATACGGCGGCGGGGTGTACGTCACCGAGATGGTCACCTCCCGGGCCCTGGTGGAGCGCAACGCCGAGTCCATGCGCATCATCTCCCATGATCCGGATGAGGAACTGCGCTCGGTGCAGCTCTACGGCGTGGACCCCAAGACCGTTGGTGCCGCCGTGCGCCTGATCGTCGAGGAAGACCGCGCGGACCACATTGACCTGAACTTCGGCTGCCCGGTGCCCAAGGTCACCCGCAAGGGCGGGGGAGCGGCGCTGCCCTGGAAGACCGACCTCTTCACCTCCATCATCAAGGCGGCCACCACCGAGGCCGCCCGCGGGGACGTGCCCTTGACCATCAAGATGCGCAAGGGCATCAACGAGGACCACCTCACCTACATTGAATCGGGCAAGATCGCCCGCGACCACGGCGTCGCGGCCGTCGCCCTGCACGGGCGCACCGCCAGCCAGTACTACTCCGGCAAGGCCGACTGGGACGCGATTGCCAAGCTGCGCGAGTCCCTGCCGGACATGCCGGTGCTGGGCAACGGAGATATCTGGAGCGCCGAGGACGCGGTGGCGATGGTCAAGCAGACCGGCGTCGACGGCATCGTCGTGGGCCGCGGTTGCATGGGACGGCCCTGGCTCTTCGGGGACCTGCAGGCTGCCTTCGAGGGCACCGACACGCGCTACACCCCCGGACTGGCCAAGGTCGCCGAGACCGTCTACCGCCACGCGGAACTGCTCACCGAGTACTTCGAGGACGAGTTCAAGGGCCTGCGCGACATCCGCAAGCACATGGCCTGGTACTTCAAGGGCTACCCGGTCGGCGGGGACATCCGCTCCGCCCTGGCCCAGGTGCCCACCCTCGAGGTGCTGCGCGAGCTGCTGGCCCAGCTGGACCTCTCCATGCCGTACCCGGGCAAGGACGCCGAGGGCCAGCGCGGACGCGCCGGCTCCCCGAAGAAGACGCACCTGCCCGACGGCTGGCTTGCCACGCGCGAGATGGACGAAAAGCACAAGGCCATGATTTCCGCGGCCGAACTAGACGTTTCCGGCGGCTAAGGAGCCCAATGTTGCAGATTCCCGGATACACCGAGGCGGACCAGGATCGCTGGGTACCCGAACCGCCCAAGAAGGCGTACCGGACCGCGTTCGAGCGCGACCGCGCCCGGGTGCTCCATTCCTCGGCGCTGCGCCGGCTGGGCGCCAAGACCCAGGTTGTGGCCCCGTCCTCCGACGACTTCGTGCGCACCCGGCTCACCCATTCCCTGGAGGTGGCCCAGGTGGGCCGCGAGCTCGGCGCCACCCTGGGTTGCGACCCGGACGTGGTTGACACCGCCTGCCTGGCCCACGACCTGGGACACCCGCCGTTCGGGCACAACGGGGAGAACACGCTCAACGAACTAGCCGGCGACATCGGCGGCTTCGAGGGCAACGCGCAGACCCTGCGCCTGCTCACCCGTATCGAGACCAAGACCTTCCGGCACACCGGTGCCTCCGCCGGGCTGAACCTCACCCGCGCCTCGCTGGATGCCGCCTGCAAGTACCCGTGGCTGCGGGCCGACGCCCCGGAAAAGAACGGCAAGAAGACCAAGAAATTCGGCGTCTACGTCGATGACGCCCCGGTCTTTGACTGGCTGCGCGCCGGCTCCGGCGCCCGGCCGCGGCAGACCTGCATCGAGGCCCAGGTCATGGACCTGGCCGACGACATCTCCTACTCGGTGCACGACGTGGAGGACGCGATCAACGCCGGGCGCTTCCAGCTGCGATGGATCAAGGACAAGGCCGAGCGCGCCAGGGCCATCACCTTCACCCGGCAGTGGTACTTGCCACACGTGGAGGACGACGTCATCGATGCCGCCTTCTCCCGCCTCGAGGCCACCAACGAATGGGTGCCGCACGCCGACGGCTCGCGCCGTTCCATGGCGGCGCTGAAGGACATGACCAGCCAGTTCATCGGGCGCTTCTGCCAATCCGCCATCGACGCGACCCGCGAGCAGTTCGGGCCCGGGGAACTGACCCGCTTCAACGCGGCGCTCATCGTCCCCGAGTCCACCGAGCACGAGATCGCCGCGATGAAGGGCCTGGCCACCGCCTACGTGATGACCAGCGACGAGCGCAAGCCCATCTACGCGCGGCAAAACGAGATCCTGGGCGAGCTGGTGACCCTGCTGGCCGAGACCGGGGACAAGTACCTCGAGCCGCTCTTCGCCGCGGACTGGCGCGACGCCGCCGATGACGCGGGGCGGCTGCGCACCGTCATCGACCAGGTGGCCTCGCTCACCGACGCCTCGGCCATCGAATGGCACGCCACCCTGGTGCTGGGCAAGAGCTTCAACGAACGCCTCTTCTAGCTCCGCCGCCCGATCCACACCCCGCGGCGAAACGGCGCATGCGCTCCCGTTTCGTCACTAGACTGGGTGGTATGGCAGGCCTGATTAAGCGTGAAGATATCGACGAAGTCCGCAACCGCACGGACATCAAGGAAGTCATCGACGGGTATGTGACGCTGAAATCCGCCGGTGTCGGCTCGTGGAAGGGCCTGTGCCCCTTCCACGACGAGCGTTCCCCGTCCTTCCACGTGCGCCCGCAGGTCGGCTCCTTCCACTGCTTTGGCTGCGGCGAGTCCGGCGACGTGATCGCCTTCATGCAGAAGATGGACCACGGCACCTTCTCCGAGACCGTCGAACAGCTGGCCGCCCGCGTCGGCGTCGAGCTTCACTACGAAGACGGCGGCACCGGCCCGCGCCGCGAGGACACCGGCCGCCGCCAGCGCCTGCTCGACGCGCACAAGATCTCCGAGGAGTTCTTCCGCGAGCAGCTCACCACCCCCGGTGCCGAAACCGCCCGGAAGTTCCTCTCCGAGCGCGACTTCGATGCGGAGGCCGCCGCGCACTTCGGCGTCGGCTACGCACCCCAGGGCTGGGACGCCCTGCTCAAGCACTTGCGTGGCCGCGGCTTCCACGACGAGGAACTCAAGCTCACCGGCATCTTTTCCGAGGGCAACCGCGGGATCTACGACAGGTTCCGCGGCCGGTTGATCTGGCCCATCCGCGACCTCACCGGTGCCACCATCGGGTTCGGTGCGCGCAAGCTCTACGAGGACGACCAGGGCCCCAAGTACCTGAACACCCCCGAGACCCAGCTCTACAAGAAGTCCCAGGTCCTTTACGGGGTCGACCTGGCCAAGAAGGAAATCACCAAGACCCGCCAGTTGGTCGTCGTCGAGGGCTACACCGATGTGATGGCCTGCCACCTGTCGGGCATCGGGACCGCGGTGGCAACCTGCGGCACCGCCTTTGGCGCGGACCACATCAAGATTGCCCGCCGGCTGTTGCGCGACGACGGATCCGGCGGCGAGGTGGTCTTCACCTTCGACGGCGACGCCGCCGGCCAGAAGGCCGCCCTGCGGGCCTTTGAGGAAGACCAAAAGTTCATTGCCCAAACCTACGTCGCGGTGGAGCCGAGCGGGGCGGACCCGTGCGACCTGCGCCAGACCCGTGGCCCGGAGGCGGTGCGCGAGCTCATCGACTCCAAGCGCCCGCTCTTCGAGTTTGCCATCAAGGCCGGCCTGAAGAACTTCAACCTCAACACCGTCGAGGGGCGGGTTCAGGCGCTGCGCGTCAGTGCCCCCATCGTGGCGGAGATCCGCGATTCGGCCATTCGCCCGGCCTACGCCCGTGAACTGGCCGGGTGGCTGGGCATGGACATGGAGGACGTCAACCGCGCCGTGGGGGCCTCGGTGCGCCGCAACCGGATGCCCAAGTCGGCGGAACCTGTCCACGGCAACGCCGGCCATGCGGCACCGGAGCAGCCTGCCGCCCCCGTCTACTCCCGTCCCGATCCGCGCGACCCGGTCTCACGAATGGAGCGCGAGGCGCTCGAGGTTGTGCTGCAGCAGCCGGCGCAGCTGACACCCGAACAGTGGCAGGCATTCTACGATGCCCGGTTCATGGCACCTGCCCACGCCGCGGTCCACGATGCCGTCCGCGCCGCCGGGCTGGCCGGCGCCACCCCGTCACAGTGGGTCGAGGCCATCCGCCAGGAAGTCCCCGAACCGCTGCGCTCATTCGTTTCCGAGCTGGCAGTGACTCCGTTGCCGGCCAACAGCAACGAGGCATTGCTGCGCTATTGCAACGACATCATCAATCGCCTTTTCGAGTTGCAAATCACACACCTGAAGGCAGAGAAGATGGGGGAGCTGCAACGCATGGATCCCGCGGGCGATCCGGAGGGCTTCCAGCGCATCAATCGGGAGCTTTTGGAGCTGGAATTGCGCCGCAGGGCGCTGCGCCAGGACTAAGCGCGGTACGGGTCCGGGACGATTTTTGTTTTCCCGGAACCTTGTGTAGAGTATTTCTCGTTGCATTCCTCCGTAGCTCAATTGGCAGAGCATTCGACTGTTAATCGAAGGGTTACTGGTTCAAGTCCAGTCGGAGGAGCCAAATCAAAGGAATCCGTATTTTCTTCAAAGAAAATGCGGATTCTTTTGCATTTAGAAGGTGCCCGGGCAGCCGGGGCCGCTCCCGCCCTCGACATGGCGGCCAGGCATTCATCGCGCTGTCCTACAGGCGAACGGGAAACCCCCTCGAGAACTGCCTGCTTCGCCGAATGTCGGTGACCGGCTCGGCGAGAATGCCGGAAACCGGTTCCCTCCGGCATGGTCGTACAGTCCCGGTGAATCTAGTCTGGTTCCATGGAATGGCTGGCGGCTACCGACTACGGCATGGCCCGGGAAATCCTGCAACGCGGCGTCGCGTTGATCTACCTGATCGCCTTCATTTCCACGCTGAACCAGTTCCGCGCCCTCGCCGGCGAGCACGGATTGCTTCCCGTGCCCCGGCTGCTGCGCGGCCGCGGTGCCCGTGGACCGTCGCTGTTCAGCCGGATGGGGTACTCGGACAGGAAACTGTCGACCGTGTGTATCGCCGGGTGCGTCATGTCGGGGGTGCTGGTCCTCAGTCTTCCCCAAATGGGGCCCCCTTGGCTGCCCTTGGCCGGATTCCTGGCGCTGTGGGGCCTGTACATGTCGATCGTCAATGTCGGACAGATCTTCTACGGTTTCGGCTGGGAAATGCTTTTGCTCGAGGCCGGGTTCACCGTGGGCCTGCTCGGTTCCCGGCAGGTCCCGCCGCCGCAAACCATCCTGCTGCTGATTGCTTGGCTGGTGTTCCGGTTGGAATTCGGGGCAGGCATGATCAAGTGGCGTGGCGATCAGGCCTGGCGCAACCTCACGGCCATGTACTACCACCACCAGACCCAGCCAATGCCCGGACCGTTCAGCCGCCTGGCGCACTTGGCCCCGCGATGGTGGCATCGCTGCGAGACGGCGGGAAACCACGGGGCACAATTGGTGGTTCCGTTCCTTCTGTTTGCGCCCCAGCCGATCGCCTCCATCGCCGCCGGCATTGTCATTGCCACACAGCTCTGGCTGGTGGCGACCGGCAACTTCGCCTGGTTGAACTGGATCACCATTGTGCTGGCCTTCTGCCGGGTCAGTGATCCGGTGCTGCACCGGATCATTCCCTGGCTACCACCGGAAGGTGTGCCGACCGCCGAGGCTCCGGTGTGGTGGACGGTGGTGGTGCTGGCCGGCACGGTGCTCTTGGCCGTGGCTTCGATTCCGGCGCTGCGCAACCTGTTCTCCCCACACCAGCGCATGAATGCATCCTTTAACCGGTGGCAATTGGGCAATGCCTATGGTGCGTTCGGCACGGTGACCCGGGAACGGATCGAGGTCGTCATCGAGGGCACCGAGGACGAGGCTCCCGACGAAGCGTCCTGGCGGGAATACGGGTTCAAGGGGAAACCGGGGGACGTGGACCGCCGGCCGCGCCAATTCGCGCCCTACCACCTGCGCCTGGACTGGATGATGTGGTTCCTGCCCTTTGACTCCATCCACCAGCGCTGGTTCCACGCGCTGCTGTCCAGGCTTTTGGAGGCCGACGCCCGGACCCTGGCGTTGTTGCGCCATGACCCGTTCTCCGGAAGGCCGCCGCGCTTCGTGCGCGTGCTGACCTATCGCTACCGTTTCGCGACCGCCGCGGAGCATCGAAGCACCGGCGCCGTTTGGGTGCGCGACCGGCGGCTGCTGGTGATTGGTCCCGTGCTCCGGCAATGAGGCGCCGCCCGGCCCTGCGCGAGACGGTGGGGAGACCGCGCCGGGAGGTCAGTAGGATGGGACGGTGGCTCATATCGACGTATCCGACATCCATTACTTCCTCTCCGACGGAACCCAGCTCCTGGGCGGCGTGACGTTCAAGGTCACCTCGGGATCCAAGACTGCTCTCATCGGCCCCAACGGGGCAGGAAAGACGACGCTTTTCAAGATCATCGCCGGCGACCTCAAATCGGATGAAGGTGCGGTCAGCCGTTCCGGCGGCATGGGCATCATGCGGCAGTTCGTTGGCCAGGTGCGCGACGAATCCACCGTGCGCGACCTGCTGGTCTCCACCGCCTCGGCGGACCTGGCGGCTGCGGCGAAGGCCGTGGACGAGACCGAGCTGCTGATGATGGAGTCCGACGACGAAAAGGTCCAGATGCGCTACGCCCAGGCCATCATCGACTGGGGGGACGCCGGCGGCTACGAACTGGAAACCGCGTGGGACAAGGTCTGCATGGCGGCCCTCGGGGTGCCCTTCGACCGCGCCGCCCACCGCCTTGCCTCGACGCTCTCCGGCGGAGAGCAAAAGCGCCTGGTGCTCGAGGCCCTCTTCGAAGGTCCCGACGAGTTGCTGCTGCTCGACGAGCCGGACAACTACCTCGACGTCCCAGGCAAGCGCTGGCTCGAGGCGATGCTCAACGACTCGCCGAAAACCGTCCTGTTCATCAGCCACGACCGAGAATTGCTGAACAACGCAGCGAACCGCATCGTCACCCTCGAGCCCGGCCACTCCGGGGCCACCGCGTGGATCCACGGCGGGGCGTTCGGCTCCTATGTGGAAGCACGGCGCGAACGCAACGAGCGCTTTGAGGAACTGCGCAAGCGCTGGGACGAGGAACACGCCAAGCTCAAGGAGCTGGTGAACATGTACAAGAACAAGGCGGCCTTCCGCTCCGACATGGCCAACAGGTACCACGCCGCGCAAACCCGCCTTGCGAAGTTCCTCGAGGCGGGCCCGCCCCAGGCCATCCCGTTGGAGCAGAACGTCAACATGCGGCTCAAGGGCGGCCGAACCGCCAAGCGCGCGATCGTGGCCGAGAAACTTGAACTCACGGGCCTGATGAAGCCCTTCAGCAACGAGATTTGGTTTGGGGACCGCGTGGCGATCCTGGGATCAAACGGTTCGGGCAAGTCCCACTTCCTGCGGCTGCTGGCGGCCGGGGGAACGGACCCGGAACGCGAACACCTGCCCGTCTCGGAGGTCGAGATCGCCGAGGTCCCGCACAACGGAACCGTGAAGCTCGGTGCGCGCATCCGCCCCGGCTTCTTTGCCCAGACCCACAGCCGACCCGACCTCATGGGCCGGACACTGCTGGATATCCTGCACCGGGGCGACGAACACCGCTCGGGCATGGCCCGGGAGGCAGCCTCCGGGGCGCTCGACGGCTACGGCCTGGCCGGCCAGGCGGAGCAGAAATACGATTCCCTCTCCGGCGGACAGCAGGCACGTTTCCAGATCCTGCTGCTGCAGCTCTCGGGCGCAACGCTGCTGCTGCTCGATGAACCCACCGACAACCTCGACCTGCACTCGGGGGAGGCCCTGGAACGTGCCATCGAATCGTTCGTGGGAACCGTGCTGGCCGTGACCCACGACCGCTGGTTCGCCCGCTCCTTTGACAGGTTCCTGGTGTTCGGCTCCGACGGGAAGGTCTATGAGTCCGCGGAACCGGTCTGGGACGAGGGCCGGGTCCAACGCCAGCGGTAGCGGCGGCCGCCCCCGTGGTTGGGGGCGAAAGGGGCGCATGGGGCGATTCCGATTTGGGTTTCCAATCGGGGCTCTGGTAGTGTTTTACCTGCTTCATTCCTCCGTAGCTCAATTGGCAGAGCATTCGACTGTTAATCGAAGGGTTACTGGTTCAAGTCCAGTCGGAGGAGCGTACATGAGAAACCCCGTTCTCCATTGGAGGGCGGGGTTTTCTTGTCTTCACGCGATCTCATACCCTGGGTGTACCTCTTCAGGTTGAGCCGTTTAGGCACGTCCGGGTGATAGTTTTGGGTGGAGCGGGCCGGGCCTAGGCCGCATGAAATGGAGACACCATGTCTGGATCGGAATCGACTGGAACCCAATACCAGTCAACGCCACGAACCATCAAGGGACAGGTGGGCGGACTAAGCCACCTGATTCCAAACCAATTGGCTGACGAAGCGCGCATTGCCGCCATCGTCCTCAAGTCAAAGGGCATCAGCGTCGGCATTGCGGCAGGCGCCGGAATCGTGGCGCTGGCATTGCTTGGCTTGATGGTGATTGCCTTGGCCGTGGCCCTGATCATGGGCATCGGTACCGTCATCGATCCGTGGCTGGCAGCGCTGCTCGTGGCGGCCGGCTTCCTGGTCCTTGCACTAATCTTTGCGGCATTCGCCTTCTTCAAGATCAAGAAGTCCATGCCGCTGGTGCCGGAGGAAGCGATCCGGGGAATCCGGCACGACCTCGGGGTGGTCAAGGACGGCAGCGCCTTCGATGTTTCGACGCTCGATGAGCCGAAGCCATCGAAGAAGAAGGATGAGAAGGACGCCAAGAAGGACGATGCCCACGAGGCAAAGGCCGAGAAGCCCACGCACAACGAGTTGATCATCCGTACCCGTGAACGTCGCGAGGAGATTGCCCTGCATCGCGATGGCCTGGGACAAAAACTTGAGGCTCCCCTTCATCTGGGAGAAAAGTTCTCGGACGCCGGGCAGGCCGCCGGCGATGCGGTGACCAAGGCCGCCGGCAAGGCCAGGCACCTGGCGGACACCGCTTCGGAAAAATTCTCCGAAGGGGCGGAACGGGCAACCGGAAAGCTTGCCTCGCTCAGCGGTCTCGAAGGCGACAATGCCAAGGAGGCCCTGCGCGAACGGTGGCGGCCGTTGGCCATCATGGCCGGATCGGTGACGATGTTCTTTGTTTTCCTGCGCAAGTTGGTGCGCAAGTAGGCAATGCCCCGGTGCGGTCAGGCTGAAATTCCTGAACCGTTCCACCCCCGGACGCCGTTCCTGCAGCAGTTTCGAAGCAGGACGAGCGACACCTGAGGAAAACAAATGCCCTTGATTAGCCCACCAGCCCCGGACCCCGGAACAGACCATGAAAGAGGAGGGCATGCGCATCTTTGGAGCGGGAACACGCGACAATTTTGAATACCGCGAGCTCACCACATTCTGGACGGTTCCGAACCTGATAACTGTCCTCAGATTCCTGCTGGTACCGCTCTTTGTCTGGCAGACGCTGACCATGCACTACGGCTGGGCGACACTCACCTTGGCAATCCTCGGTTCCTCCGACTGGATCGATGGCTTTGCTGCCCGGCGCCTCGACCAGATATCCACCGTTGGCAAATGGCTGGACCCCGTCGCCGACAGGGTGGCCCTGATTGTCATCGCCACGACCTTTGTCGCCACCGGGATCGCCCCTGCTTGGCTGGTGTTCTCCATTGTGATTCCCGATGCCGTATTGATCATCAACGCGTGGGTGCTCTTTCATGGCAACCCCAACCTGCCGGTCAGCAACCTTGGGAAATTCCGTACCGCTCTGCTATTGGTCGGAACCCCGTTGTTGCTCCTGGGGAACACCAACTGGGGCAGGGGAACAATCCTGGGCGACATCGCGACCTGGGCCTTGGCACTGGCCTGCGTTCTCCACGTGATTGCGGCGGTGCAGTATTTCCTACTGGCCCGGCGCAAGGCCAAGGCTCTCAGGTCGGGAACTGAATGGTCTGGCTAGCGGTCACGGCCGCGATCGCCGGGGCGTTCTTTCTGGCATTTGGAACGCAGCGGCAATCGAGCGCGGTGCGTGCCAGCGCCGGCGGACTGGACGTCACAGGATGGGGGCTGCTCCGACTTTTCAGGTCGCCCCGCTGGGTGTTCGGGCTGCTTTTGCTCGCCATGGGGATGAGCCTGAATGTGTATGCCTTGGCAAGCGCACCGTTGACGGTGGTCCAACCCATTGGTGCGATTGCGCTGGTCATCACCACGGTGGTCAATGCCCGCGAGCACCACATCAAGATGAACCGGCCCACGATCCTGGCGATCACTGCCTGCATGGTGGGCAGCGCGGCGTTCGTCTTCCTGGCCATCGAGGTCAGCGCCGAGGAACACCGGATCACCAGTGGCCAGGAGTTGGTCACCATATTGATCCTGGCGATCGCCGTGGCCGTATTCGGTGGAGCGGTGGTGCTGTTGCCGCATCGGCTTGGAGCGTTCTTCTACATCCTGGGCGCCGGGGTCCTTTTCGGGTTCGTGGCGGTGTTGGTGCGCACCATATCCGTGTCCCTGCTTGATCCCAACGGCCGATTCCTGGCCAACGTTTCCTGGTATTCCCTTATAGCCGTGGCCGTTGCGGGACTGTTGGGTTCCTACTTCGTGCAGAATGCCTATTCGAAGGGCCCACCGGACCTGGTCATTGCCGGGCTGACGGTGATCGACCCCATCGTGGGGATCTCCATCGGGATTGTGATCTTGGGTGAATTGGATCCCAATGTCCAACCCGCCATGGCGCTTAGCATGGTGGGCGCCGGATGCATTGCTATCGTTGGGGTAATCGCGCTATCGCGCCATCACCCGGACGTGCTTGAACGCAAGGCCGAGGCCAAGCGGCGCACCAGGGTTGCCGATGGCAAATAGTCGATGACAAACCCCTGTTATTGCCCAACCAAGACAATGAAACGACAACCGTGGCCTCGAAATGCGGTCATGTCAAGGAGTGAACACACCCCGTGACGGGCGAGAAACCATTGAAGATCGTGATTGCGGCGGATACCTATCATCCGGACGTCAACGGGGCAGCAGTCTTTTGCTACCGGTTGGCCACGGCCATGACCGAGCGCGGGCACGAGGTGCATGTCATGGCCACCCGGCCGGACAAGGGACCCACGGTCACCGAGGTCCTGCCCGAGGCCACAGTCCACCGGTTGCGCTCGCATGCGGTGCCGACCCACGAGTACTTCCGCATTTGTTTCCCCTGGGAAGTGAACCCGGAAATCAAGGCGCTGCTCAACGAGATCAAGCCGGACGTCGTCCACGCACAGTGCCACTACATGATCGGCCAGGGCGCGCTGGCCTTCGGCAAGAAGCAGGGCATCCGGACGGTTGCGACCAACCACTTCATGCCGGAGAACCTCGATCCGTTCCTGCCCTTCCCCCAGTGGTTCAAGCGGATCGTGGCCCGCAACTCCTGGCGCGACATGGGCAAGATCATGGGCAAGGCGAACGTCGTCACCACGCCGACCCCGCTGGCGGCCCGGGCCATGACGCAGTATGCGCGTTTGGGCAAGGTCCTCCCGCTGTCCAACGGCATCGAATCCAGCAACTATGAACTCGGGGCCACGGAGACGATCGACCGCAACCCGTACCCCACGATCCTGTTCGTTGGCAGGTTGGCGGTGGAGAAGAACGTCAATGAAATCATTGACGCCCTGTCGCTGATGAAGACCGTGCCCGACGCCCACCTGGAAGTCATTGGCGGCGGCGAACAGCGGGGCCCGCTGGAAAAGCTGGCCCGGGAAAACGGGGTTGCGAGCCGCGTGCACTTCCTTGGCCACGTCGATGACGAGGAACTCCGCAGCGCCTACCTGCGCTGCGACGTGTTTTGCCAGCCCGGCACCGCGGAACTCCAGTCCCTGGTGACATTGGAAGCCCTGTCTGCCTCCAAGCCCGTGGTGCTGGCCAACGCGATGGCGTTGCCGCACCTGGTCGATGACGGGGTCAACGGGCACCTGTTCGAACCGGGGGACCGCGCCGAACTGGCTGCCAAGCTGGACTCGATCCTTGCGCTGGCACCCGAGGAACGAGCCGTCATGGGCAAGGCCGGGCACGCAAAGGTCTCTGTGCACAGCCACAGCAAGACCATGGATACCTTCGAGGCGATCTACCGCGGTGCCGTGGCCGAGGACTTCCTTCCCTAATATCGGTGCTGGCCATGGGTTTTTGGCAGGGAAAGATGAAAAGCCGCGGGGGAATCCATTAGGATGGCTGGGGATGTTTCACCGAATCCCGCCAGTGGCGGGGAATTGATGGTTCATTCCGATGTTGGGGCGGTAGCTCAGTTGGTCAGAGCAGGGGACTCATAATCCCTTGGTCGTGGGTTCAAGCCCCACCCGCCCTACACGCAAAAGGCCTAGCCGAGATCTCCGTCAAGGGAATTTGGCCGGGCCTTTTTTCGTTGGCTCATGCTTTGCGGGGTTGGTTTCGCGCAAAGACGCCTGATCCTCCGCGTTCCCGCGTGAAGCCCGACGTGGCTTGCCCAGTGGTCGACGCATCTCCGTTAGGCTCGATTTGCGGCATCGAGGTGAAACCTTCGGCCATTGGCCCGGGCAGGCACCGCACGCCGAACATTCTTCTTTACGCACCGAAAGGACGCGCCCGGTAAATGCATTGCGTCATGTTTGTCGACCAGCACCCCGACACCCTGGGGGGAATGCAAACCTCCGTGCGGCTGCAGCGGAGGTTCCTCGAGCTGGCGGGGCACCGGGTGACGATTGTTTCGCCCAGATACCGGGGCAACCATGCAAGTGACCCGGCGGTCATCGAGCTCCCCTCCGTGCCGCTGGGGCCGGGGGAGTATTCCATGACCATCCCCGGCAAGGTCAGCGACAGGAAGCTGGCCGCCGCCATGGCCGCCCGCGGGCCAATCGACGTCGTGCACGTCCAGGCGGACTTCTGGCAGGCCATCATCGGCTACCGCTTCGCCAGGGACAACAACCTTCCGGTCGTCCACACCATGCACAACCGGCTCGATGTGGGAATCGCCGCAACGATGCCGCTGCCGGGCCTGGTCCAGCGCGGGTTCGGCCTCGCGCAGAAGGCTTTCCTGCACACCGGCCTGCCAGTGGCTGCCAACGCATGGACATACCTGCGAAGGTTCACCGACCGTGCCCAACGCGTAACGGCCCCCTCCAGCCATTTCGCCCGGCTGCTGCAGGACGAACACGTCTTTGCACACGTCGATGTCGTCCCCAACGGCATGGACGACGGAATAGCGGCAGGGCTGCTGGCCCGGCCGCCGGCCGAACCCGGCCCCCGACCGAGGCTGGCGTGGGTGGGGCGGTTCAGCGCGGAGAAGCGCCTGCTTCCATTCCTGGACGCGGTTGCCATGTCCAACATCGACGCGGAGATCCATGTCTTTGGCGACGGCGCGGACCGGGCCAAGGCGGAAGCCAAGGCCAAGTCAATGGACAAGCCGACAGTGGTCATCCGCGGCAAGGTTCCCTACGGGAAAATGCTTGACGAGCTGCGTCGGGCCGACGCCTTGGTCCAGACGTCCCAGGGATTCGAGACCCAGGGCATGACGGTCTATGAGGCTGCTGCCCTCGGCACACCGTCACTGCTCAGCGACCGAAGCATCGCCGACGACCTGCCGGAGGGGGTCTATTGGCTCACCGAGGACGCCTCAATCGGCGGACTGGCCGACGCCCTGGGCAGGTGCGTCGATGAACTGCGGTCGGGCCGCGGACCACAGACCTCTTCCTTCGACCCGGCGTCGTTCCTGCAAAGCCGGCAGACCCAACTCATGGTTGAGGTCTATGCGGCGGCGGATCGCGAATTCAGGTCCCAGGGCCAGCCCCAAGGCTAATCCAGCGGCAGAAGGATCGAGGGACGGGTGTCGATGATCGTGAGCAACGGATCGATGTACTCCCCGTCCAGCCGCAGGCCCCAGTGCAGGCAGCGAGCATCGCAGTGAGCACCGGTTCCGACCACACCGATCTCATCCTTGGCGGAGACGATGGCACCGACGGCCAGGGTGCTGCGCACCGGCTCGAAGCTGGAAAGCAGTCCAGATCCGTGGTTGATGACAATGACGGGACGATCCACGATGGTTCCGGAGAAGGACACGATGCCGTCGGCGGGCGCGCTGACGGTGTCGCCGGGCCCCGCCTCCAGATCGGCGCCCCGGTGGCCGCTAAGCCAACGCTGGGCCGGCGGGTCGAATCCGCCCACCACCCGCGGAATCGGTGGCAGCGGCCAGCTCCACGCGCCCGCCGGGGCGGCGCGTTGGCTGGCCGGGCCGGGGGCTGGCGGAAGCCCGCTGGCCGGGGCCAGCAGCACCACGGTGCCGATCGCGAAGCCTGCCAGGGCTGAAACTGTTTTCATGCCCCCAGCATGCTTCGGCCGGGCCGGCCCGCCGGCCGCTGCCCGCTGCCCTGTGGAGGGCTCAGCGGTGTGATGCACGTCCCCTGTTCCTGTGCGGACGGGTCAAATTTCGGGCCGCCCGCCTGTAGTACACTTGAGCATGCGGTTCCCTGTGCCCTCTTGACGCCTGCGCTGACGGGGGGAAGGCAAGGAACTGACTTCGCGTATGAGTCATCCACACCTGAAAATCCCGCTTTCGTGGCGATTGGTTGTGTGTGCGACTTCCAGGCCCGCGGTCCGAATTACTTCGGGAGGGGCCGGGCAAGGAACGAATTGCCGTTCTGCTCATGCCAGGGGTCGCGTCCAATTCCGGATGCGCACCATCAACCGATAACAATGGCAGTTACCGCGGCCCAGTGATGGGCCGGCCAGCTACTGCCGGAAGGAGTTGCGACATGCCAGTCGTAACCATGCGCCAGCTGCTCGACAGCGGCGTTCACTTTGGACACCAGACCCGTCGTTGGAACCCGAAGATGAAGCGTTTCATCTTCACGGAGCGCAACGGCATCTACA
This sequence comes from Paeniglutamicibacter sp. GQ140, assembly GCF_059759235.1. NCBI lineage: Bacteria > Bacillati > Actinomycetota > Actinomycetes > Micrococcales > Micrococcaceae > Paeniglutamicibacter > Paeniglutamicibacter sp. GQ140. The sequence continues at coordinate 139,841 of NZ_JCAXDW010000003.1, forward strand.
TCATTGACTTGCAGCAGTCGCTGTCGTACATCGACCGCGCCTACGAGTTCGTCAAGCAGACCGTTGCCCACGGCGGCACCGTTCTGTTCGTTGGCACCAAGAAGCAGGCTCAGGAAGCAATTTCGGAGCAGGCTACCCGCGTTGGCCAGCCCTTCGTCAACCAGCGCTGGCTCGGTGGCATGCTCACCAACTTCCAGACCGTTTCCAAGCGCATCTCGCGCATGAAGGAACTGGAAGAGATCAACTTCGAGGATGTTGCCGGTTCGGGCCACACCAAGAAGGAGCTGCTGCTGCTCAAGCGCGAGCTGACCAAGCTTCAGACCAACCTTGGCGGTATCCGCAACCTGACGAAGACCCCTTCGGTCCTCTGGGTTGTTGACACCAAGAAGGAGCACTTGGCCATCGACGAGGCACGCAAGCTGGGCATCCCGGTTGTTGCCATCCTCGACACCAACTGCGACCCGGATGAAGTCCAGTACCCGATCCCGGGCAACGACGACGCCATCCGCTCCGTCAACCTGCTCACCCGCGTCGTTGCCGACGCCGTTGCCGCTGGCCTCATCGCCCGCAACAACAAGGCTGCAGGCAACACCGAAGCTCCGGCCGAGCCGTTGGCCGAGTGGGAGCGCGAACTGCTCGAGGCCGGCAAGGCCGAGGCACCTGCCGCCGAAGCTGCTGCTGAAGCCGCTCCGGCTGCTGAAGAAGCACCTGCCGCTGAGGCTGCCCCGGCAGCCGAGGAAGCACCGGCCGCTTCGGCCGAGTAGTCACAAACCAAGGTCCCGGGCTGCCGGCGCTCCTCCCTTTGCGGGGGAGCGCCGGCAGCCCGGGACAAACCGCGGGACGGGCCACTATCGGCCCGTCCTTCGGCGAAAAAGCTCAAAACCACTTATGAATGGGGTTGCACGTGGCAAACTACACCGCTGCTGACATTAAGGCACTGCGCGAGCGCACCGGCGCTGGCATGATGGACGTCAAGAAGGCCCTCGACGAGGCCAACGGCGACGCCGAAAAGGCCATGGAGCTCATCCGCATCAAGGGCCTCAAGGGCGCCACCAAGCGCGAAGGCCGCTCGACCTCGGAAGGCCTCGTTGCCGCCAAGGTCGTCGACGGCACCGTCGGCGTCATGATCGAGCTTTCCTGCGAGACCGACTTCGTCGCCAAGAACGACAAGTTCATCGCACTGGCTGCCCGGGTCCTGGAAGTTGCCGTTTCCTCGGCCGCAGCCGACCTGGAGACCCTGCTGGCAGTCGACGTCGACGGCAAGACCCTTGCCGACGTCGTCACCGAAGAGGGCGCAGTCCTGGGCGAAAAGGTCATCGTCCGTCGCCTGTCCCGCATTGAGGGCGCATCGGTTGATGCCTACCTGCACAAGACCTCCAAGGACTTGCCGGCACAGGTTGGCGTTCTCGTCGCAGTGGACGGCGCCGGCGAAGCCGCTGCCACCGTTGCACACGACGTTGCAGTGCACACCGCTGCAATGGCACCGACCGTGCTTTCCCGCGACGACATCGACGCCGAGATCGTCGAATCCGAGCGCCGCATCGCCCAGGAGACCGCTGTCGCCGAGGGCAAGCCGGAAGCCGCCATGACCAAGATCGTTGAAGGACGCCTGACCGGCTTCTTCAAGGAGCAGGTGCTGGTCGACCAGGCATTCGCCAAGGACGCCAAGAAGACCGTGGGCAAGGTGCTGGAAGAAGCCGGCGTCAACGCCACCGCCTTCGCACGTTTCCGCGTCGGAGCCTAATTAGCTTCAACAGCAGGTAAATTGGTACTCGGCGCCCCGGCACCGGCAACCATTTGCTTCACACCAAGGTAAAGGGGGTGGCCACTTGAAGGTGGCCGCCCCTTTTTCCTGCCAGCTCCCGGGCCATTGAGGCCCGGGGGCCGGCAACACCCCCAACAGCTACAACGTGGGCCCGCACCGACCCGCACGCAGGAGGAATGACACCCATGGAAGCAACCCCCGAATCGCATGAACACACCCAGGCCCCGCGTCGCCGCAGGGTCTTGCTGAAGCTTTCCGGAGAGGTCTTCGGCGGCGGCAAGCTGGGCGTGGACCCGGTCACCGTGCGCGGCATTGCCGAGCAGATCGCCGCGACCGTGGGCAAGGTCGAGGTCGCCATCGTCGTCGGCGGCGGAAACTTCTTCCGCGGCGCCGAGCTCTCGGCCTCCGGCATGGACCGCTCGCGAGCCGACTACATGGGCATGCTGGGCACCGTCATGAACTGCCTGGCCCTGCAGGACTTCCTGGAGCAGGCCGGCGTCGACACCCGCGTCCAGTCCGCGATCTCCATGGCCCAGGTCGCCGAGACCTACATCCCGCGACGCGCCATCCGCCACATGGAAAAGGACCGCGTCGTCATCTTCGGCGCCGGTGCCGGCCTGCCGTACTTCTCCACCGACACCGTGGCGGCCCAGCGTGCCCTCGAGGTCGACGCCGACGTGGTGCTGATGGCCAAGAGCGGGGTCGACGGCGTCTACACCGCGGACCCGAAGAAGGACCCCACCGCCACCAAGCTCGAGCACCTCACCTACGAGGAGGCGCTCATCAAGGACATCCGCGTCATGGACCAGACCGCTATGACCATGTGCAAGGACAACAAGCTGGAGATGATGGTCTTCGGCATGGAAGGCGACGGAAACGTCACCCGCGCGATCCTTGGCGAAAAGATCGGCACCCGCGTCACCATCTAGGTGCCCCTCGCCATGCGCTTGCGTGGCATAGGATTGTTCACAAGCCCAAAATTACCCGGCAGCCCATGTACTGGGAGCCGATTCAAAGGAGTAGACCGTGATTGAGGAAACACTCGCCGAAGTTGCCGACAAGATGGACCGCACCATCGAATCCGCCAAGGAGGATTTCTCGGCGATTCGCACGGGCCGCGCCCACCCGGGAATGTACGCCAAGGTCATGGTGGACTACTACGGCACCCCGACCCCGCTGCAGCAGCTGGCATCCTTCGCCACCCCGGACGCACGCACCATCATGATCAGCCCGTACGACGTCAGCGCACTGCGCGAGATCGAAAAGGCCCTGGGCGATTCCGAGGTCGGCGCCAACCCGTCCAACGACGGCAAGTCCATCCGCGTGATCATGCCGGTGCTGACCGAGGAACGCCGCAAGGAGTACGTCAAGGTCGTGCGCGTCAAGGGCGAGGACGCCAAGGTCGCGCTGCGCAACCTGCGCCGCAAGGCCAAGGACGCCATTGACAAGCTGGTCAAGGACGGCGAAGTCGGCGAGGACGAAGGCGCACGCGCCGAAAAGGACCTCGACGCACTGACCAAGTCCCACACCGACGGCATCGACGACCTGCTCAAGCGCAAGGAAGCCGAGCTGCTGGAAGTCTAATGTCCAATCCCACCGAGCCGAGCGAAGGATCCGCAGGATCCCTTCCGGAGCCGACGCCGGAACCCGGCGGGCTTGAACCATTGACCCGGCGAGGCCGCAAGGCCAAGCGGACCAAGCCATCGCGGGCAGGGCGCGACCTGCCCGCGGCCATCGTCGTCGGCCTCGTGCTGCTGGCCGTGGTGTTGACGGGGCTGTTTTGGCTGCCGCTGGCGTTCGTCGCCACGGTGGCCATCTTCGGCGTCGTTGGCAGTTGGGAGGTTTCCCGCGCGCTGAACGGCGGGGGAGTCGACACCCCGTTGGTTCCCCTGGCCGTTGCCGGGGTTGCCCTGCCGTTCTCCGCGTACTACGGCGGCCTCGAGGCCCTGGGCATGGCGTTCACCGCCAGCGCGCTGCTGGTCTTCCTGTGGCGCATCATCGAGGGCCCGGCCAAGTCCGTGGCCTCGATCGTTGCAAGCATCTTCGTCCTGACGTGGGTGCCGCTGTTGCTGAGCTTCGCGGTGCTGCTGCTGAACGCTCCGGACGGGCACTTGTTGGTGACAACCATGTTGTTGCTGGTGGTCTCCAACGACACGTTCGGGTACCTGGTGGGCGTGCTGTTCGGAAAACGCCCGATGGCCCCGAAGATCAGCCCCAAGAAGTCCTGGGAGGGCTTTGCCGGGTCGGTCGCCGGGGCCACCGTGGTGGGCATTGCCGCGGCGGTGTTCCTGTTGGACGCTCCCTGGTGGGTCGGCATCCCGCTGGCGGTGGCGACGGTTGTTGCCGCGACGGCCGGGGACCTGGCCGAGTCCATGGTCAAGCGGGAGCTGGGCATCAAGGACATGAGCAACATCCTGCCCGGCCATGGCGGAGTCATGGACCGGCTCGATTCGGTGGTTTTCGCGATTCCGGCGACGTACATCCTCACCATTTTGCTGATGCCCGGCGCGCTGTAGGGCGCCGGTGCCAATGCATCCCTAAGATGGATATGCAGGCAGGTGCGACCGCTCCGCGGTCGGATCCGGTCCATCGCACCACCCGCAGCACCAAGGTGCCGGTTTTCCGGTACGCAATACCGAGATCAAGGAAAGAATTGTGAGTCAGGACAAGGCACAGCCGGCCCCCAGCCCCTTTGAGCGCGTGGGGGAAAAGGAATTCGGCTACAACACCAAACAGGTGGATGTGTTCCTCGCCCGCGCCCGAGCCACTTTCAACGGCGACGGCGACGATGATTCGATTGTCACCAGCCACATGGTGCGCCGCACCGTCTTCCCGGCCCAGCGCGGCGGCTACAGCGCCCGCGAGGTCGACGGCGCCCTGGACCGGCTCGAGGACGTCTTTGCCCAGCGGGAACGCGACGCCCTGATCCAGTCCAACGGCGAGGACGCCTGGCTGCAGCAGGTCGGCCGGCTCTCGGCGATCCTGCGCGGACGCCTGCACCGGTCCCCGGGGGAACGCTTCCGCCGGCCCTCGCGCACCAGTGCCTCGAGCTACAACGTGCAGGATGTGGACAAGCTCTGCGCCCAGCTGATCGACTACTTCGAGAAGGATGTCCCGATGAGCGTGGACGCGGTGCGCCGCGCGGAGTTCCGCCGGGCAGAGGGCGAACACGGCTACGAGGAGTCGCAGGTCGATGCGTTCCTGGACCGCGTCGTGGAGCTCATGGCCTCGATCGACTAGCCTCGGCGGTCGCCGAAGGATTCAATGCGGTTGGCTTGGTGTCGGACACCGGGCCAGCCGCATTTTTTTGTGCCCCGGCGCCGGCTTGCCCGGCCGGCGGCTCAGGGCAGCGGGCCGGCCTGCGGCTCGGGCACATGCAGCCGGGCCATGACCTCGTCGATGCGCACCGGGGCACGGCGCCTGGTGGCCAGGGACACGAAGAACATGACCAGGAACGCCAGCGGCACGCACCAGCCGGCGGGCTGGGCGAGCAGCGCGTGGAACGACTGCGCCTCGTTGGGCAGCGCTGCCGCCAGGATCAGCGAGGTCGCGCAGGCCACGGCGCCGGTCACCATGCCGGAAATGGCCCCGGCGACGGTGAGCCCGCGCCACCAGATGCCCAGCAGCAGCAGCGGGCAGATGGTCGCGGCGGTGAAGGCGAAGACCGAGCCGATGGCCCCGGCCAGGGCCAGGCTGGAGGTGCCCATGGCCAGCAGCAGGGGGACGGCGGTGGCGATGAGCGTGGAGATCCTGAATCCGCGCACCGTGCCGCGGAAAAGGTCCTGCGAGATGGTCCCGGCCAGGGACACCACCAGCCCCGAGGAGGTGGAAAGGAACGCGGCGAAGGCCCCGCCGATGATGATCGCGGTCAGCGCATCCCCGGCGGTCCCGCCCACGATGCGCCCGGGCAGCAGCAACACCGTGGCATCGGCGTTGCCGCTGGTGGCCAGCTCGGGCGTGTAGGCGCGGCCCAGGATTCCCAGCACCGTGGGGAAGAGGTAGAACAGGGCCAGCAGGCCCAGCACGATCGCGGTGGTCTTGCGCGCAGAGGGCCCGTCCGGGTTGGTGTAGAAACGCACCAGCACATGCGGCAGGCCCAGCGTGCCGAAGAGCAGGGCCACCAGCAGGGAGATGTTGTAGTACAGGCCCTGGTTCGCCGCCGGGTCGGCCGCCCGGTCAAAGACCGCGCCGCCCAGGGTCGCCGATTCCCCGGCCAGCCCCAGGTGCAGCAGCAAGAAGACCGCGGGGATCGCCAGTGCCGCGAGCTTGAGCCAGTACTGGAAGGCCTGGACGAAGGTGATCGAGCGCATGCCGCCGGCCAGCACCGTGAGGCACACGACCCCCATCACCAGCAGCGAACCGAGCCAGCCCGGCAGCCCGGTGCTGATGCCCAGGGTCAGTGCGGCCCCGTGCAGCTGCGGGACGATGTACAGCCAGCAGATGACCACCACCAGGAAGCTGGTGAGCCGGCGCAATTTCATGGATCCGAGCCGGATCTGCGCGAAGTCCGGGATCGTGTAGGCACGCGAGCGGCGCAACGGTGCCGCCACGAAAAGCAGCAGCATCAGGTAGCCGGCCGTGTACCCGATGGGGAACCACAGCCCGTCCTGCCCGGAGACCACGATCAGACCGGCAATGCCCAGGAACGATGCCGCGGAAAGGTATTCCCCGCCGATGGCGCTGGCGTTCCACCAGGGCTTGACGGTGCGCGAGGCCACATAGAAGTCCCCGGTGGTGCGCGAGAGACGCAGCCCGTTGACGGCGATGAGCACCGTCGCCAGGGACACCAGCAACACCGAAAGCAGGGCAACCGCGGGATTGATCATTTCTTGGCGATGCTCCGGTACTTTGCCTCGTTGCGGGCAGCGGCCCGGTTGAAGAGGAACGCGCAGAGCATGATCAGCGGGTACACCCCCACGCCCAGGATCCACCAGGGCAGCGGGATCGTGGCCAGGCGGATGTCGTTGATCTGCGGCCAGGTGAACACCATGACGGCCAGGCCCACCAGCAGCAGCAGGAAGCCCAGGGCAACCGATGCGGCCAGGCGCAGCTGCGAGCGGATGAGCGAGTGGACGTAGAAGGTGTCTGCGGCATCCGGGGCGGAGCGGCGGACGATGTTCAACATGGTGCCGGCGGGGGCGCTGACCCGCACGCGGGCGCCGCTGGGCGCCGGCAGCGTGCCATCGGGTGCCGGGCCCTGGCGGGGCCCGGGGGCCCCGCGCGGGCCCGGGGCGGCTGCGCCGGTCTCGCTCACAGCGGCCGGACTCGGTTCGCCGCCAGCTTCTCGCGCAGGTAGGGCAGGGCGCGGCGGCTGACCGGCAGTTCGGTGCCGCCGATGACCACCACGGCCTTGCCGGTGGCGAGCTTGACGGTGTCGATCTTGTCCATGGCCACCAGGTAGGAGCGGTGGATGCGCACGTAGCCGGCCGGTCCCCACTGTTGTTCCAGGTCGTTGAGCGGGACCCGGATCAGGTAGCTGGCGTCCGCGGTGTGCAGCCGGGCGTAGTCGCCCTGCGCCTGCACGTAGCGGATCTCGTCGCGGCGGATCATCTTGGTGATCCCGCCCTTTTCCACCGTGACCATGTCCGGCTTCGCGGTGTCCTCCTCGGCCAGCTCGCAGATGCGGCGGACCGACTCGGCCAGGCGTTCGGGGCGCACGGGCTTGAGCACGTAGTCCACCGCCGCCAGCTCGAAGGCCTCCAGCGCCTGGTCCTCGTCGGCGGTCACGAAGACCACGGCCGGGGGACGGGTGAAGCGGGAGATGACCCGGGCGATGTCCAGCCCCGACAGCGCGGGCATGTGGATGTCCAGGAAGAGGGCGTCGACCTCGAATTCCTCCAGGGCCTTGAGCGCCTCGGCCCCGGAGTTGGCCCGGTGGATGGTGCCCACCCGTGAATCGAGCGACAACAAATATGCCAGTTCCTCCACGGCAGGCAGTTCATCGTCGGCGACGACCACGTTTATCATGCACGTCATTTTACCCGCACGCCTCGCCGAACCGGCCCCGGCGCGCTAGTGCGCGGACAGGCCCGGGGCGGTGGGCTCCACGCCGGGGCGGAACTTGGGGATGCGCATGGTGATCAGGGTGCCGGCGCCCGGGGCGGTGTCGATGACCAGCCCGTGGGCGTCCCCGTAGACCTGGCGCAGCCGCACGTCCACGTTGCGCAGGCCCACGTGGATGGATTCGGTGGTTCCGGCGAGCACCGCCGCCAGCGCCACCGGGTCGATGCCCACCCCGTCGTCCTCCACGGTGATCAGCGCGTACTCGCCCGAATCCGAGGCGCTGATGGTGATCCTTCCGCCGCCGGGCTTGGATTCCAGGCCGTGGCGCACGGCGTTTTCCACCAGCGGCTGCAGGCTCAGGAACGGGATGGCGGTGGCCAGCACCTCCGGGGCAATGGCCAGGGAGACCTTGATGCGCTCGCCAAAGCGCGCCTTTTCCAGCAGCAGGTACCTGTCGATGGCGGTGAGTTCCTCGGCCAGCGTGGTGAAGTCCCCGTGCCGGCGGAAGGAGTAGCGGGTGAAGTCGGCGAACTCCACCACCAGCTCCCGGGCCCGGGCCGGGTCGGTGTTGATGAACGAGGCGATCGCGTTCAGCGAATTGTAGATGAAGTGCGGGCTGATCTGCGCGCGCAGCGCCCTGACCTCCGCCTCCATGAGCAGGGCGCGGGAGGCGTCAAGCTCGGCCAGGCCCACCTGCGCGGCAACCCAGGCCGCGACCTCGGCCACCGCGCGCACGAACCCGGCCCCGGCCCGCGGGATGTACGCGCAGACGGTGCCCACCGGGACGTCCCCGACCATGATCGGGGCGCAGACCATGTCCCCGGCATCCGAGCGCCGCACCTGGGTGCGGGTGGCCGACAGCGCTGCGGCGGCAAGCTCCAACGCCGCGGCGGTGCCCTGTTCCCCGGAGTCCGGGATCGTGCCGTCCACCGCGAGCACCGCGGAGGTGTCGGTGATGACCAGCCCCTGGGCGGCCAGCAGGGCGCGCAGGTGCTTGCCGGCCGTGGCGGCGCCCTCCGGGGTGAGGCCCTGGGCCAGGTGCGGGGCCGCGACCGAGACCCGGTGCAGGGTTTCGAAGGTGGCCTTCTCGGCGTCGGTTCCCAGGTCGCGGGTGGAGCGCGCGATCCTGAACCCGAGGAATCCCACCAGGGCGCCGCCGACCACGACGGTGGCGACAATCAGGGTCATCTGCAGTGCGGTGGAGAGCATGTTCCCAAGCCTACGCGGAGCGCGGAGCGGCGTGCCGTTCGTCGCCGGCGGGTGCCGCTTGGCGCACCCGGGGGACCGTTTGGCGGTTGCCGTGCCCGGCCCCCTTCCCGTGTGGCGGGCCAATGGCGCAGAGTGATCTCAGTCACCCTGCCAGGTGGCGTACCCCACAGTCCGGCCCGGATCGGCCGCATCGGGCAAGGTACCGCTCCTGGCGCCTTGAGCCCCTTGTGAAGGAGGAGTCATGAGCACCACCGAAGAGTCGGACCTTGGGACCGGCATCGATTTTGAGAAAGAGCAGGATTCGGAAGAGTTCCGCGAACTGCGCAAGACGCACCGCAGCTTTGTTTTCCCCATGGCAGCCATTTTCCTGCTGTGGTACTTCGCCTACGTCCTGTTGGCCGACTATGCGCACGAATTCATGTCCATCAAGGTGTGGGGCAACTTCAACGTCGGCCTGCTGCTGGGCCTGCTGCAATTTGTTTCCACCTTCGGCATCACCGCCGCCTACGTTTCCTACAGCAACAAGAAGCTCGACCCGAAGGCCACCGCGATCCGCAAGCGCCTCGAAGCACAGGAAGGGGAGTAGGCCATGAACGTCCTTACTTCATCGGTCCTCGCCGCGGCCGAAGAATCGACCAAGGTCGGCAACCCGTGGGTCAACATCGGGATCTTCGGACTCTTCGTCGGCATCACCCTGATCGTGGTGCTCAAGGCCTCGAGCAACAACAAGACCGCCGCCGACTACTACGCCGGCGGGCGTTCCTTCACCGGGACGCAGAACGGCACCGCGATCGCCGGGGACTACCTCTCGGCCGCATCGTTCCTGGGCATCGTCGGGGCCATCGCCATCAACGGCTATGACGGTTTCCTCTACTCCATCGGCTTCCTGGTTGCCTGGCTGGTGGCCCTGCTGCTGGTCGCCGAGCTGCTGCGCAACACCGGCAAGTTCACCATGGCCGACGTGCTCTCCTTCCGCCTCAAGCAGCGCCCGGTGCGCATCGCCGCGGCGATCTCGACCCTCGCGGTCTGCGTCTTCTACCTGCTGGCCCAGATGGCCGGCGCCGGCGCGCTGGTGTCCCTGCTGCTGGGCATCGACGACCGGCTGGGCCAGTCCCTGGTCATCGTGGTCGTCGGCGCACTGATGATCGTGTACGTGCTGATCGGCGGCATGAAGGGCACCACCTGGGTGCAGATCATCAAGGCCTGCCTGCTGATTGCCGGAGCCTTCATTATGACCATCATGGTGCTGGCCGCCTACGGCTTCAACTTCTCCGCACTGCTCGGTGCCGCGGTTGAATCCGCCGGCACCCCGGACATCCTGAACCCGGGACTGCAGTACGGCAAGTCGGAGACCTCGAAGATCGACTTCATCTCCCTGGCCCTGGCCCTGGTGCTTGGCACCGCCGGCCTGCCGCACGTGCTGATGCGCTTCTACACGGTTCCCACCGCCAAGGAAGCCCGCCGCTCGGTGGTCTGGGCCATCTGGCTCATCGGCGCCTTCTACCTCTTCACACTGGTGCTTGGCTACGGTGCCGGAGCCATGATCGGCGCCGACAAGATCAAGGCGGCACCGGGCGGCGTGAACTCCGCGGCACCGCTGTTGGCCTTCGAACTCGGCGGCCCGCTGCTGCTGGGATTGATCTCCGCGGTCGCCTTCGCCACGATCCTTGCGGTGGTGGCAGGATTGACCATCACCGCGGCGGCATCCTTCGCCCACGACGTCTACGCCTCGGTCATCGCCAAGGGCAAGAGCACCCCGGAGAAGGAAATGAAGGTGGCACGCCGCACCGTCATCGTCATCGGCATCTTCGCCATCGTCGGCGGCATCGGCGCCCAGGGGCAGAACGTCGCCTTCCTGGTGGCCCTGGCCTTCGCGGTCGCCGCATCGGCCAACCTGCCCACCATCCTGTACTCGCTGTTCTGGAAGAAGTTCACCACCCAGGGCGCTGTCTGGTCCATGGTTGGCGGCCTGGCCTCGGCCATCCTGCTGATCGTCTTCTCCCCGGTCATGTCGGGCCTGCCGACCTCCATGATCCCGGGCGCCGACTTCTCGATCTTCCCGCTGGCGAACCCCGGCATCGTCTCGATCCCGCTGGCCTTCTTCCTCGGCTGGCTCGGCTCGGTGCTCGACAAGCACACCGAGGACCCGATCAAGTCCGCGGAAATGGAGGTCCGCTCGCTGACAGGTGTCGGTGCCGAAAAGGCCGTCGACCACTAGCGGCGATGCAAGATCCACGGTGAAGGCGGGCAGTGCCCCGCTTCCACCGAGGCGCATGGGCGGTGTCGTTTTCTTCCCCCATAGGGAAACGGCACCGCCTTTGTCGTGTCCCAGGGTTTTCCCGTGCGCCGCCTAAGGCAAGTCAGCCGGCGGCGGGGGAGCCGTTTTCCCGGGCGGGGCCGCGGCGCCCGAAAGGGATCCGAGCCTCATCTCCATCAGGGCGGTGGTGCGGTGCGGGATCAGCTCGGCCATCGACAGCGAGGTGTCGGCGCGCTCCACGCCCTCGATGGCGAGGATCTGCCCGTTGACCCGGAAGAGCTCCTCCGCGCTGCCGGCCACCACGCGGGCCAGGATGTCGGCCGAGCCGGTCACCCCGTGCGCCTCGATGATTTCCGGGATGCCCCGCAGCCGCTCCACGATGCTTTCCAGCAGCCGCTGCCGCACGTGGATGTGCACGAAGCTGACCAGCCCGAATCCCAGGGCCGCCGGGTTCACGCGCTGCTCGAAGGGCAGCAGGGCGCCGCTGGTTTCCAGTCGCACCAGGCGCGCCTGGACGGTGTTGCGGCTCAGGCCCAGCTCGGTGGCCAGCGCCACGGCGCTGGCCTTGGGGCGGTGGCTCAGCGCGGAGAGGATCCGAAGGTCAGTTGCATCTAGTTGTTGCATAATGCGCAAGATTAGCACCGTGTGACCTCGCCGAATAGTGCAAGCTGCGCAATGGATTGAACAAGGATTGTGCGCACTGCATTACGTGAGTAGCATCACAGATAGGTGGCGGCGACGAGGCCGCACCCGCAGGAACGGCACGTCCCACCGGAATGCCGAACCTGATTCGCAATCGACGCAAAGGATGCTGACCGTGTCCCCCACGTTTGACCCTTCCGCCCCCGAGGGCCCCGATACCTACCTCCAGGTGATCGCCCCCGACGGCACCCGCAATCGCTGTGAAGAGCTCGATGAATGGGTGAGGGACATCGACGTCCCGGCCCTGGAAAAGCTCTACATCGACATGGCCTGCATCCGCCGGCTGGACTCCGAAGGCACCGCGCTGCAGCGCCAGGGAGAGCTTGGCCTCTGGGCCCCGCTGCTGGGCCAGGAAGCCGCCCAGATCGGATCCGGCCGCGCGCTGGAAAACGACGACTTCATCTTCCCCTCCTACCGCGAGCACGGGGTGGCCTACTGCCGCGGGGTGAACCCGCACGATTTGCTGCGCATGTGGCGCGGGGCAGCCCCCAGCGGATGGAACCCCTACGAGGTCAACATGGCCAACCAGCAGATCGTCATCGGGGCACAGACCCTGCATGCGGCCGGCTATGCCATGGGACTGAAATTCGACGGCTCCTCGGCAGCTGCCATCACCTACTTCGGGGACGGGGCCACCAGCCAGGGGGATGTCAGCGAGGCCATGGTCTTCGCCGCCAGCTACCAGGCGCCGCTGGTGTTCTTCTGCCAGAACAACCACTGGGCCATCTCCGAACCCGTGGCCCGGCAAACCACCGGCCACATCGCCGACCGTGCCGCCGGCTTCGGCCTGGCCACCTGGCGAGTGGACGGCAACGACGTCCTGGCCGTCATGGCGGCAACCCGCGCCGCCCTGGCCCACGTGCGCACCGGCAGCGGACCGGCCTTCATCGAGGCCGTCACCTACCGGATGGGCGCACACACCACGGCCGATGACCCCACCCGCTACCGCGATGCGCTGGAGCTGGAGGAATGGGCGGCGAAGGACCCGCTGGACCGGATCGCCGCGCACCTCGACACCCTCGGCGCTGACCTGGAGGAGCTGAAGAAGCGCTCCGGGGCCGCGGCCGACGAGCTGGCTGCAGGGCTCCGCGAGGCCATCACCACGATGCCCGACCCCTCGGTCGAGGACCTCTTCACCCACGTCTACAGCCATCCCCACCCGGGGCTGGAGGAACAGCGCGAAAACTACGCCACCTACCTCGCCGGCTTTGCCGCGGAAGCGCAGGGAACCAAATGAAAACCCTCACCTTCTCACAGGCCCTGAACACCTCGTTGCGCGTCTCCATGGAACGCGATTCCAAGGTCGTGCTCATGGGCGAGGACATCGGAAAGCTCGGCGGCGTCTTCCGGATCACCGACGGACTGCAAAAAGACTTCGGTGCGCACCGGGTCATCGACACCCCGCTGGCCGAATCCGGCATCGTGGGAACCGCCATCGGGCTGGCCTTCCGCGGCTACCGCCCGGTGGTTGAGATCCAGTTCGACGGATTCGTCTACCCGGCCTTCGACCAGATCGTCTCCCAGCTGGCCAAGATGCATTTCCGCTCCCGCGGCAACGTCAAGCTGCCGGTGACCATCCGCATCCCCTTCGGCGGCGGCATCGGCTCGCCGGAGCACCACTCCGAATCCCCGGAGGCCTACTTCGCCCACACCGCCGGGCTGCGCGTGGTTTCCCCCTCGAACCCGCAGGATGCCTACACCATGCTGCAGCAGGCAATCGCGGACGACGACCCGGTGATCTTCCTCGAACCCAAGCGCCGCTACCACGTGCGCGGGGAGGTGGACACGGACCTGGTCCCGGACCCCGGTTCGCTCTACCGCGCGCAGGTGGTGCGCGAGGGCACGGACCTGACGCTGGTGGCCTACGGGCCGCTGGTAAAGACCGCCATGGATGCCGCGGCCGCGGCCCGGGACGAGGGCATCGACATCGAGGTCATCGACCTGCGCAGCATCGAGCCGGTGGACTTCGGGACCCTTTCGGCCTCCGTGCGCAAGACCGGGCGGGTGCTCATCACCCACGAGGCGGGCAAGTTCGGCGGGATCGGCGCGGAACTGGCGGCAAGCCTGACCGAGCGCTGCTTCGACCACCTGGACCACGCCCCGGTCAGGGTCACCGGGTTCGACATCCCCTACCCGCCCTCGAAGCTCGAAAGCCACCACCTGCCCGACCTCGACCGGATCCTGGACGGGGTCGATCGCGCCATGCGCCGGACGCCGGAACTGCTGGGAGAGGAAGGATGAACGCCACCATGGAGAAACTCTTCAAGCTGCCTGACCTCGGCGAGGGCCTGACCGAATCCGAGATCCTGTCCTGGCGCGTTGCCGAGGGCGACGCCGTGGAACTGAACCAGGTGATCGCCGAGGTGGAGACCGCCAAGGCCGTTGTGGAACTTCCCTCGCCGTTCAGCGGGGTCGTGAAAAAGGTCTACGAGCCGGTCGGCGCAGTCGTCGAGGTCGGCAACCCCCTCATTTCCTTCGATGTGCCGGACAACTCGGGCGCCTCCGCCCCGAGCCCGTCGGACGGGGGAGAAGCCCCCGCCAAGCGACAGCCGACGCTGGTCGGCTACGGCGCCGCGGTCGAATCCAACGGGCACCCGACACGCAGGGCGCGCAGTTCCCGGGCACCCCGGAGTGCACCCGAGCAGGCACCGGCGGTGGCTTCCGCACCTGCTTCCGCCCCCGCCCCGGATGCCGGATTGGATTCCCCGAAGCCGGGGCTGAGGATCGTCGGAAGCGGCGACGGGGAACCGCGGGGGATCGGCCACCTGCGGGCCAGGCCACCGGTGCGAAAGCTCGCCCGGGACCACAACATCGACCTGGGATCGCTCAAGGGCACCGGCACCGACGGGCTGATCACACGCGAAGACGTCCTGCGGGCCTCGGAGGGTGCGGGCAGCGGGGCCACCGACACCAAGGCCCCGGCGCCCCGCGACAGCGAAGACTCCTGGGAAGAGACCCGCACGCCCGTGAAGGGAGTGCGGAAGGCGACGGCCGCGGCGATGGTCGCCAGTGCCTTCACCGCGCCGCATGTCACCGAGTTCCTGAGCGTCGATGTCACCGAAACCATGGCGCTGCTTCAAAGGCTGCGCACCTCCCGGCAGTTGGCCGAGCAGAAAATCACCCTGACCACCCTGGTGGCCAAGGTGGTGACCCTGGCCCTGGCCCGGCACCGCACCCTGAACTCGCGATGGGACGGGGAGAGCGGGGAAATCGTCGAATTCGGCCACGTGAACCTGGGAATCGCCGCGGCGACGGATCGCGGTCTCATGGTGCCCGTCGTGCACGGCGCCCAGCGCATGGACCTGGCCGCCCTGGCCGGGGAAATGGGGGAGCTGACAGTTGCGGCACGCACCGGGACCATCACCCCGGCCCAGCTCTCCGGAGGCACCTTCAGCATCAGCAACGTGGGGGTCTTCGGAGTGGACGGCGGCACGCCGATCCTGCCTCCCGGACAGGCCGGGATCCTCGCCATGGGGCAGGTCCGCAAGATGCCGTGGGAGCACCTGGGCGAGATCGCCCTGCGGCAGGTCATGGTGCTCTCGCTGTCCTTCGACCACCGCGTTGTCGACGGGGAACAAGGAGCCAGGTTCCTTGCCGAAATCGGCAGCGTTCTCGAAGATCCCGCCATGTTGATGGGGCTGGTATAACGTCACCCGACCGATGTGAGGAGATGACAACAAAGCCTACGGAAAGTTGTCCTGTCATAAGTTGCAGAATCATTAAGATTCTGTTTCGAAGCAGTCGTTCATTGGTTGTTTCAGAGATTTATGAGTAGTGTCACTTGTGAGTGATGAGACTCACCATGGTTGGCGCTGCACAAAACACTCGCTCACGCCAACCAAACAAACTCGTTGAGGAGAAAGAATGCGTTACAACCGCACCTCGAAGGCCCTTGTGCTTTCCGCAGCCCTGGCCCTTACCCTGACCGCCTGTGGTGGCGGCGGCGCAGAGGAAGCCGACGAAACCACCGGCGGAGATCCGTCGAAGGTCATCACGGCGAACTCGACCGAACCGCAGAACGGCCTGTTGCCGGCCAACACCAACGAGGTTGGTGGCGGACGCGTGATGGATCTGCTCTTCACCGGGCTGGTCAGCTACGACATCGACGGCAAGCCGGTCAATGAACTGGCGGAGTCCATTGAGACCACCGACGCCAAGACCTACACCATCAAGATCAAGACCGGCCAGAAGTTCACCAACGGCGAGGCCGTCACGGCCAAGTCGTTCGTGGACGCCTGGAACTTTGGCGCCGCAGCCAAGAACGCGCAGCTGAACTCGTACTTCTTCGAGTCCATCAAGGGCTACGACACGGTTAGCGCCGAGGGTGCCACCGAGGAGACCATGGAGGGCCTGAAGGTCGTGGACGACACCACCTTCACCGTTGAACTCAAGCGCGCGGAGTCCGACTTCCCGCTGCGCCTGGGCTACACCGCCTTCTACCCGCTGCCCGCCGCCGCATTCGAGGACCCGAAGGCCTTCGGCGAAAAGCCTGCAGGCAACGGCCCGTACAAGCTGGCCGAAGACGGCTGGAAGCACAACGTTCAGATCGACCTGGTCCCGAACGCCGACTACTCCGGCCCGCGAACCGCGGCCAATGGCGGCGTTTCGTTCAAGATCTACAGCACCTTCGATGCCGCCTACCAGGACCTGTTGGCCAACAACCTCGATGTGCTCGACCAGATCCCGCCGAGCGCTCTGCAGAACTACCAGGACGACCTCGGCGACCGCTGGGTCAACCAGGCATACGCGGGCAACGCCACCATGACGATTGCCAGCTACCTGCCCGAGTTCAAGGGCGAGGCCGGCGAGCTGCGCCGACAGGCCATCTCGATGTCCATCAACCGCCAGGAAATCATCGACAACATCTTCTTCGGCGGCAAGCAGATCGCCAAGGACTTCACCTCCCCGGTCCTCGACGGCTACTCCGATGCCCTCCCGGGCAACGAGGTGCTGACTTTTAACGCCGAGAAGGCCAAGGAACTGTGGGCCGAGGCCGACAAGATTGATCCGTGGCCGGCCGACAAGACCTTCACCATGACCTCAAACATCGATGGTGCGGGCAACAAGGAATACATCGAGGCAATGGCCAACCAGATTTCCAACACCCTGGGAATCAAGGCCGAGCTGAACCCGATCCCGACGTTCAAGGAAATGCGCGAACTGGTGGTCTCCAAGAAGCTCACCGGGGCCTCGCGCGCCGGCTGGCAGGCAGACTACCCGTCGCTCTACAACTTCCTTGGCCCGCTGTACGGCACCGGTGCCGGTTCCAACGACGGCGACTACTCGAGCAAGGAATTCGACCAGAAGCTGGCCGAGGGCCTTGCCGCCACCTCCGTCGAGGAAGGCAACAAGATCTTCAACGAGGCCCAGCAGATCCTGCTCAAGGACCTGCCGGTGATCCCGCTGTGGTACCAGGCTGTCCAGGGTGGCTGGAGCGATCAGGTCACCGATGTGAAGTTCGGCTGGAACGGGGTACCGGTTTACAACGCCATTGTCGGCAAGTAAAGCGTCCTACCACAGCTCCAAAACGCGAGAAAGGGGGACCCGACCTGGGTCCCCCTTACTTGCGTGAACCGGCAAGGCATCCCCGCCCGCCAACCCAAAATTCCTTACAAGGAGTAGTCCCTTGATCGAATCGATCACCCCCACAACACCCACGGTGGCAGTTCCATGATTTTGTTTACCTTCAAGAGATTCCTGCAGTTGATCCCTGTATTCTTCGGGGCAACGCTGCTGGTGTATTTCTTGGTCTTTGCCACACCGGGAGACCCCATCGCCGCCCTATCCGGCGGCAAGCCGATGAGCCCGGCCGTTGAATCCGCCCTGCGCGCCCAGTACAACCTGGACCAGCCGTTCTGGGTCCAGTATTTCCTCTACCTCAAGAACCTGGTGACCTTCGATCTGGGCCAGACATTCTCGGGCCAACCCGTGGCAGACGTCATTGCCCGGGCGATGCCGGTGACTGCACGCCTCGCTGTGATGGCGCTGGCCATTGAGGCCTTTTTCGGCATCATCTTCGGCGTCATCGCCGGGCTGAAGAAGGGCAAGCTCTTTGACTCCACGGTGCTGGTTGCCTCGTTGATCGTCATCGCCGTTCCCACCTTCGTCCTGGGTTTCGTGCTGCAGTTTATCGTCGGGGTAAAACTCGACTGGGCAAAACCCACCGTTGGTTCGACTGCGCCCTGGGGCGACCTGATACTGCCAGCCACCGTCCTGGGACTGGTCTCGCTGGCCTATGTGCTGCGACTGACCCGCACCTCGATCATCGAGAACAAGCAGGCAGACTATGTGCGCACCGCAACTGCGAAGGGCCTGAGCCGCCGCCGGGTGGTCATGGTCCACATCCTGCGCAACTCGCTGATCCCGGTGGTCACGTTCCTCGGGGCCGACCTTGGCACCCTCATGGGCGGCGCGATCGTCACCGAAGGCATCTTCAACGTCCCGGGTATCGGCAACCTGGTTTACCAGGCCGTACTCAAGGGTGAAACCCCAACCGTCGTGGCAGTCGTCAGCGTCCTCGTGGTTGTTTTTGTTATCGCTAACCTCGTCGTTGATTTGCTCTACGCGTGGCTTGACCCAAGGATCCGCCTTGTCTGAGAATCCAACTCCCGAAATCATCGAACCGACCGCGTCGGCTCCACGTGTCCGCGCCGGAAAGATCTCCAGCCGCCGGATAGAGCACTATGTGGCACCGCTTGAGGAAACCCCGCTGCAGTCAGTGGATAAGGTCGACGAAACGGCTACGCCACTGAGCATGTGGGCCCAGGCCTGGCGCTCGTTGCGCACCCAGCCGCTGTTCATCATCTCCGCGGCGCTCATCCTCCTGGTGATCGCCGTGGCCGCCTTCCCCGGGCTGTTCACCAGCACCAGCCCGACCAGCTGCAGCCTCGAGTTTGCGCGCCAGGGCCCCTCGGCCGGACACCCCCTGGGCTTCACGTTCCAGGGCTGCGACATCTATGCGCGCATCATGTACGGTGCCCAGGCCTCGGTGCTGGTCGGATTGTTCACGACCATCGCAGTGGTCGTCTTTGGCGGCATCCTCGGCGCGCTGGCAGGCTACTACGGCGGCTGGCTCGACGCGATCCTGGCCCGACTGGCCGACATCTTCTTTGCCCTGCCGCTGATCCTTGGTGCGATCATCATCATGCAGCTGCCGGCATTCCGGGAGAACCGCAGCATCTGGACCGTCATCATCACCCTGGCAATCTTCGGCTGGCCACAAATGGCCCGCATCACCCGCGGTGCGGTCATCGAGGCCAAGAGCTCGGACTACGTCATGGCCTCGCGCTCGCTTGGCCTGTCCAAGTTCAAGACCCTGGTCAAGCACGTGGTGCCGAACTCCCTGGCACCGGTCATCGTGGTTTCGACCATCTCGCTGGGCATCTACATCGTCGCCGAGGCGACGCTGTCGTTCCTGGGACTCGGGCTGCCACCGAGCATCATGAGTTGGGGCAATGACATTGCCTCGGCGCAGATCTCCGTGCGCAACAACCCCGAGATCCTCATGTGGCCGGCACTGGCACTGTCCATCACGGTGTTGAGCTTCATCATGCTCGGGGACGCCGTGCGCGACGCACTCGATCCAAAGTCACGTAAGGGCTAGCACCATGAGCGAATTATTGAAGAAACCCACCATGTTCGACTCGGCGCAGGACGACCTTCCGCTGCTGGAAATCAGGGACCTGGCCATCACCTTCACCACTCCCGAGGGGCCGGTCAACGCGGTGCGCAAAGCCCACCTGACGGTGATGCCCGGGGAGACCGTGGCGATCGTGGGGGAGTCGGGGTCCGGAAAGTCCACCACCGCGCTGTCGGCCATCGGCCTGCTGCCCGGCAACGGCAAGGTCACCGCCGGCCAGATCATCTTTGACGGCGAGGACATCACCCACGCCGACGAGAAGCGCATCATCGAGCTTCGCGGCAGCTCGATCGGCATGGTTCCCCAGGACCCGATGTCCAACCTCAACCCGGTGTGGAAGATCGGCTTCCAGGTCCAGGAAACCCTGAAGGCCAACGGCCTGGCGGGAAGCAACTCCAAGGAACGCGTCGCCCAGGTCCTGTCCGACGCGGGGCTGCCCGACGCGGCAAAGCGCGCCGGGCAGTACCCGCACGAGTTCTCCGGCGGCATGCGCCAGCGCGCGCTGATCGCGATCGGGCTGGCCTGCCGGCCCCGCCTGCTGATCGCCGACGAGCCCACGAGCGCGCTGGACGTCACGGTGCAGCAGCAAATCCTGGACCACTTGGACACCATGACCAGCGAACTGGGCACCGCGGTGCTGCTGATCACCCACGACCTGGGTCTTGCCGCCGAGCGCGCCGAGAAGATCGTGGTCATGTACAAGGGCCAGGTCGTCGAGTCCGGCCCGGCACTGGAGATCCTGCGCAACCCGGTGCACCCCTACACCCAGCGCCTCGTTGCGGCGGCACCCTCGCTGGCCTCCAAGCGGCTGCAGTCGCAGCGGACGGAGGTCGCTGAGGAAATCAACGCCGTGGTGAAGGCCGAACACGAAATCACCGACGACGATGTCCTGCAGATCAAGGACCTGACCAAGGTCTTCAAGATCCGCAAGGGCCTGGGACGCAGCGAGGACTTCACCGCTGTGGACAACGTGTCCCTCTCGGTCAAGCGCGGCACCACCACGGCGATTGTGGGGGAGTCCGGCTCGGGCAAGTCCACCGTGGCCCAAATGGTGCTGAGCCTCCTGGAGCCAACGTCGGGGTCCGTCATCTTCGATGGGCAGGAAATGAGCAACAGGAGCGAAAAGGACCTGTTCAAGTTCCGCCGGCGCGTCCAGCCGATCTTCCAGGATCCCTACGGTTCCCTGGACCCGATGTACAGCATCTACCGGACCATCGAGGAACCGCTGAGGATCCACGGGATCGGCAATGCCAAGTCCCGGCAGACCCGGGTGAAGGAGCTGCTGGAACACGTCTCGATGCCATCTTCCACGATGCATCGCTTCCCCAATGAGCTCTCCGGAGGCCAGCGCCAGCGCATTGCCATTGCGCGTGCCCTGGCGCTGAACCCGGAGGTGATCATCTGCGACGAGGCGGTCTCTGCCCTGGACGTGTTGGTGCAGGCCCAGATCCTGAACCTGCTCAACAAGCTGCAGGAGGAACTGAACCTCACCTACCTGTTCATCACCCACGACCTGGCCGTGGTGCGCCAGATCGCGGACGACGTCTGCGTGATGCAGCATGGCCGTGTCGTGGAGTATGCCACCACCGACGAGGTGTTCAACAACCCGCAGAGCGAGTACACCAAGAACCTGCTCCGCTCCATCCCCGGTGCCACGTTGAGGCTGTAAATGGATGTGAGGAGTCGGTAAGGTTTCCGCAATAAAAGAACGCAGGTGGAGGGGCAAACCGGAAGGTTTGCCCCTCCGGTTGCTTAAGCCGGGATCCCGCCCGACAGGCCGATTCACGGGCGGCGAAGGCCCGTTCGGGCCATGTTTCCAAACTGTTATAAATTGCCCGAGCGCCAACCCGACTACTTGCCGGTAGTAATTGGCAAAACTCAATGTGAAGTAGATCCTTGATTTTTAGCGGTTGTAGCGCCCGTCACGTTTGTTGCGGGCGTCGGTGGTGACGCGGGTCACCAAGTGGAGCGCCGATTGCCCCAAAAATATGAAGCGGTGTTTTTATATCCAACCGGCGAAATCGGCGCTATGGTTCTAAATTGTGGGGCATCGCACACTGCATGGACCGCATCCGGGTGGAATCCCGGCTTCATTTGGATCAAGCTAATTAGGAGGAGAAATGCGTTTCCAACGTATTTCCAAGGCTGTTGCGGTGGGTGCTGCGCTCGCACTGGCGCTCAGTGCATGTGCCCCCGGCGGCCAGAACGCAACGCCTTCGGAGTCGTCGCCGGCCGCTTCGAGCGGCAAGTTCAGCGTCGAACCGGCGAACACCGGCCTGGCCGACCTCGGCGACATCACGACCAAGGACGACTCGGTCAGCTACTCGGTCGGCGCCGAGGACTTCATCAGCTACAACGGGTTGACCCCCGAGTCCTACAGCACCTACAACTCCGCCATCACCGACAGGCTCTTTGCCAGCTTCTACTACTTCGGCACGGACGGAAAGGTCTACCCGAACGAGGACCTGGGCAAATACGAGGTCGTCAGCGAAGACCCGATGACCATCAAGTACACCATCAACCCCGAGGCCAAGTGGTCAGACGGCACTGACATCACGGTTGCCGACGCAGTGCTGGCCTGGGGCGTGCAGAACACCAACCTCGCCGACGGCAAGAAGCCGCTGTTCAACTCGGTGTCACAGGACCTCGGACAGACCATCCCCAAGGGTCCCGAGGGCGACGCGGCCGGCAAGGAATTCACCGTCACCTACGCCAACCCGGATCCGGACTACGCCATCCAGACCATGATCTACAGCCCGGCCCACGTCGTGGCGAAGCAGGCCGGCATGAGCACCGAGGAAATGGTTGAGGCCATTCGCTCGGGGGACTCCGCCGCGCTGAAGAAGGCCGCTTCCTTCTGGAACACCGGCTGGAACACCTCGCCGGGCAAGCTGCCCGCGGCCGACCTCATCCCGGTCTCCGGACCGTACAAGCTGGGCAGCTGGGAAGCCGGCCAGTCCGTGACCCTGGTGGCCAACGAGAACTACTACGGCACCCCGGCGGCAACCAAGGAACTGGTCATCCGCTTCGCGGCGCCCGACACCATGGTCCAGGCGCTGCAGAACAGCGACATCGATGTCATCGAGCCACAGGCAACCGTCGACACGCTCGCGCAGCTGACGGCACTGGGCGACTCGGTCCAGATCCACCAGGGCGACACCCTGACATGGGAGCACCTCGACTTCAACTTCGCCAAGGGCGCGCTCTTCTCGGACAACCTGGAACTGCGCAAGGCCTTCGCCATGTGCGTTCCGCGCCAGCAGATCGTGGATAACCTGATCAAGCCGCTGAACCCGGAGGCCGAGGTCATGAACGCCCGCGAGGTCTTCCCGTTCCAGGACAGCTACGACGATGTCGTGGCCGCCGCCTACGCCGGCCAGTACGACAACGTCGACATCGAGGGAGCCAAGAAGATCCTCGAGACCGAAGGCGTCGACAAGCCCAAGGTCCGTATCGGGTACTCCGCGCCGAACCCGCGCCGTGCCGAGGAAGTCGCCATGATCAAGTCCTCCTGCGACCAAGCGGGCTTCGAGGTCGTCGACGCAGGCAACGCGGACTTCTTCGCACCCGGCGGCACCATGGAACGCGGCGACTACGAGGTTGCCCTGTTCGCCTGGGCCGGATCCGGCCAGATCACCTCCGGCGAGAACATCTACGGCACGGACAAGCCGCAGAACTACGGCCAGTACTCCAACACCGAGGTCGACGCGGCCTGGGAGCGTCTGACCACCACCTTGGACACCAACGTCCACGCGGAGGAAACCAAGAAGATCGAAAAGCTCCTGTGGGATGACCTCTTCGGCATCCCGGTCTTCGCCCACCCGGGCCTGGGGGCATCCGCCGCGGACGTGCTCAACGTCCGCAAGACGGCCACCCAGAACGGGCTGGTCTGGAACGCGGAACAGTGGGTCCGCGCCGAATAGCCGATCGACGGTAAAACGGTAAGAACGTGGGGCCTGGCGCAACCAGCGTCGGGCCCCACGTGTCCGTTGGCCCCGGGCCGCGGGCACATCGGCTAGAAAGGTAGCTACTTGCAGTGTTGAGATTCATTCTCCGCAGGCTGGGCGCGTCGATAGGGATCCTATTCGCGGCCTCGCTCCTGCTCTACGTCCTCGTGATCAACTCCGGCGACCCGCTGGCGGAGTTGCGGGAAAGCAATGCGGAAAACCGCGAAAACCTGATGCAACGGCGCATCGAGTTCATGAACCTGGACATGCCCTGGTACCAGCGCTACTGGACCTGGCTGGTCGGCGTCGGCAAGTGCTTCGCGCTCCAGTGCGACCTGGGCACCAGCCGCCAAGGCGTGGAAGTCAGTGCGCTGCTCGGCCTGGCGGCCAGTTCCACCCTGCGCCTGGTCCTGCTGGCCACGGTGCTCGCCGCGATCCTCGGGATCGCCATCGGCGTCTTGACTGCTGTGCGCCAGTACTCGGGCCTCGACTACGGCGTTACGTTCCTGACGTTCATGTTCTTCTCGCTTCCGGTCTTCTGGGCCGCAGTGCTGCTCAAGGAATACCTCGCCATCGGCTATAACGACTGGATGAAGGACCCTGCCTTCTCGGTGCCGCAGATTGCGGCCATCGCGGTCCTTGTCGGCTTCCTCATGCAGGTCTTCCTGGGTGGCACGCCCAGACGGCGCATTGCCACCTTCGCCGTGGCGGCCGCCTTCGTGGCGATAGTCATCCCCTACCTCACTTGGCTGAACTTCTTCCGCTTCCCACAGCTGGGCTTCGGCGGGGTGCTGGTGCTCGGGCTCGGCGTGGCCCTGAGCGGCACCGCCATGTCGGTGGGCCTGCGAAACACCAAGGTGCTTTACCCGGCGCTGGCCACCGTTGCCCTGGGCGCGATCGTCTACTTCGCGTCCTTCGGCCTGCTGGAGAACCCGAACTGGTTCGTCCTGGCCATCGGAGCCGTCCTCGCCGTGGTTATTCCGGCGCTGTTGGGCAAGTACCTGGGCGGGCACCTGGCCGTCCCGGCGATGGGCGTGGGAATCGCCACCGGCATCGTCATGGCCGGGCTGACTACCCTTGACCACATCTTCCGGGCCTGGCCCGGATTCCTGGCGCTCAAACCCCGGCCGATCGCGACCATCGGGTCGCAAACGCCGAACTTCGTCGGGACCTTCTGGGAGGATTTCCTGGACAAGGGCACCCAGCTGCTGCTGCCCACCATCCTGCTGGCGATCATTTCGCTGGCCAGCTACAGCCGCTACACCCGCTCCTCGATGCTGGAGGTCGGACAGCAGGACTACATCCGCACGGCCCGATCCAAGGGGCTGAGCGAACGCACGGTGATCTTCCGCCATGCCTTCCGCAACGCGATGATCCCCATTGCCACCATCGCGGCCTTCGACTTCGCCGGCCTGATCGGCGGAGCGGTGATCACCGAGTCGGTCTTCGGCTGGAAGGGCATGGGCGAGCTGTTCCGAACGGGCCTGATGCAGGTTGACCCCGCCCCGGTGATGGCCTTCTTCCTGGTGACGGGCACCGCCGCGGTCCTGTTCAACATGTTGGCCGACATTTTCTACGCCATTCTGGACCCGAGGATCAGGGTATGAACAAGTACACGAACCACGCAAGCGCACGGGAGGGCCGGGCATGACCATCGAAAAGGAACCCACCGAGGTCCCCGCCGTCCTGCTGGCCGAGGCCGAGGACGCGGCGCTGGCACGCAAGGACAGCGTTTCGCTGAGCCAGGGCCAACTGGTCCGCCGACGCTTCCTCGCGCACCGGGCGGCCATGATCTCCACCGTCGCGCTGGCCTTCATCGCCGTGATGGCCTTCTCTTCCATCGGCTATGCGGGCATCCCGGGCTGGTGGGACAAGGACTACACGATGGCCGGGAGCGTCATCGACGGGGGACGGCCCACGTTCTCGCTGCTGCCCACCTGGCTGGGCGGCACGGGACTTGCCTGGGGCGAACACCCCTTCGGCCAGGACTCCACGGGCAAGGACTACTTCGCCCTGGTGATGCGCGGCACCCAGCAGTCGATCATCATCGCGGTGATCGTCGGGATTGTGGCCACCGTGATCGGGGCCGTCGTCGGGGCCGTCGCCGGCTACTACCGCGGCTGGGTCGATGCGGTGCTGATGCGCATGACCGACCTGTTCATCGTGATTCCGCTGCTGGTCCTGGCCGCGGTGCTCGGGCAAATTGCCTCGCGCACCGGCAACACCACCGTGGTGTTGGCGCTGGTGCTTGGCCTGGTCACCTGGACCGGCCTGGCCAGGCTGGTGCGCGGCGAGGTGCTCTCGCTGCGCGAACGCGAATACGTTGCGGCAGCCCAGTCCATGGGCGCAAAGACCAGCCGGGTGATCCTCAAGCACCTGCTGCCCAACACCATTGGCGTCATCGTGGTGAATGCGACGTTCGCGATCGCCGGGGCCATCCTGCTGGAGACCTCGCTGTCCTACCTCGGCTTCGGGGTCAAGGCCCCGGATTCGTCCCTGGGCCTGCTCATCAGCCAATACCAAAACGCCTTCACCAACCGGCCCTGGCTGTTCTGGTGGCCGGGCATGATCATCCTGGCGATCGCATTGAGCGTCAACTTCCTGGGCGACGGGTTGCGCGACGCCTTCGACCCGCGCCAGACCCGCAAGGCCAGGCGCCGCAGCAAGAAGGAAGAGGTTTCCGAATGAGCATCACCTCACCCCCGGCAAATGACAGGGGAACGGCGCTGAGCTTCGAGAACCTGTCGGTCTCCTTCGAGACCGAGTTTTCCGACGTGCACGCGGTCAAGGGCCTGTCACTGGAGGTGTACCCCGGCGAAGTGGTGGCCCTGGTGGGCGAATCGGGCTCCGGCAAGTCGGTGACCTCCACCGCCGCCATTGGGTTGCTGCCCTCCAATGCCTACATCACCGGCAAGGCGCTGGTCGGCGGGGTCAACGTGGTGGGCATGGCGGAGAACAGGATGCGCAAGATGCGCGCCACCGACATTGCCATGGTCTTCCAGGAACCCATGACTGCGCTGAACCCGGTGCTCACCATTGAGCGCCAGCTCACCGAGTCCCTGGAACTGCACGGCCTTGCCTACGGCAAGGATGCCACCAGGCGGGCCATCGAGCTGCTGGACATGGTCGGCATCCCCGACCCGGCCAAGCGCATCAGGCAGTACCCGCACCAGTTCTCCGGCGGCCAGCGCCAGCGCATCGTGATCGCCATGGCGATCTCCTGCGACCCGAAGGTCATCATCGCCGACGAGCCGACCACCGCGCTGGACGTCACGGTGCAGGCCGAGATCCTTGACCTTTTGCGCGAGCTGAAGGACAAGCTGAACACCGGCATCCTGCTCATCACCCACAACATGGGCGTGGTCGCCGATCTGGCCGACCGCGTCGCGGTGATGTTCCACGGCTCGCTGGTGGAAACCGGCACCGTGGAGCAGGTGCTCAACCACCCCGAACATCCCTACACGCAGAAGCTGCTGGCCTCGGTGCCCCGGCTTAAGGCCGTGGACGTGACCGGGGGCTGGACGCCCGAGCCCGTCGCCCCGGTGGACCCGAACCGCACGTTGGTCCTCGAAGCCAGGAACCTGGTGCTCGAATACGACATGCGCGGCACCAAGTTCCGGGCGGTCGATGACCTGTCCTTCGAACTGGCCCGCGGGCAGATCCTGGGCATCGTGGGGGAGTCGGGCTCCGGCAAGTCGACCGTGGCCAAGGCCGTGCTGGGGCTGCTGCCCGTGGCCTCGGGCGTGCTGGCGGTCCACGGCACCAACCTGGCCACGCTGCGGCCCAAGGCTGCCCGGGCCGTCCGCGCCAAGATCGGGGTGATCTTCCAGGACCCCGCGGCGTCGCTGAACCCGCGCTTCCCGATCGGCGACTGCATCACCGAGCCGATGGTGGTGCACAAGGTCGGCAGCCGCGCCGAGCGCATCCGGCGGGCCGGGGAGCTGCTGGAAGCGGTGCACCTGCCGCGCTCGGTGCTCAACCGCTACCCGCACGAGCTCTCCGGCGGCCAGCGCCAGCGCGTGTGCATCGCCCGCGCGCTGACCCTTGACCCGGAACTGCTGATTGCCGACGAGCCGACCAGCGCGCTGGACGTTTCGGTGCAGGCGGCGGTGCTGGAAATGATCCAGGAGCTGCAGGCCCGCTACGAGTTCGCCTGCCTGTTCGTCAGCCACGACCTGGCCGTGGTGGACCTGCTGGCGCACCACGTGGTGGTCATGAAGGACGGCAAGTCGGTGGAGCAGGGCAGGGTCTCGGACGTGCTGCACGCCCCGCAACACGACTACACCCGCCGGCTGCTGGCGGCGGCCCCGGTGCCCGAGCCCCGCGAACAGGCAGTGCGCCGCGAGGCGCGCCGCCTGCTGCTCGAATTGGAGACGCCGGAGGGCTGATCCGCGCTGGACACAACAGAGGCCGGGATCCCCGCGGGGATCCCGGCCTCTGTCATGCCCCCAGGGGGCGAAGTCTGCAGAAGGGAGCTAGCTGAGCTCCATGATGAATTCCTTCACGACCGCGGCGCGGGCGTTGGAGAAATCGGCCGACTCCTCGATGACCTTGAAACCACGTCGTTCCAGGACCTTGATGGAGCCGATGTTGTCCTGCGGCACGCGGGCGCGCAGCGGGCGGGCCGTGTACTCGGCCAGGAACGCGTCAACGGCCGAGGTGGTGATGCCCTGGCCCCAGTAGCGGCTGGCGGTCCAGAAACTGATCTCCGGGATCGTCTCGTTCTCGAAGACCAGGATCGAGCCTGCGACTTCGCCGTCGTGCTCGATGGTGCGCACAATGACCTTGGGGTCGTTGATGATCGAACCCCAGTGGTGGTCGAAGACCCCGCGGTCCGCCGGGTTCCGGGCCGTGAAGGCAGCCATGAGGTTGGCTTCGGGATCCTGCTGGTGTTCGAAGAACTGATCCAGGTCTTCGGGCTGCAAAGGCCGTAGATGCACGGTCACTGCCTCTCTCTTTGTGGTCAACGTCTAGGCCCTAGCCTACCGGGGTGAACAGGGCGGATGCGGCCATCTGGTTCAGCAGCCGCCGCAATCCCGCCTTGGAGGTGCGCGGGGAGTGCGCCGAATGGGCGGTTGAGTTGAGCAGGCCGAAGGCCGCGTGGGCGCGGAACCGGATGACGGCGTTGGTTTCCTGCGGGTGGATCAGGTGCAGCTGCTCGGTCCACAGGGCGATGTAGGCGCGTTGCAGCTTGCGAACCAATTGCAGTTCGGCCGCCGGCAGGGTCTCCAGGTTGCGGTCCTGGACCTGGATGATGTCCGGGCGGGCCAGGGCGAAGTCGGTGTGGAAGGCGATCAGCCGCTTCAACGTCTCGTCGGCGGTGCCGCCGGCGCCGACAACCTTCTGGCCGCCGTCCAGCAGGTCCTGGCTCATGCCCACCAGCAGGGCGATGAGCACCGCCGACTTGCCGGAGAAGTGCCGGTACACCGCCGGCCCGCTGATGCCGCAGGCGGCCCCGAGGTCCTCCAGCGAAACCCCGGCATAGCCGTGGATGGCGAAGAGCCTGGTGGCCTCGGTCAGCAGGTCCTCGCGTCGCTGTGCCTTGGCGCGTTCGCGGTCGGTCGATGCAGGGTCCTTGGGAATGTCGTTCACCCTCCACCGTTCCTTCGTGTCTCGGCCCGGCGGCCGCCACAGGACCGCCGGTGCAACTTTCTCCCGGAGGCTGGACAAGTGTGGCGCGCGCCACTAGCCTCGGACTCAGTTAATGATCACTAACAATACGTGGTCAACCGGCAAAGCCCAAGCGAAGCGCAACCAAGCAACGTTTGGCCTCGCGGCCCACCCGGCCCGCGGCCATCGGGCGGCCCCGGCAACCAGTGAAAGGTGCACAGGGAAAAATGATCAACCTGGAACTCAACGACGACTACCTGGAACTCGCCAAGACGGTGCGGGAGTTCGCCAACGAGGTCGTGGCGCCGGTGTCGGCCAAGCACGACGCGGCGCATTCCTTCCCCTACGACGTCATCGCCCAGATGGGCGGGATGGGGCTTTTCGGCCTGCCCTTTGACGAGGACTTCGGCGGCATGGGCGGGGACTATTTCGCGCTGTCCCTGGCCATCGAGGAACTGGCCCGGGTCGACCAGTCGGTGGCCATCACCCTGGAAGCCGGCGTCAGCCTGGGGGCCATGCCCATCCACCGCTTCGGCACCCAGGCGCAAAAGGAGCGCTGGCTTCCGGCGCTGTGCTCCGGGGCGGAACTTGCGGGATTCGGGCTGACCGAGTCCGGCGCCGGCTCGGATGCCGGCGGCACCGCCACCACCGCCGCGCTGCAGGACGGGCAGTGGGTGGTCAACGGGTCCAAGGAATTCATCACCAATTCCGGCACCGACATCTCCACGCTGGTCACCGTCACCGCCGTCACCGGCACCCGGACCAAGGCCGACGGCTCGATCGCCAAGGAGATCTCCACGATCCTGGTGCCGCGGGACACCCCGGGATACACCGTGGACCCCGCCTATGACAAGGTCGGCTGGCGCGCCTCGGACACCCACCCGCTGAGGTTCGAGAATGCGTCAGTCCCCGAGGAAAACCTGCTGGGGGAGCGCGGGCGCGGCTACGCCAACTTCCTGTCCATCCTCGACGAGGGCCGCATCGCGATTGCCGCGCTGGGAACCGGGGCGGCCCAGGGCTGCCTGGACGAGGCCACTGCCTATGCCAAGACGCGGAAGACCTTCGGCAGCCCGATCGGCTCAAACCAGGGGATCTCCTTCAAGATCGCCCGGATGGCCGCGCGCGTGCACACCTCCCGCCTGGCCTACTATGCGGCCGCGGCGAAGATGCTGGCGGGCCAGGACTTCAAGACCGAGGCGGCCATCGCGAAGCTGGTGGCCGGCGAGGCCGCCATGGACAACGCCCGCGACGCCACGCAGATCTTCGGCGGCTACGGGTTCATGAACGAGTCCCTGGTGGCCCGGCACTACCGGGACTCGAAGATCCTGGAAATCGGCGAGGGCACCACCGAGGTCCAGCTGCTGCTGATCGCCCGCTCGCTGGGTCTTTAGGCATTTCGGGGGCGAACGCCCCGAAAGTTTGTAGGATACGAGAACAAGGATCTTCGTGGGCCGCTTTCTCCGCCGCACCGCTCCCGTGAAGGGGAGGCGGGCGGCGGGGAAATTCCCACACAAGGACAAGGGGCGTGAGGGACATGTCGGAGCGAGACGACGTCAAGGAAATCCACGAGCGGGGCCTGTACTTCGAGGAATTGGATGCCGACGCGGTCTACGTGCACTCCCCGGGGCGCACCATGACGGAGGCGGACAACGTCCTGTTCACCTCGCTGAGCATGAACACCCAGGCGCTGCACCTGGACGCCGCCTTCGCCGCGACCCAGCCCTTCGGGCGGCGGGTCATGAACTCGATGTTCACCCTGGCCACCATGGTGGGCCAATCGGTCTCGCAGCTGACCCAGGGGACGCTGATGGGCCAGCTGGGCCTGACCGACGTGCGCTTCCCGCATCCACTCTTCCCGGGGGACACGCTGTACACCCAGACGCACATCGTCGACCTGCGCCCGTCGAACTCCCGGCCCGGGCTCGGGGTGGCGACCTTCGCCCACGTGGGCAAGAACCAGGACGGCATCACGGTGGCGGAGGCGACGCGCGTGTGCCTGATGTTCACGCGCGAGGCCCACCAAAAACTGCAGAACGGCACCTTCGGCGAGGACGACTGGCTGTAGCCGGCCCGCAGCTAGGCCCCGCGCCGGCTGTACCGGCGCTCCGGGCGCCCGCCGCCGTAGCGCAGGTTCACCTGCGCCTGGCCGACCTCGTTGAGGTACTCCAGGTAGCGCCGCGCGCTGACCCGAGACAGGCCCAGCATCTCGCCGACCTCCAGCGCGGAGAGGTCAGCCTCCGCCTCGCGCAGGATGGCCTGCACCCGCTCCATGGTTTCCGCCGCGCAGCCCTTGGGCAGCGGCCTGTCGGCCCCGGCCATGCCGAAGACCGCATCGACGTCGGACTGCTCGGCGGTGGCGGCCGAACCCAGCGAACGGTAGGTGCGCCGGTAGTGCTCCAGGCGCTGGTGCAGGTCCTCCTGGGTGAACGGCTTCATCAGGTAGTGCACGATGCCCCCGCGCAGCGCCCGGCGCACCGTCTCGGCCTCGCGGGCGGCGCTGATCACCAGCACGTCGAGCTCCGGGACCTCCGCGCGCAACTGGCCCAGCAGCTCCAGCCCGTAGATATCGGGCAGGTGGATGTCCAGCAGCACCAGATCGGGCTGGATCCGGCGGGCCTCGGCTAGGGCCTGGGCCCCGGTGCGGGCGACCCCCGCGACCTCGAAGCCGGGCATCTGCGCCACGAATCCCGAATGGATCCGCGCGACCATGAAGTCGTCGTCGACGATGAGCACCTTGATCATGGCTGAACCCTTTTCCCCAGGCGGGCGGTGAAGACCGCCCC
Organism: Paeniglutamicibacter sp. GQ140; assembly: GCF_059759235.1. Taxonomy (NCBI): domain Bacteria; kingdom Bacillati; phylum Actinomycetota; class Actinomycetes; order Micrococcales; family Micrococcaceae; genus Paeniglutamicibacter; species Paeniglutamicibacter sp. GQ140. The sequence goes on from NZ_JCAXDW010000003.1 coordinate 171,756, forward strand.
CTGGTCGTTGGCGACCGTGACGTCGCCGCCGCGGCGCAGGCACACCAGGCGGGTCAGCGCCAGGCCGAAGCCGCGACCCGCCTCGGAGGAGGAGGCCTTGGTGCTGTAGCCCTGCACGAAGATCTTAGCAACGTTCGACTCGTCGACGCCCTCGCCCGAGTCGTGCACCGTGACCACCACCGTCTGGCCCTCCTCGGCCAGCCGGACCTTGACCCGCGCGTCGGGTCGCCCTGCCACCGCGTCGATGGCGTTGTCCACCAGGTTGCCGACCACCGTGGTCAGGTCCCGCGAGAGGGCCTCGTCCACCCGGCCCAGCTGCGAGGCAGGATCCAGGTCGATGCCCACGCCCCGCTCCGAGGCCAGCGCTGACTTGGCAATAAGCAGCGCGGCCACCGTGGGGTCTGCCACGCGGTGGGTGACGTCGTCCAGCAGCCGGGTGCGGCTGAAGCTCACCCCGTTGACATAGGAGAGCACCTCGTCGTATTCCTCCAGCTGGATCAGCCCGGAGATGGTGTGCAGCTGGTTGGCGAACTCGTGGGTCTGGGCGCGCAGCGTCTCGGTGGTCATGCGCGTGGCCCCCAGTTCCTTTTCCAGGGTCGTCAGCTCGGTGCGGTCGCGCAGCGTGGTCACCGAGCCGACCAGCCGGCCGCGCGCCTCCATGGGGCGGCGGTTGAGCACCACCATGCGCTCGCCGACCAGCACCAGCCGGTCCGCCTCGGCCTGCTTCATGGTCAGCACCTCGCGCAGGGCCGCGTCGATGGACAGGTCCGCCAGGGTCCGGCCCTCGCAGTCCTCGGGCCAGCCCAGCAGCCGGCGGGCGGCGTCGTTGGCCAGGGTGATGCGTTCGCGCAGGTCGATGGCCACCACGCCCTCCTTGACGCCGTGCAGGATGGCCTCGCGGTGTTCGACCAGCCCGGTGATTTCCGCCGGCTCCAGGCCCAGGGTCTGGCGCTTGACGCGGCGGGAGAGCAGGAGCGAGCCGAGCGTGCCCAGGGCCACCGAGACCCCCAGGTAGACCAGCAGGTTGGGGGTGGCCTCCAGCAGGCGTTCGAGCAGCGAGGGGTAGCTGCGCCCCATGGCGGCGAAGCCCACGAGCCGCCCGCCGTCATCGAGCACCGGGACGTGCGCCTCGAGCATCTTGATGCCGCCGCGCTGCGTGGACCCCGTCCAGGCGCGGCCCTCCATGACGTCGGATTCGCCCAGCGGGAACTTCTCCCCGAGCAGGGCGGGATTCGAGGCGGTCACCACGGTCCCCTCGGCGTTGACCAGCACCGCCTCGCTGCTGCCGGAGACCGAGCGCACCGACTCGGTGATCGAGGGCAGGGCCGAGCCGAAGCGGGGCCTGGCCTCGGGCAGCAGGGCGCGCACCAGCGGGGTCGCTGCGAGGTTTTCGGCAGCCGCCAGCGAGCGCCGGGACTCGACGCGTTCAAAGGTCTGGGTGGCCTGGGCCAGGGACATGGCAAGGACCCCGGCCATGACGGCGAGCAGGATCAGCAATTGCAGTCCCAGGAACTGGCCCGCGAGGCTCAGCCGGGCGGTGCGGCCCCAACGCGGGGCGGGGGAGTGGCCGGACACCGGCGGTCCTTTCCGTGCCATGACGCACCCGGCGCCAATCGCCCGGTCCGGCATATGCCATCGGCGTGAACTCTACCGACATCGGGCATCCGCGCCGAATGTGACCGTGAACACTATGTACACAACTTTCTTTGCGACCACAAGAATTGCCCGGCCCTGCTGGCGGCCTAGTGTGGTGCACATCATTCACTCGCATTTGAGATGGGAATCACCATGGGACGAACCAATATCTTGAAGCTGGCAGCGGTCGCCGCCGGCATCATGCTCGCCGCCACCGGCTGCGGGGTCACCGGCAACGACGCCGGCGCCTCCGGCAGCGCGGCCGAATCCGGCCCGGTGACCGGCCTGCGCATCATGGTCCCCAACAGCCCCGGCGGCGGCTACGACACCACGGCCCGCGTCGGCGCCAAGGTCATGGAGGAAGCGGAGATCGCCAAGTCGGTGGAGGTCTTCAACCTTGCCGGCGCCGGCGGCACCGTGGGGCTGGCCCGCATCGTGAACGAAAAGGGCAACAACGACCTGGGCATGCTCATGGGCCTGGGCGTGGTGGGCGCGAGCTACACCAACGACACCGACGCCCGGCTGACCGACACCACCCCGATCGCCCGGCTGATCCAGGAGCCGGGGGCCATCATGGTCTCGAAGGACTCCCCGTACAAGACCATCGAGGACCTCGTCGCGGCCTGGAAGAAGGATCCGTCCAAGCTGGCCGTCGGCGGCGGCTCCTCGCCGGGCGGCCCCGACCACCTGCTGCCGATGCAGCTGGCCCAGGCCGTGGGCATCGACGCGAAAAAGGTCAACTACGTCTCCTACGACGGCGGCGGCGACCTGCTGCCGGCGATCCTGGGCAACAAGCTGGGCTTCGCGGCCTCCGGTGCCGGGGAATTCCTCAAGCAGATCCAGTCCGGCGACGTCCGCGTGCTCGCCACCTCCGGCGCCGAGCGCCTCGAGGGCGTTGATGCCCCGACCCTGAAGGAATCGGGCATCGACCTGGAATTCAGCAACTGGCGCGGCCTGGTGGCCCCTCCGGGCATCAGCGACGAGGCCAAGGCCCGCTGGATCGCCACGCTGGAGAAGATGCACGCCTCCGAGGAATGGAAGGCGGCACTGAAGACCAACGGCTGGACCGACGCGTTCATCACCGGGGACGAGTTCGCCGGCTTCCTCACCGACCAGGACAAGCGGGTCTCCGACGTCCTGACCGCCCTGGGATTGGCATGAAACCAGTAGCCGTTTGGCTCAAGGACCGCTCCGAGCTGGGCTTCGCGGCCCTGCTCGGGGCGGTCGGGGCCATGGTGCTGGTCGATGCCGCGGGGCTGAACGTGCCCTACCAGCAGTCCGACGGGCTGGGTCCCAAGACCGTTCCCTACATCGTGGGGACCCTGCTGTTGGTCTGTGCCGTCCTGCTCGCGGTGAACATCCTGCGCGGGGGAGCGGCGGAGCCGGAGGACGGCGAGGACATCGAGATCGGAACGCCCATCGACTGGAAGGTCGTCGTTCCCCTGGTGCTGGTCTTCATTCTCAACATCCTCTTCATCGACCTGGTGGGCTGGCCCATCTCCGGAACTATCCTCTTCTGGGGCAGCGTCCTGGCCCTGGGCGGGCGCAACTACATCCGTGACGGACTGATTTCCGTGGCCCTGGCCGTGGGCACCTTCTACGGCTTTTATTTGGGGCTGGGCATCCACCTGCCGGTCGGCCTGCTCAAGGGAGTGCTCTAAGTGGAAACATTCAACCTGCTGATGCAGGGGTTCGCCACCGCGGTGACCCCCATCAACCTGCTCTTCGCCGTGATGGGCGTGCTGCTGGGCACCGCCATCGGCGTGCTGCCGGGCATCGGCCCGGCCATGGCCATCGCGCTGCTGCTGCCGGTGACCTACGGGCTGGAACCCACCAGCGCCATGATCATGTTCGCCGGCATTTACTACGGCGGCATGTTCGGCGGCTCGACCACCTCCATCCTGCTGAACACCCCCGGCGAGTCCGCCACGGTCATCACCGCCATCGAGGGCCACAAGATGGCCAAGGCCGGCCGCGCCGCCCAGGCGCTGGCTACCGCGGCGATCGGATCGTTCGTCGCCGGCACCATCGGCACCGCGCTGCTGGCCACCATCGCCCCCTGGGTGGTGAAGTTCGCCGTGTCCCTGGGCAACCCGAGCTACCTGGCGATCATGCTGCTGGCGCTGGTTGCCGTGACCGCCGTGCTGGGATCCTCCAAGCTGCGCGGCTTTGCCGCCCTCGGCCTGGGCCTGGCCATCGGCCTGGTCGGCCTGGACCCGGTCAGCGGCCAGGGCCGGCTGGTCTTCGGCCAGCCGCTGCTCGCCGACGGGCTGGATATCGTCGTGGTCGCCGTGGCGATCTTCGCCATCGGCGAGGCACTGTGGATCGCCGCACACCTGCGCAAGACCCGGAGCCAGACGATTCCCGTGGGACGCCCCTGGATGGGCAAGTCCGACTGGAAGCGCTCCTGGAAGCCCTGGCTGCGCGGCACCGCGTACGGCTTCCCCTTCGGCGCCCTGCCGGCCGGCGGCGCGGAGATCCCGACGTTCCTGTCCTACATCACCGAGAAGAAGCTTTCGAAGCACCCGGAGGAATTCGGCCACGGCGCCATCGAGGGCGTCGCGGGCCCCGAGGCGGCCAACAACGCCTCGGCCGCCGGCACACTGACACCGATGCTGGCCCTGGGCCTGCCGACCAACGCGACCGCCGCGGTCATGCTCCTGGCGCTCATGCAGCTGGGGGTCCAGCCCGGCCCGCTGCTCTTCGAGGAGGAGCCGAAGCTGGTGTGGGCGTTGATCGCCAGCCTGTTCATCGGCAACGCGCTGCTGCTGCTGGTCAACCTGCCCATGGCGCCGCTGTGGGCCAAGCTGCTGCAGCTGCCGCGGCAATACCTCTACGCGGGCATCCTGTTCTTTGCCACGCTGGGCGCCTACGCGGTGAACCTGCAGGCCTTCGACCTGGTCCTGCTTCTGGTGCTGGGCACGCTGGGCTTCGCGATGCGCCGCTTTGGCATCCCGGTGCTGCCGCTGATCATCGGCGTGATCCTTGGCCCCCGGGCCGAGGAGGAGCTGCGCAAGTCCCTGCAGCTCAGTGGCGGGGACCCGGCCGGTCTGTTCAGCGAGCCGATCGCCGTGGTCGTCTACGCGATCATCGCCCTGGTGCTGCTCTGGCCGCTGCTGGCCAAGGTGCTGCGCCGCATGTTCCCGAAGGCCGCAGCCGAGGTCGAGGAGCTGGTGGAGCCCGTGGTGGTCGAGCCCGACGCCGGGACCGGCACCGTCGAGGCCGACGAGCCCGCCGAGGTGAAGGTCATGGACATCCACGGCCCGCGCCACGGCGGCAAGACGCGTCGCTAGCCGCGGCACGTGCAATCCCGCGCGGCCCCCGTTTCCCCCTTCTCCGGAGGGAAACGGGGGCCGCGCCCGGTTAAGGGCGGCGGCGCGCACCGCAACGTTGCGCCCGCGGCCCATTGGGTAGGCACAGGAAGAGCGGACATAATGGGTCAGGTGAACAATGCGCAGTTTTCCGCCCCCCGCCCGGCCACGGCCTTCACCGCCCCGCTCCCCGGCACGATCCGCCGCATCACGCTGATCGGCTCCACCGGGTCCATCGGCACCCAGGGCCTGGAGGTCATCGCCGCGGCTCCCGACAGGTTTGCCGTGGCGGCGCTTTCGGGCGGCCACAACCTGCCCCTGCTGGCCGCCCAGGCCGTGGCGACCAGGGCAGCTGCGGTGGGTTGCGCCCACCCGGATATCGACGCGCTGTCCGCCGCCCTTGCAGCCGCCAAGGACGCCGCCGGGGCGCACGACTACGACCCGCAGCTCTTCGCCGGGCCCGACGCGGCAACGCAGATTGCCTCCTTCCCGGACGCGGACGTGGTGCTCAACGGCATCACCGGCTCCATCGGCCTGGCCCCCACCCTCGCGGCACTGAACGCAGGCCACCTGCTGGCCCTGGCCAACAAGGAGTCGCTGATCGTCGGGGGACAGCTGGTCAAGAACGCGGCGGCCCCCGGACAGCTGGTCCCGGTGGATTCCGAGCACTCGGCCCTGGCCCAGGCACTGCGCGCCGGCACCCCCGAGGAGGTGCACAAGCTCGTCGTCACCGCCTCCGGCGGGCCCTTCCGCGGCTGGGACCGCGAGGCCCTGCGCGAGGTCACCCCCGAACAGGCATTGGCCCACCCGACCTGGGACATGGGCAAGGTGGTGACCACCAACTCGGCCACCATGGTCAACAAAGCCCTGGAGGTCATCGAGGCGCACCTGCTCTTCGATGTGCCGCTGGATCGCATCGAGGCCGTGGTGCACCCGCAGTCCATCGTGCACTCCATGGTCGAATTCATCGACGGCTCCACCATCGCCCAGGCCTCCCCGCCGGACATGGCGCTGCCCATCGCGCTGGGCATCGGCTGGCCCGCCCGGGTGCCTGCGGCCACCGCCCCGTGCGACTGGTCCACCGCCGCCTCCTGGACCTTCGAGCCGCTGGATGCGGCGGCGTTCCCGGCCATCGAGCTGGCCAAGGCCGCCGCGGCCGCCTCGCCCACCCACATGGCCGTGTACAACGCCGTGAACGAGGAGGCGGTCGAGGCGTTCCACGCCGGGGCCATCCGCTTCACCGACATCGTCGAAACGGTCGACGCGATCCTGCAGGGCTACGACCCGGAACCCGGCACCCTTGACCTGGGCTCGGTGCTCGCCGCCGAGAGCTGGGCACGAACCGAAGCCGCCAAGCGTTTGGAATCATTGTGAGCGTTCTACTTTTCATCCTCGGCGTGGTCATCATGGTCATCGCCGTCGGCGCGTCCATCGGCCTGCATGAGGTCGGGCACCTGATCCCGGCCAAGCGCTTTGGCGTGCGTGTGCCCCAATACATGATCGGCTTCGGCAAGACGCTGTGGTCCTTCAAGCGCGGGGACACCGAATACGGGTTCAAGGCCATCCCGCTGGGCGGCTACATCTCCATGATCGGCATGTACCCGCCGGCGCGGAACAAGGGGCTCGTCGGCGCCACCGACGCCCCGATCCTGCGCAAGTCCTCCACCGGCATGTTCCAGCAGATGGCCGACGAGGCCAGGCACGCGGCGGCCGAACAGCTGCAACCCGGGGATGAGAACCGGCTGTTCTACAAGCTGCCGGTGTACAAGCGCATCATCATCATGCTCGGCGGCCCGGTGATGAACCTGCTCATCGGCGTGGTCATGATCGGCATCGTCACCGTCGGCTTCGGGATGCCCGCCCAGACCAGCACCGTCGACGAGGTCTACCAGTGCGTGGTGCCGCTCGGCGAGGAATCCTCCCGCGACTCCTCGGTGAACAACGGCTGCCTGCCCTCCGACGCACCGGGCCCTGCCTATGCGGCCGGCCTGCGCCCGGGAGATGTCATCACTTCATTCGACGGCGCGCCGGTGGGCACCACCGACTGGGTGGGCCTGACCCAGGCGATCCGCGGCCACGCCGGCGAGTCGGTCCCGTTGGTCTACCAGCGCGACGGCTTGGAACACTCCACCACCATCACCCCCTACAAGACCGAACGCCCGGTGATCAACGACCAGGGCCAGGTCGTCACCGACGCCTCCGGCACGCCCGAGACCGTCGACGTCGGGTTCATCGGCATGGGCTCGGACGTGCGGAACATCCAGCAGCCGGTTTCCGCCGTCCTGCCGGCCGTGGGCCAGCAGGTCGCCGGGGTCTCGGCCGTGGTGCTCGATCTGCCCGCCCGCGTGGCAGCGGTCGGCAAGGCCGCGTTCTCCGATACGCCGCGCGACCCCAACGGGCCGATCTCCGTGGTGGGCGTGGGACGCATTGCCGGGGAAATCAGCGCCATGGAGCAGATCGGGGTCGCGGACAAGGCCGCCAGCCTGATCTCACTGATCGGCGGGCTGAACATCGCGCTGTTCGTCTTCAACCTGATCCCGCTGCTGCCGCTGGATGGCGGGCACATCGTCGGCGCACTCTTCGAATCGGTGCGCCGGTTCTTCTCCAAGATCTTCCGCCGCCCCGATCCGGGGCCGGTGGACATCGCCAAGATGCTTCCGCTGACCTACGTGGTCGCGGTGGGCATGCTGGTGATGGGTGCGGTGCTGATCTACGCAGACATCGTCAAGCCGGTATCGATCTTCGGCTGACGCCCGCAGGTTTGGAAACGTGACCCGTCACATGGCCGACACCCCGCGTGGCGGGCGACCCCTCGCCGTGCACCGCCGGGGGAGTCGCCGGACAGGGTAGCCAGTGGCATCGGTGCTACCCGCAGCAGCCGCAACGTCCCGCCGCGCTCTCCTTCGTCGGGCAAACGATCCGCGGGAATGCGTTCGCGGATCTCGGCATCGATTGACTGCCGTGGTGATGGTCGAGCTTCAATCTTGCCGGAGGGAGCTCCTCTCAACCATGGAAGACACCACTGGCCTCCTACTCGGGTCGAATGCGGTGCGCACTCTCCAGCCTGCAGGATCCATGACAGAGGTATTTGTAAAGGCTTTTGTGATAACCTGCTGATGGGGTGGTCAGGATGGCCCTTTTTACTATGTGACCTTGCGTGCGTTGTGCTCTTGAGGGAGACAACGCACATGGCCGGACCGTCTATTGTCGAAGGGGTTTTTATGTCACGGGTTTGGTCTACCGAGCGGGCGAAGCATTTAATCCAGCAGATTCAAGGCATCGTGAACGGTGGATGCACCGACCAGATGACAGCACTGGATAACCAAGGGCGCATCTTGTCCGACCCGAACGTCTGGGATGGCCCGCTGGCGAAGACGTTCCGTTCCTCGACTTGGCCAGAAACCAGGGCCGCGTTGGGCAAGGCGCGTAGCGAACTCGAAGCATTGCGGAACCAGCTGCAGAAGATCTCGCAGGACATCTTTACCGCTGGTGGCGGCGCATAACCACAATTGGTGACGCGCGGGCCGGTCTGCCTTACTCACTAACGTGAGTGGCAGACCCGGTGCGCTGCGTAGCGACTTGTCGTCGTATCCGCAGCGTGATGGCAATGAGCCGCCCGCTCGTCATCCAGGTTGCCGGGCTCGTTGCTGTACCTTGCCTGTGCTTTGTTGTCTTAGTTTTTGGTTGATTATCCCCGTCGTGCGCTGGCGGCGTGCTGGTCGTAGAGGATGTTGAATGAATTTTGATCATGGAGTAGCCGATGCACTCATCGCGAAGTGTGACGCGGCGTACGGGAAGCTCTCTGCGCAGGTTGTTCAACGAGGGTCTGTGTTCGGTGAGGCGTTGGATCAGTTCAGCGGGACGTACTCGGGTTTGTTCGCTGAGAACCATGAGGCCCAGAAGAGGGCCCGTGTAGCTCTGTTCCGTGCGGTTGAAGATCTGGCCGAGGGCGTGAAATCGGTCAAGCGGCAAGCCGATACTGCCCGCGACGAAATGAATCGTGCCCAGGATAGAGCCCGTGCACGGCTCAAGGAGATCGAGTTCCTTGAATTCCAGGAATCAGAGCCATGGCTACACCAAGCGGAGAGTAGGGACGCGCAAACGATTCTCGGTTATTCCTTCTCTGACTGGCTGCGAGATAAGACGATGCCGCCGAGGGTTGCTGTTGATCCGATACCGCAAGAGGTCCGTGGCTGGATATTAGGTGTGGGCGCGGGTGGAACGAGTTCCGCGATCCCCGATGCGCTGACCCGTGCCGCGACGGTGTTCCGGGCCCAAGACGTGGATGCCAGACCGGTGTGTGATTCCGTGGTGGCTGCACTGGGCACTTTTCGAGACGTGTGCACGTGGACGCGACGAGGCATGGTCGGCGATAGCGCGCTCCAGGACGGGTTCACCCGGTTTTTCGAGGATAATGATGAGGACGCCAGATATCTGGTCAAGATCGCGGACGCGTTCCGCAACGCCGGCGAAGGAACGGACCTACCAGGTGGGGCACTGAATCTATCCACCGACAGCCTGGTGTTGGCGTTGGTCCCGGCCAGCCGATCCGGGGAGGCGTTGATGAACTTCCTGTCCACCGCGACACCCGAACAGATCCGGGCCCAGGCGAAGATCCCCGGGTGGGATGAGGCATTGCAGTCGGTACCTGCGGAACGGATTGCCGTGTGGTGGGATGGCCTACAAGGTCCCGACCAGGTGATCAGACTGAATCAAAAGGTTGAGTTCACGGTCACAACACTGCAAGCGGAGCTACTCGGGGCCGCACCGAGGGTGTTCGGGTCGCTGGACGGGATCCCGGCGTTATCTCGCGTGTATGCGAACAAGTTGGCGGTGTCATCAGATATCCAGGCCGCCGAGAAAGAGCTGAAAATGCTTCAGGAATTCTCCAAGGCCAGCCCGCTAGGTAGTCAGTATCCGGATCGTCAGGCATTCCTTATTAGTGAGATCAACTACCTGAAAAAGGTCGAGTCCGGGGACAGGCAGCTGTATTTGTATGACCGCGACAAGTCCCGAATCGTTCAGATGATTGGCGCCCCGGATGAGGATACCGAACGGACGATTACCTATGTTCCGGGAACGTTTACGAACCCAAAAAGTTTTTATGATAATGGCCCCCAACAAATCCCAATCGAGTTGGTGGGCGCGGTCCCGGACACCGTCGCATTCGTGTACAAGGACGGGCAATTCGCTGGGGAAGACTCGTACGACGGGGGGACTGACTTCTTCCGTCTTCTGGAGGCGAACGATCCAGATCGCGGTTTGGATGCCGGACGGCAACTGGCAGCCTTCCAACGGGGAATACAGTCAGATCCGTTGCTTCAAAACGCCCAGCAGATTGGGTTTGGTCATAGCTGGGGGTATCAGAACCTGTCGAGTTCCGAGATCTTCGGTGCCAAGTGGGACAAGTCCACTTCTTTGTCCGGGGCCGGGATGCACGAAAAGTGGGTTCCGGACGAGGACACCGAGTACACGAATCTCGTGTATGAGCGCGATGCCTTGCTGTGGGCGCAAAGGAAAGGGTTGGTCTGGGACGGTAAGATACCGAGGACTCAAGAGGCGTTTACTAACAATTTCTACACTAGGCCTGACGGTGAAGGTGATCCGGTTGACGACCACAGTGAAATCCAGAGGGCCGACCCCGAGGGCCAAGGCAATCTCGAGGCACGCTTCGACATGGTTAAGTGGGTAATGAAATGATCCGGACACGATTCACTGCTGCCGCGTTGATTCTGTTGGCGGCGCTTACCGGGTGCACACCAGGGGCGCCGAAAAGTACGACCGAGACCGAAGGGAATACCCCTGTGGAGAGTGAACTGACGTGGCAGGAGGCCAAGGCCAAGGCCCAGGCAATGGAGCTGGAAATCGCCGACCTGATTCCCGAAGACAAGGTTACCAAGATCGATCAAAGGGAGACCGGGGTCTTGTTTAGTTGCTCCGAGAAAAAACATACTTGGGACGGCTCAACCACCGTCACCTTAAAAAAGGGGACCGAGGGAGAACCTATCTTGAAGGCGATTGAGGCGCATTACCGGGATGGCCCCTTCGCCATCAAATCCGATCTGGACATCGTTGGAGACTATCGGGTGCAATTGCGCTCACGAGACGCCGCAGAAAGCTACATCATCGGGATATTCGAGCCCGGAACGATCCGCATTGCATCGGGGTCTGCCTGCTTTACGCTGCCGGAGGGTGTGGATCCGGGTGATGACTTTTAGGCATTGATGGCGACGGTAAGCGTTCGTTGGGTGCCCTCAGCTTCCTCAGTCTTTGGGGGCCGACATTCCATTGAACCGCGAGCTCAAGGTCAACAACGCCGTAGCCAAATAATCAATGTAGTCCGTTTTCGGACTTATTGAGCTGACAAAGAATCGGTCGGTGTAGCTTCACCAAAAGTGAAGGTGCACCGACCGATTTTTTTACCCTGAGGTTTTTATCGCCCGAGGTGCCTCAGAGGTCTGGACATGGCAACGCGGTGGGATGAGCCATGTCCAGACCCTTGGGACCTCAACGACCACTCAACTCCGCGGCAAACCAGCCCGCGGGACTTAGCGGGATTGGCTCACCGTTTGCCGGAACGATGCCCCGTACGACGTTGACGACAGCTGATCTGTTTTGTCCTTGCGGAGCCTGGAGCGCAACGTCCCCGACTTCGGTTCGGAATCGTAGAGCCCGCGCTTGGTAAGCTCCGGAACCACAAATTCAACGAAATCGTTGAGCGATCCCGGGCTCACCAAGGGATTGATCATGTATCCATCGAGACCAGAGGTTGCCGCATGTTCTTGAATCTGGCGTGCAACCTCCGCTGGCGTCCCAATGAATAGCAAGTCTGTGCCGCGGGTGACGTTTTCGAACTTCCGGCGAACGTCTCCGGCGGTCAGTGGCCTATCCGTCGGAGCACCCTTAACGACGTAGGACGTCAGGCCGTTGGAATCCGTGGTGAGTGGTTCGTTATCGGCATACTTGCTCAGGTCGATGCCCGTGTCCCCGGCATAGCTAACCAGCTGTGCCTCCAGATGGTAGTTGCTTTGCAGATCGTCGTATTTATTTTGAGCCTCGATAGCCGTGGGCGCGGTGATGATTCTGGCCAAGGCCATCGATCGAATCTCGCCCTCGGGTCGTCCTCTTTCGGCTGCACGCCGATGAATGTCTGCCAAACCGGTGGCGATTTCGTTCGGATCCTTCTTCGGAAGCAGCACCATTTCAGCGTGTTTAGCCGCGAACTCGCGACCGCGTGGTGACCAGCCGGCTTGGAATGGGGCCGGTGTTCGCTGTACTGACGGGGATGTTAATGATGGCCCATCCACCCGGAAGTGCGAGCCGACGTGGCTGATGGGTTGGACCGAACCCGGACGGGCATAAATCCGTTCCGCCTTGTTTCCAACCACAGCATCCGCGGCCCAGCTACCTTCAAGAAGCTTGTAGATGACGTCCATAAATTCATCGGCCCGCTCGTACCGATCGGCGTGCTCGAGCATTTCTTCCATGCCGAAATTGCGTGCCGCGCTAGAAAGATACGAGGTCACAATGTTCCAGCCAATGCGGCCGTTGCTGAGATGGCACCAAGGTGCCGAATCGACGGGCAAGCGCGAACGGGTGTTCGTAAGTCGTCGACGCTGTAATCACAAACGAAAGACGCTCGGTCAGCGCGGCCAAAGCGGGTACATAAACGAATGGGTCATTCGCCGGGGCCTCCACGGCCCAGCTGAGCGCCGCATCGGCGGAACCGCCGTAGACGTCATAGAGGCCCAACACGTCTGCAAAGAAGAGCGCGTCGAGATTTGCCTGTTCGGCGGTGATGGCAACGTTTTTCCATCGATCCAGAGAATTTACCTGCAGACGATCGTCCAGCGGGTGAGTCCAAAGGCTTGGTGCACCACCGCAACCGACGCTTGCTTGTTCGTAAAGGGAAAAGAGAAGTGGGGATGGAGTTGAAGCGTTCATCGAGACATGGGGCTTTCTTTCAAGCTGGCCGCGGAACGGCGACCATGGCGGATGTAAAAGAACAGGTAGCAGGCGCCGACAAACGGGACGCCGAAGTAAAGCGCAGCTACCTGGTTTGGGTCAAAGGCGAGCCCGATGACCGAGATCAGGCACAGGGTGAAGGCAAGAATTGGGACCACGGGGTAGATCGGTGATTTGTAGGCCAAGGCGGAGACATCCCCGCCGAGGCGGACGAAGTTTCTGCGGTGAAAGAAGTGCGAAGCGGAAATGGACATCCACACGCCAACCACCGCGAAACCCGCAATAGAAACCAAGACCAGATAAACAGATTCGGCTGCCATGACGCTGCAGAAAAGCGAGGCAAGCCCACCCAGCATGCTGACGCTCAGGGCTATCAACGGAACACCGCGACGGGTGAGCCCTTTAAACACCTTCGGTGCGTGGCCCTCATCAGCTAAAGAAAACAACATACGGGCGCAGGAATAGAGTCCGCTGTTGCCCGCGGACAACAAGGCAGTGATGATGACGAAGTTCATGATGTCGGCCGCGTAGGGAATGCCGAGGCTGCCAAAAACCGTCACGAACGGACTTTCATCCAGTCCCACGTTGCCATAGGGCACGGTGGCTGCGATGACGGTAATGGCACCAACAAAGAAAATCAACAGCCTAAATACCGTGGCCCGCAACGCCTTGGGAATCGAGTGTGCCGGATCTTTAGTTTCGCCAGCGGCAACACCAATGAGTTCCGACCCTGAGAAGGCATAAAAAACCGCAAGGGTGGTGACGAGGACGCCGGAGAAGCCTTGGGGGAACAAGCCTTCGTTCGTGACGAAGTTATTCAGCAGCAGTGGCGTTCCACTGTCGGTTGCCAACGGTCGAAATCCCAGCAAGGCGGCACCACCAAAGACGATCAAGGCGACAATCGTTGCCACCTTGACCAGGGACAGCCAGAATTCTGCTTCACCGAAGAGACGCGCGGAGAAAGCGTTGAACCCAAACACCAGAACGGCAAACACCAAGCACCACACCCAAACCTCCACGTCCGGGAACCATCGCTGCATCAGCAGGCCGCTGGCGGTAAACTCCGAGCCAAGCGCAACGGCCCAGCACAGCCAATAGAGCCACGCGGTCGTGAACCCTGTTGCCGGTCCAATAGACCTGGCTGCGTAAATGTGAAAGGCTCCCGCCACAGGGTAGGCAACCGCCAGTTCACCCAGGCAAGACATCACCAAATACACCACGAACGCGCCCACGAGATACGCCAAAACGGCCCCCAGCGGACCGGCGTGGGCGATGGTGTAGCCCGAACTGAGAAAAAGCCCTGAGCCAATCACCCCACCCATCGCGATCATGATGAGGTGGCGGGGTCCCATGCTTCGGTGCAATCCGGAGGGTGGATCCGTCGCTTGGGCCTTGGATTCTTGCGTACCCGGATCGGAACCGGAAACCTCTCTTTGTCCAGAGGTAATGGTCGCTGAATCTGGCTGCATATCTGGTGCTCCGAGCAAGTGGCTAATAATTGCGCATTCCACGCTAGGTGGCGCGGATAATTCACTCAGGATGCCTGTCGTCATATTGCTTTATGTGAATCAAATGTTTCCTATTCAACACCTTTCGTGAGCCGCCTGAAAAGTCATGTTTGGTTTGTTTAGCAACGCCGCGTTCAGATCGTGGGACAATTCCTCTCTGTGTGACGCAGGGAAGTGGTCAGGACTGCACTGTCCCCGCATTCAATCCGCGCGACATACAGCAGAAATCTGAGCATTGCGGCACGGAACGGCCTTACGATCGTGGTTCCCGGTCACCACGATGGCCCGTCCAGATGCCGCCGGTTCGGCCGGGGGAATCCACCGCGAAGCGGACATCAACGCAAACGGGACCTACCGCATCTGCGCCCCCCGGCTCGAAAATTTATTTAGACCTGTGCAAAGAACAGCGATCGACTTTTCTTGATATACACGAATTTGACGGGACATAATAGATCTTTGACCACTAGAATCAATTCATAAATTCCATCGCGAGAAGGACAAATAATGATCAGGTCGACCATCGCCGGGGTGTGGCTCACTATCGGACTTTTGGCTATGAGCAGCTGTTCACTCATCCCAGCCAAAGAGGCCCCCCGTGACGTAGCCGGAAAGATCAGCGACGAAGTCAACGCGGACGCGTTCTCCATTCGCCTCGGCGATTGCCTCAACGATCCCGGTGAAGGTGAACTGGACCGGGTCCCAGTGGTACCTTGCGAAAAGCCGCACTCCCTTGAGGTCTTCCACGAATTCACCATCGATCTAGAGAAGTTCCCCGACACCGTCGAGGCCATGGATGAGCTGGCGGAGACGAGCTGCATTAACGCGTTCAGCTCCTTCGTGGGAGTCGCATATGATGACTCCGAGCTCGATTTCACGGTCATGCAGCCCACCAATGAAAGCTGGGCGGACGGCGACAGGATCGTTCAGTGCCTGATCGGGGATCCTTCGGGCGCAATGACCACCGGCTCCCTCAAGGGCAGCAAGGCCTAGCCCGGGCTAAGCACTCTTGGACTCCAAGGGTCTGGACATGGCAACGCGGTGGGATGAGTCAGAATTGCGGATTTCCGGGAAAGTCGCTGGCTGGAAGACTGCTAATCGGTGTCCGGACCCTTGGTTTCTTGGCGCGTGACTGGGACCGAGAAGGGTTTCAGGTCCGGGTAAGAAATTACCCCACTTCAGGCCACGCCAGATCAGGAAACACGCGACGCTCAAGGTGACCCAGGCATCCCCGTCTGTTCCGGCTGCCCTGACCGGCCATTCGGCCGTTTCCCACGCTGGACTGAACGCGCTCGACCCGTGCGTGGGTGGGACCGGTGTCGGCTCCTTGCGTGACGACAGCATTTCCCGGTTCGCCCCCGAGGAAGCCATCTACCGCTCCTGGCTGATCATCGGTTCGCTCGCGGTGATGCCCGCCGACGGCGTACTCGTCTCCGACCTGGACGTGCTGCGCAACAACCCCGTGCTCTTCCGCCAGGTTCCCTCGCTTCGTTGGCTTCTCGACCCCCGCGAGTCCCCTGAAGCTCCATGGCCCAACCCATGGGCACCATTGGTTGTTCGCTGGAAATCTCCGTCCGGCCAAGGCCGGTCGGGCCGCTGGTTTCGGAGTCGCCACAGTGGCGCCGTGGTTACGGATCACCGGCACCAGTGTGTCGTATTAAGCATCAGAATTGCCCAACGCACCGGTTAGGCTGTTGCCCATGAGTGTTTTCGCAGTTGAATATGTCTACGCCGCCGGATCCGATGCCGTCCGTGACGAGCACCGTCCCGGGCACCGCGAGTTCCTGTCCGGATTGGCCGGCGAGATCGCCCTGGTCGCCTCCGGCCCCTACGTCGACGGATCCGGCGCCCTGTTGCTGTTGTCCGCGCCCAGCCAGGCCGCGCTCGCCGAAACCCTGAAGGACGACCCGTTCGCAATCAACGGCGCCGTTGCGGTGCTGCGGATCACCGAATGGAGCCCGGTCACAGGTGAGCTCAGTCACCACGCCTAGGTAGCAAACCCGCGTGATCACGGCACTTTGCCGCCGTGGCCGCGCATCCGGCTTCGCCCTGCGAGATTACGGCCCCGGTTGCCGGATCGCGGGGGGATAATGGAAAAAGCTTCCATTCTCAACACCTCGGAGGAAATCTTGACCTCGATCCCGGTCAGCCTCGGCATGCCATCGACGCCACCCCCTGTCCTCGCACCGCGACGCAAGACCCGACAGATCAAGGTCGGCTCCGTCGGTGTTGGTTCCGACAGCCCGGTCAGCATCCAGTCGATGACCACGACGCCGACCACCGACATCAACGCAACGCTGCAGCAGATCGCCGAGCTCACCGCCACCGGCTGCGACATCGTGCGCGTTGCCTGCCCGTCGGCCGACGATGCGCTGGCGCTGCCGATCATCGCGAAGAAGTCGCAGATCCCCGTGATCGCCGACATCCACTTCCAGCCGAAGTACGTCTTCGCCGCCATCGACGCAGGCTGCGCCGCGGTCCGAGTGAACCCGGGCAACATCCGCAAGTTCGACGACCAGGTCAAGCAGATCGCCGAGGCCGCCAAGGCAGCCGGCACCTCGATCCGCATCGGCGTCAATGCCGGGTCCCTGGACCCGCGCCTGATGGAGAAGTACGGCAAGGCAACCCCGGAGGCGCTGGTCGAATCCGCGGTCTGGGAAGCCTCGCTCTTCGAGGAACACGACTTCCACGACTTCAAGATCTCGGTCAAGCACAACGACCCCGTGGTCATGGTCCGCGCCTACGAGCTGTTGGCCGAACGCGGCGACTGGCCGCTGCACCTGGGCGTCACCGAGGCCGGGCCCGCCTTCCAGGGCACCATCAAGTCGGCCACGGCCTTTGGCGCGCTGCTCTCCAAGGGCATCGGCGACACCATCCGCGTCTCTCTCTCGGCCCCGCCGGTCGAGGAGGTCAAGGTCGGCGCGCAGATCCTGCAGTCGCTGAACCTGCGCCCGCGCAAGCTCGAAATCGTTTCCTGCCCGTCCTGCGGCCGTGCCCAGGTCGACGTGTACACGCTCGCCGACCAGGTCACCGCCGGGCTGGAGGGCCTCGAGGTCCCGCTGCGCGTGGCAGTCATGGGCTGCGTCGTCAACGGACCCGGCGAGGCCCGCGAGGCTGACCTCGGCGTGGCCTCGGGCAACGGCAAGGGCCAGATCTTTGTGAAGGGCGAAGTCATCAAGACGGTGCCCGAAGACCAGATTGTTGAGACACTGATTGAAGAGGCGATGCGCATCGCCGAGGAAATGGGGGACGTGGATGGAGAAAATCCTGTCCAAGGTGGCCCCGTGGTTACCGTCAGCTAGACGCAACCCGGGCGCCGGAGAGTCGCTCTCCGCAAGTATCCGTGTCCTGGACGATGCGGATACCGCGGCTCTCCGCGCCCTCGTTTCCTCCGACCCCGTTGCCAATATCTTCATGGATGCGCAGCTGGCGGTCACCGGCTCGGCCCGGCCCGGGCTGGGCGGCTCGCTCATCGTGGGCAGGTTCGACGGCGAACTGCTGGTCTCGGCCTGCTGGGTCGGGGCCAACATTGTCCCCATCAACGTCACCGCCGGGGACGCCGAGGAATTCGGCCACGTGGTGAAATCGCTCAACCGCTCCTTTGCCTCCTGCTTCGGCCCCGCCGAGGCGGTCATGGGGATGTGGAAGGTTCTCGTCGACGGGCCGCAGCAGGCCTTCAGCGTGCGGCCCAACCAGCCGCTGATGACGCTTTCCGGCGCCCCCGCCATTGAGCCGGATGCATCCCTGCGGGCCAGCCATTCGGGGGAGTACGACCTGGTCCTGCCCGCCTGCGCCCTGATGTTCGAGGAGGAGCTGGGCTACTCGCCCCTGGTCAACGGGGGATCGTTCTACCGCTCCCGGGTCCGTTCGCTGATCCATTCGGGGCATTCGCTCATTTCCCTCGATCCGAACGGCGAGATCCGCTTCAAGGCAGAGCTGGGCACCGTCACCACCCGCGCCACGCAGATCCAGGGTGTTTGGATGAACCCCGGGCACCGCGGCAACGGGAAGGCCGCGGGCTACATGGCGGCGGTCGCCGACTACGCCCTGCGCCTGGCCCCCACCACCAGCCTCTATGTCAACGACTACAACGCCCCGGCCCTTGCCACCTATCGCAAGGTCGGTTTCGAAGAGGTCGGGGAGTTCGCCACCATCCTTTTCTGACCCGCCCGGCGGTTGCCGGCAATCCCATCCACCACGGAAACGGCGCTCCCCGGCACGGGCCGCCGACCGGAAAGCCAGAGCTTGACGTCCCACATGCCAAGGACCAACGAAACCATTCGCAAGACCCTCGCCGTGCTGGGGGCCGCCGGCCTGCTGCTGGCCCTCGCCGGCTGCACCGACGCCCCGGGGCCGTCCGCCCCATCCCCGACCGCCGTGGAGGTCCCGGTCACCGCGCCGGGCTCCCAGGAATCGCCGCAGGCACCCTCGGCCCCGGCCGCCCTGGGGTACCTGGATGCCGCGGCACTCAAGGGGGCCGTGCAGCAATGGGCCAAGGCAACCCCGGGAACCGTGGTCAACGACCATGAAAGCCTGCGCCGGCAACTGCCGCAGGCGGAAAAATGGCTCGAGGGCATCACCGTGGTCCCGGCCAAGTGCGGGCTCTACGGGCTGGGCAGCCTCAAGGACCAGCTGGACCAGGCCGCGATGGCCGCGGCCGTCCTGCCGCAGCAGGCCGGCGGGGACCTGACGGTGGCCTCCTACCGGGACCGTGCGGCCCTGGTGGCCGACGTGGCGGCGCAGCAACACCTGGATGAATCCTGCGGCACCTACACGCTCACCGCGGACGGCCAAAGGATCGTTTCGCGGCTGTCGCGGCTCGACGCCACGAGCTCGGCCCCCTACACCTCGGCAACGATGCTGGAAAGCGTGAACGGGAGCGCCAAGAGCAAGCAGGTGTCGGTGCGCGTCATTGACGGGAACATCATGCTGACGGCAACCCGCGCGGTGAAGGACACCGCCGAGGCCGCCGCCGCCCAGGCGCTGAAGGATGCCGAGGCCATGCTGGGGATCCTGCGCGCGGCATCGCCCGCGGCGACCCCTGCACCGTAGCGGCCCCGCACCCGGGGTTCCCTCTCCCGGCCCGACGGGACCTGCCCAGGCGACGACGGAAAACTCCTGCCGAACATTTCCTCCCACGACTAGTTTTATTCGGTAAGGTGTTGCCCATGGCTGCCACCATGGTGGCCGGAATAGCGTTCCATTCATACGCCTCGGGGGAGAAGATGAAGAAAACAGCACTGTGGGCACTGCCCATTGCCGCAACACTTGCCGTCACCGGATGTGCGGCGGAATCCACGCCGGGTGCAGCCACCCAGCCGGGACAGACCGCCACGGCCGAGTCCTCGCCCGGTTCGGCGGCGCCGTTGACGGGACCCGGATCCGCCGGGCCATCCGCGCCAAGCTCCGTGGCAACCACCGAGCCGAGCGCCGCCACCGGGAAGCAACTGACCGCGAACCAGCTGGTGAAGGTCGCGCAAGCCTTGGAAAAGGAATACGGCAAGGACGATGCGCAGGTCCTCAAGGACGCCGAACTCCGGGCAAGCATGGGCACCATCGAGGAGATCGTGTCGGGCATGAAGGTCAGTCCGGCGGAGTGTGGTGAGTTCGCGGTGGCCGGCATGAGCGAGATGCTCGAGCGCGTCACCATGGCGGTACTGGTCCTGCCCGCCGAGCCCAACGACGTGAGCACCGCCGTCAGCGTCGCCTCCTATGACAGCGCCGGGACCCTGGAAAAGCTGATGCAGCAGGCCGCGGAAAACAAGGCCGACTGCAGCAAATTCACGCTGACCATGCAGGACCAGGAAGCCACCGCGGAGGTCAGGGACGCCAAGGCCAGCACCACTGCGCAGACCACGATGGCCACCGTGACCGACGTGAAGGTGATGGGCCAGTCCATCACGACGCTGACCGTGGCCGGCTACGACGGCCAAAACAACGTCTCGGTCAGCATCTCCCAGCCGGAGGACCTGGAGGCCGCCGTGAAGAAGGCCGAGAAATACATCGACCTCGCACTGCTGCACATGGGCGACAAGTAACCACCGGGCTCACCCGGCGTGCCGACGGCCGGCAGGCACTCATCCTCGGGTGCCTGCCGGCCGGTGCCATGTCGCCGCCCGATGCCAAGGGGCGCCGGGTCGGCAAAGTAGGATGGGACAAGTGCCTTGCGGCGCCATGCCCCGCCGCGGACCCCCGCGGACGGAAGCCGCGGCACCAAAGATTTGCACCCCACCACTATGTTGTGGCCTGGAAAATGGCCGCGGAAATGGAAAGTTAGCGTGGTCCTAAAGCTCTCCACCCTGTTCCTGCGCACGCTGCGCGAAGATCCGGTCGACGCCGAGGTCGCCAGCCACAAGCTGATGGTCCGCGCCGGGTACATCCGCCGCGCCGCGCCCGGGATCTACACCTGGCTGCCGCTGGGCCTGCGCGTCCTGGGCAAGGTGGAGGCCATCATCCGCGAGGAAATGAACGCCATCGGCGCCCAGGAAGTTCACTTCCCGGCCCTGCTGCCGCGCGAACCGTACGAAACCACGGGCCGCTGGACCGAATACGGCGACGGGCTCTTCCGCCTCAAGGACCGCAAGGGCGCCGACTACCTGCTGGCCCCGACCCACGAGGAGATGTTCACCCTCCTGGTCAAGGACCTGTACAACTCCTACAAGGACCTGCCGGCCTACCTGTACCAGATCCAGAACAAGTACCGCGACGAGGCCCGTCCCCGCGCGGGCCTGCTGCGCGGGCGTGAATTCATCATGAAGGACTCCTACTCCTTCAACATCGACGACGAGGGCCTGGAAGAGGCCTACCAGGCGCACCGCGCCGCCTACCTGAAGATCTTCGCGCGCCTGGGCCTGGAGATCCTGCCGGTCTTCGCGACCGCCGGCGCCATGGGCGGCTCGAAGTCCGAGGAGTTCCTGCACCCGACCGAGGTCGGCGAGGACACCTTCGTGCGCTCCCCGGGCGGCTACTACGCCAACGTGGAGGCAGTGACCACCGTGGTGCCCGAGGACATCGACTACACCGATGCCCCGGCCTTCGAGGTGCTTGACACCCCGAACACCCCCACCATCGAGACCCTGGTGGCCTGCGCCAACGAGGTCGCCCCGCGCGCCAACGGGGCCTGGAATGCTGCCGACACCCTGAAAAACGTCGTGCTGGCCGCCACGCTGCCCACCGGCGAACGCCAGCTGGTGGCCATCGGCCTGCCCGGGGACCGCAACGTCGACCTCAAGCGCGTCGAGGCGAACATCTCCGCGCACCTGGAAACCGGCGGCGAGGTCGGCCTCGAGGCAGCGACCGAGGATGACCTAAAGAAGCACCCGACGCTCATCAAGGGCTACATCGGCCCGGCCCTGGGCACCGAGACGGCCGTCCTGGGCCTCGAGGGCGCCAGCAAGATCCTCTACCTGGTCGACCCGCGCGTGGTGCCCGGCACCAGCTGGGTCACCGGCGCCAACGAGGACGGCAAGCACGTCTTCGGCCTGGTCGCCGGGCGCGACTTCGCCTGGGACGGCACCATCGAGTGCGTCGAGGTGCTCGCCGGGGACCCGGCACCGGACGGATCCGGCCCGCTGGAAACCGCCCGCGGCATCGAGATGGGCCACATCTTCCAGCTCGGCCGCAAGTACGCCGAGGCGCTGGACCTGAAGGTGCTTGACCAGAACGGCAAGCTCAAGGTCGTCACCATGGGCTCCTACGGCGTGGGCGTCACCCGCGCCGTCGCCGCCCTGGCCGAGGCCAACCACGACGAGAACGGCCTGGTCTGGCCGCGCAACGTCGCCCCGGCCGACGTGCACCTGGTGGTCACCGGCAAGCAGGCCGAGCTCTTCGAGGCTGCGCAGAAGATCGCCGACGAGCTGCACGCAGCCGGCGTCGAGGTCATCTACGACGACCGGCCCAAGGTTTCGGCCGGCGTGAAGTTCTCCGACGCGGAGCTCATCGGCGTGCCGACCATCGTGGTCATCGGCCGCGGCCTGGCCGACGGAGTGGTCGAGGTCAAGGACCGCGCCACGGGGACACGCACCGACGTGGCCGTCGACGAGGTCGTCGCGCAGCTGATCGCCCTCGCCAAGGGCTAGGCATGATCGAGGCGGCGGGGCTGCTTGAGGGTTCCGGCCTGCAGGGAATGCAGGCCGGAACCCTCGCGCTGATCGTGCTCGCGGGCTTCGCCGCCGGCTGGGTCGACGCGGTGGTCGGCGGCGGGGGACTGCTCCAGCTCCCCGCCCTGCTGCTGGTGCCGGGGATCTCCCCGGTGCAGGCCCTTGCCACCAACAAGCTGGGCTCGGTCTTCGGGACCACCACTTCTGCGGTGACCTACTATCGCCGCGCCCACCCGGACCTGAGGACGGCCATCCCGATGGCCATGGTCGCGCTTGCCGGTTCCTTCGGCGGCGCGATCCTTGCCACGCTGCTGCCCGAGGAGGTCATCAAGCCGGTCATCATCGCCGCGCTGGTGGCGGTGGGCCTGTTCACGCTCTTTCGGCCCACCGCCGGGGAGCTGACGAACCTGCGCCACACCGGGTCCCGCCACCACGCGGTGGCGGCGGTGATCGGGCTGGTCATCGGCGGCTACGACGGGCTGATCGGCCCGGGCACCGGCTCGTTCCTGATCATCGCGATGGTCGCCTTCATGGGCTACAACTTCCTGGCAGCCAGCGCCAAGGCCAAGATCGTGAACATGGCCACCAACCTCGGCGCCCTGGCATTCTTCCTGCCCACCGGGCACCTGCTGTGGGGCATCGGCCTGGTGCTGGGCGCGGCGAACATGGCCGGCGGCTACCTGGGCGCGCGCATGGCGGTGTCCAAGGGCAGCAAGTTCATCCGGATCGTGTTCCTGTCAGTCGTCGGCGCGCTGATCCTCAAGCTCGGCTACGACGTGCTGTTCCCCGCCGCATAGGCCGGAAAGGCACCCGGACGCAGGTGGGGCTCCCGGCTGGAGCGCTACGTGAAGCCTGTTGTGCCACAACGGCGCAACAGGCTTCACGTCAACGCGGCGTTCCTGGGTGGTCGCGGCGTCCTCGCGACCGGGCCACGGCAGCGTGCCAACTGGAAGGCCTGAACCACACGGCCAGTCGGAGGGCTAGAGGCCGGTCTTGCTCACCCCGTACTCAGCCTGCTTCTTGGTATAACCCTCAAACATCAGCTGGTCAATCAGACCTTTGCGTGAGAAGGATGAGAAGTCGAGATATTGCTCGGCTGACTTGGCAGCTTGTTCATTCCAGTCGACAGCCACACGGTCAACCGCCCACGTTGCGTCCTTGGTCGAGAAGTCCTCGAACTCCAATTGGTTGATCAGCCCACTGCGCGAGAAGGCCGAGAAGTCGAGGTAGTTCTCGGCCGACCGAAGTGCATTTTGTTGAATCAAGGTCCCTGATTCTGCCTCGGCTTTGGCGCTCGCCTCGGCTTCCTCCTTGGCAGCAGCTTCCGCTTCGGCCTCTGCCTGCGCCTTGGCACTGGCCTCCGCTTCAGCTTCCGCCTTGGCACTGGCCTCGGCTGCGGCCTGGGCGCTGGCTTCGGCTGCGGCCTCCGCCTCGGCGCTGGCCGAAGCGTCAGCCGACGACACCACGGGGGCGACAGCGGTCGGGGAACTGGGAGAAGCTGTTGGGGCGTCCGTAGCTGTGGGGGCCGACGAGGGCTGCTCGTTGCTGCCGCCACAAGAACCAATGATGATCGCGAGGACTACGAAGCCTGCGACTCCGATCCCGATCTTCTTCCCCCGGCTCAAGGGTCTCTTGGGTTTATCGTTTTCGGGCGCCGAAAAACCGGCGACTCCCGGCCTGCCATCCGCTCCGATCGAACTTGGGCCATGGCCCCCGGCGGCACTGAAGGCCGGCTCCCCGGGCATCACCGCCATGTACAGGTACGGGTTGGCGGAGAACTCTTCCGGCGGAGCCGCAGGTTGGCCATTGAGACGTTCCACCCACATGGGCCAGCCTGCCGGAGGGGCACCCCACGCGGCGTCCGGGACCCATGAGGGTGAGGGCTGGAATTCGGCAGGCAGGTGCTGGATCCAGAGTGGTGGCGGATTGAAACGAACAGACATAATTCCCCCTAGTGATGATTCGAATCAGAGCCCCTCCCAAACGCCGGTGGCTCTAGCCAGATGCTAACCCCAAGCACAGACGTTTTGTAGTCCGTTTCGGCCAAAAATCACTTTTTGGATAATTTTGTTTCTCGACTGTCGATGAATTCATGAAGGCCCTGGCATTATTTTTATTGACCCTCGGAAACCTTTTTTATTTGCCCAGCCAATACGATGCGTCAAACGGTCCTGAAGCGCGTTAATGAGACGGCACGTCGGCCGTCTTCGTGACCCGACGGCAGCTGAACAGACCACCTCTGTGATCAGGGAGATTGGATCAGATAGCCGCAATTCCGCCCTTGTGAACGTGCCGCCAGGCTGGCATCGGGTGCAGCGGCCGTTGGCCGGAAAGGCACCCGGACGCAGGTGCGGCTCCCCGAACACCCAACCGGCGTACCGGTTCAAGGGTCGGGGAGCCGTTCCGTTTCAGAGGGGGGCCTTGCCGCCGTTAGCGCGTCGGCTTGAGCACCATGGCCGAGCCTCCGCCGCGGCGCGTCGGTTCGGCCGCCGCGGTCATCGTCCCGTCCGGCGCGAACTCGATGGCCTCGAGCGCGCCGATTTCAGCCTGCGGCGTGAACGAATCGCCCGAAGCGACGAATTCATGGCCGAGGGCCTGAAGCGCAGGTGCCTGGGACTCGATGAATTCCGGTTCGGCCGTGACCTTGGCCGTGTTGCGCTGCGAGGCGCGCGGTGCGGCGATCGCCTCGGGCAGGCTCATGCCCAAATCCACGCGGTTGACCAGGGTCTGCAGCACCGTAGTGATGATGGTCGAACCGCCCGGGGAACCCAGGGCCAGCAGCGGCTTGCCCTCGGAGAGCACGATGGTCGGGGACATCGAGGAACGCGGACGCTTGCCCGGATCGATCCGGTTGGGGTCGGTCGGGTTGTAGACGGTGGAGAAGTCGGTCAGCTCGTTGTTCAGCAGGAAGCCGCGTCCCGGAACGACGATGCCCGAACCGCCGGTCTGCTCGATGGTCAGCGTGTAGGACACCACGTTGCCCTGGGCATCGGCGACGGACAGGTGCGTCGTGGAGTAGTTCTCGGTGTCGGTCTCCTGGGCCGGCGCAGCGGTGGTCGCCGGGCAGAGCCCGTCGTAGTCCGCGACGTCGCCGGGGGCCACGGGCTTGGCGGCTGCCTGCTCGGAATCCAGCGCGCAGGCGCGTTCGGCGCCAAACAGGGCATCGGTCAACTGGTTCGTTGGCACGTCCACGAACGCCGGGTCGCCCACGTACTTTCCCCGGTCGGCAAAGGACAGGGCGCTGGCCTCGAGGTAGTGGTGCAATGCGCCAGGACCCTCCATGGCGGAGAGGTCGTAGTTTCCCAGGATGTTCAGGGCCTCGCCGACGGTGGTGCCGCCGCTGCTGGAGGGAGCCATGCCGAAGACCTCCAGCCCGCGATAGTCCACCTTGGTGGGTGCCTGGTTGATGACCTCGTAGTCGGCGAGGTCCTGGGTGGAAAGGTGGCCGACGGGCACCGGAAGCTCGGTGCCCTCGGCGATCGGCGGGGCCTGGACGGCGTTGGCAATGTCCTCCGCCAGCGCCCCGTGGTAGAAGGCCTCGACCCCGTCGCGGGCCAGCAGCCGGTAGGTGTTGGCCAGTTCCGGGTTCTTCAGGATGCTGCCCACCTTCGGGGCATCGCCCCCGGGCAGGTAGAGCTCGGCGGTGGAGTCGAACGCGGCAAAGCGCTCCTGGTTATCCAGCGTCTGTTCGCGGAAGGTCTCGTCCACCACGAAGCCTCGGGTGGCGGCCTTGATGGCCGGCTGCAGGGCCTGGCCGAGGCTGAGCGACCCCCAGTTCTCCAGCGCCTGCTGCCAGGTCGCCGCGGTGCCGGGCACGCCCACCGAGACGCCGCTGGTCACCAGCTCGGGGGTGAAGGGATAGGGGTCCCCGGTCGCCGGATCGATGAACGCATCGTGCGGCATGGCCGCCGGGGCCGTTTCCCGTCCGTCCAGGGTGCTGACCTTTCCGGAGGCGGCGTCGTAGTAGACGAAGTAGCCGCCCCCTCCGATGCCGGCACTGTAGGGCTCGGTGACGCCGAGGGTTGCTGCCGCGGCGACGGCGGCGTCCACCGCGTTGCCGCCCTTGCGCAGCACGGCGATGGCCGCGGCCGAGGCCTCGGCATCGACGGTGCTCACGGCCCCGCCTGTGCCGGTGGCGGTGGCCTGTTTTTCGGTTTGCCGCGGTTCTGCGGCGGCCGGGGCGGCGGTGACCGCTCCGGCGACGAGGGTGAGTGCGGCGGCGCAGGCCGAGGCATGAATGAATCTGCGTGACACAGGGATCTCCTTGATGGCTGTGCGAGTGGGACACTGCCAACGTATTGCCCCGGTGCGCTTCGGGAGTCCGTGACACGCCTCACACGGCGCCGCGGCTTGCCGGGGGTCCCGAATCGGGCTGTGCACCGGGAAGCCGGAAGATCCGCGCAGGGCGCGGCGAAGGAGACTCTTGCGGCTAGGGGCCGGAAGGCACTGGGGATTCGGTTGCCGCGCCCGTGGCCGCTGCAGCGCCCTCCACCTGGGTGAAGTCAGGTGCAACTCCGGTGACCTGGCGGGCGTGCAGCGCCTGGGCCCAGGCGGCATCCAGGAGGTACGCGCGCGCTTCGGCTTCCTGGGTCGCCGCGGCGTCGCGCAACAGCAGCGCCAATTGCGCCTCTCCGCTGCGTGCCGCGTCCATCGGGTTTTCGATGGCGTCGGCCGGGAGCTGGTAGGCGGGCTGCCGGAGGGGAGCACAGCCGAGTTCGTCCGCAAATTGAGCTTCCACTGCCTTCGCGAAGTCCACCAGCATCGCGGACCTGTTCCAAGCCGCGGTGCGCAGCCCGGCGCTGGTCCGTGCCCCGGCGACGTCGTAGGCGTAGCCCATCCGGTAGGCGGCGTCGGCAACGCTGGCCAGCAGCCGGCCCGAATCCGCCGCCTCGGTTTCCGTGGGGGCGGGGGAGGGGCAGCCGGAGACGTTGAACGCGGGCATCTGGGCCAGCACGGCCGGGCTGGTGGTGGCGCCGCCGGCGGCCGATTCCTGCGCCGTGGCCGACGCGGTCGCCGGCGCCGGTTCGTCGGTGGCGCCGGGTGCGGGCAGGGCGTCGATTGCCGCCTGTGTTGCCCCGGAGGCGGAGAGCACGGTGCGGGCCTGCAGCAGCAGCTCCAGGCCGGCCCCGGAGAGCCTGCGGGCCTCCTGCCCGGGGGCACCGAGAGACTGCGTCAGCAGGGCGCTGCCGGTCTGGGCCAGGCGCAGGGAAAACTCGGCCGGGGTCAACGGGGTGGCCGCCGAGGGTTCGGCAGAGGTCTCGGCGGCCTCCGGGATTCGGGGTGTGAGTAAATCGACATGCTCCGACAGCATGGTGCCGGTGCCCTGCAGCGCGGCGGCCAATGGGGCACCGCCGGAGGCGCCCGGGCCCTCGATCATGAGGTTCAATGCATCGAGCAGGACGGGCAGTTCCGCGGCCGGGTCCGGGGCCTCCCGGACCGCCGGTTCGGTGCCCAGGATTCCCTGCCATGTAGGGGATTCGCGGTTCAGGTAGACCGCTGTGCCCAGGGTCCCGGCGGCCACGGCAAGAGCCGCCGCCAATGCCAGCAGGGCCCGCCTGGCACCGCTGCGGCGGGGTCGGCGGGAAACACGATCACTGGGGTCCTGGGGGTGCTGATCCATCACCTTGATCATCCCATGGATCGGGGGAGCGGGTGGCCCGCGAAGGATCGGGCAGACGGATGGCACCAAAAGTCGCTACCCTAGGATTCACAACATCGAATAATGTGGGAGGACTTTCATGACCGGCAAGCCGGCAGACATCCAGCTCGAGGCGGCCCGCCTCACCGAACTACTGGAGCCCACCGTCGCCTCCCACCAGCTGGTGCTTGAAGAAGTCGAGGTCCGCCGTGCCGGGGACCAGCGCATCGTGCACGTGGTGGTCGACGCCATCGAGGGCACCGAGGGAATCCTGCTCGACCAGGTCGCCGAGGTCTCCCGCTCGATTTCCGAGGCCCTGGACAAGGACCCGCACGACACCTCTGACCCCTATGAGCTTGAGGTTTCCTCGCCCGGAACCTCCCGCCCGCTGACCCTGCCGCGCCACTGGCGCCGCAACGTCGGGCGCATGGTCAAGGTCAACGTGATCGGCGAGGACAACCTGCTCGGCCGCCTGATGGAGGTCGACGACGAGGGAATCACCATCGTGCCGGAGATCGCGGTGAAGAAGGGCATGAAGCCCAAGGTCGGCGAACCCCGCAGCATTGAATTTGGATCCATCCGCCGCGGCAACGTCGAGGTGGAGTTCTCCCGTGCCGAGAGCGCGGACCTCACTGAACTAGAACTTGACGACGAAGACGACGAAAACGTGGAGGCCTGAGTTGGACATTGATATGAGCGCGCTGCGCATGCTCGAAAAAGAGCGGGAAATCCCTCTCGAGGTGCTGATCCCCACCATTGAGCAGGCCCTGCTCATTGCCTACCAGAAGTCCCCGGGTGCGATGCCGCAGGCACGCGCCGAGGTCGACCGCCGCAACGGCCACGTGACGATCTTCGCCACCGAGACCGAGGAAGACGGCACCGTGGTCGGCGAGTTCGACGACACCCCCACCGGGTTCGGCCGCATCGCCGCCTCCACCGCACGCCAGATCATCCTGCAGCGCCTGCGCGACGCCGAGGACGACAACGTCGTGGGCGAGTTCAAGAACAAGATCGGCGAGATCGTCTCCGGACAGATCCAGCAGGGCAACAACCCGATCATGGTCCAGGTGAACCTGGGCACCGTGGAGGCCTTGCTGCCGCCGCCGGAGCAGGTGCCGGGCGAGAAGTACACCCACGGCAACCGCATCCGCTGCTACGTGGTGGACGTGAACCGCGGCCCCAAGGGCCCGGCCGTGACCCTGTCGCGCTCGCACCCGAACCTGGTCCGCCGGCTCTTCGAGCTCGAGGTCCCGGAGATCGCCGACGGCGCCGTGGAAATCATCGCCCTGGCCCGCGAGGCAGGCCACCGCACCAAGATCGCCGTGCAGGGCAACATCCCGGGCGTCAACGCCAAGGGTGCCTGCATCGGTGAAATGGGTTCGCGCGTGCGCGCCGTGATGACCGAGCTGAACGACGAGAAGATCGACATCGTCGACTTCAACGAGGACCCGGCGAAGTTCATTGCCTCGGCCCTGTCCCCGTCGAAGGTCGTCTCGGTGACCATCACCGACGAGTCGACCCGCTCGGCCCGCGTCGTGGTCCCGGACTACCAGCTCTCGCTGGCCATCGGCAAGGAAGGGCAGAACGCCCGCCTGGCCGCCAAGCTCACCGGCTGGCGCATCGACATCGTCTCGGACGCGGTCGACGCCAACTAGCAGCGCCCCGTCCAAGGGCCGTCGCGCCCCGCGTCAGGCAGGCACCGCCTCGGTGCCGGCCGGTCGCGGGCCGGCGGCCCTTTGCGTGCCCCGTACCCCGGCCCGAGGGGGAGTGAAGTGTGATCGATTCGAGTGGTCCACGGCACGCTCCACGGATTGACGAAACGCGCTAGACTTGTCTGTGGTCCACTATGCATCGTGGTAAATCAATGTCGGAAGAAGAACCAACGTGTCATTGCAGCAACAGCCGCAGCGCACGTGCATTGGTTGCCGGATGGTGGCGGACCAGAACCAGCTGAGGCGCTGGGTGTTGAAGGCGCAGGACGGCAAGTCCGTTCCCGTGCCGGATCCCACCCGGAGCCTCCCCGGGCGGGGTGCATGGCTGCACCCGAACCCGGAATGTGCCCAACGCGCCGTGCAACGCGGGGCATTCGCGCGGTCCTTTCGGACCAACGTGGATGTTTCCGCACTTGTGGCGGAGTCGAGGGCCAAGGTCAGGACCCAACCTGGGAAACCGGCCTTCACAAACGTCCAACCTGAAAGCGGGTCAGAAATCTGATGGAAACCCGATGAGTTCCAAGCGATGAGCGCCTAACGATGATGAATCGGTTATGCGTCGCAGCGCCTGTGGCATCCGTTTTGGATGCTGGGCTAGACAGCAAACGTTGGTTCGTGCCAAAGACTTCTTAAGAAGTGGCGCGGACCTTCAGACAGGAGAAATGTGGCTAAGGTCCGCGTACACGAGCTCGCCAAAGAGCTCGGAATCACTTCAAAGGATGCAGTTGCAAAACTGCAGGAAATGGGCGAATTCGTCCGTTCCGCATCCTCAACCATCGAGGCACCGGTAGTGCGCAAGTTGCGCTCCGCGTTCCCGAACGCTGCTCCGGCAGCACCCAAGGCAGCACCGGCAGCCAAGGCCCCGGCCGCAGCTCCGGCCGCCCCGGCAACCCCGGGCGCCACCGCACCGAAGCCGGCCGGCACCACGCCGGCCCCGGCAGCCGCCGAGGCACCCGCTGCCTCCGCACCTGCCGATTCGGCTCCGGCGGCACCTGCAGCCTCGGCTCCGGCCGCCCCGCGTCCGGGTGCCAAGCCCGGCGCCCCGCGTCCGGGCAACAACCCGTTCTCCTCCCAGCAGGGCATGCGCCCGACCGGTGAGAACGCACGTCCCGAGCGCACCGAGCGTACGGACCGCCCCGAGCGTTCCGCAGCTCCCCGTCCGGGTGCCAAGCCCGGCGGACCGCGTCCGGGCAACAACCCGTTCGCATCCCAGCAGGGCATGCGCGCTTCCGGCCCCGGCGCCGGTGGCCCCCGTCCGGGCGGTCCCCGCCCGGGTGGCCCGCGTCCCCCGGCAGGTGCCGGCGGTCCGCGTCCCGCAGCAGGTGCCGGCGGTCCCCGCCCGGCAGGTGCCGGTGGATCCCGTCCGGGCGCCCCGCGTCCGGCCGGTGCCCCCGGTGCAGGCCCGCGCACCCCGGGAGGCGCTCGCGCAACTCCCGGCATGATGCCCAACCGCACCGAACGTCCGGCTCCGGCCGGTGGACGTCCGGCAGCGGGCGGCCGCGGCGGTCCGGCTCGTCCGGGCGGCGCCCCGGGCGCAGCTCCCGGTGCAGCCGGTGGCGGCGGCGGTTACAAGGGCGGCGGCGGTCCCAACCGCGGTCGCGGTGGAACCCAGGGTGCCTTCGGCAAGGGCGGCGCAGGCCGCGGCAAGCAGCGCAAGTCCAAGCGCGCCAAGCGCCAGGAACTTGAGCAGATGAGCGCTCCGTCGCTGGGCGGCGTGAGCGTGCCCCGCGGCAACGGCAACACCGAGGTCCGCCTCCGTCGTGGCTCGTCGATCACCGACTTCGCCGACAAGATCAACGCCAACCCGGCAGCATTGGTTACCGTGCTCTTCCACCTGGGCGAAATGGCCACCGCCACGCAGTCCCTGGATGAGGCAACCTTTGACGTCCTGGGTGCCGAGCTCGGCTACGTCGTCACCGTCGTGTCCCCCGAGGACGAAGAGCGCGAACTGCTCGCCTCGTTCTCGATCGACTTTGACGCCGAAATCGAGGCCGAGACCGATGACATGCTTGAGGCACGTCCGCCGGTGGTCACCATCATGGGTCACGTTGACCACGGTAAGACCCGCCTGCTCGATGCGATCCGCAAGTCCAACGTCATCGAGGGCGAAGCCGGCGGCATCACCCAGCACATCGGTGCGTACCAGATCCACCACATCCACGAGGAAATCGATCGCGCGATCACCTTCATTGACACCCCGGGCCACGAGGCGTTCACCGCCATGCGTGCACGTGGTGCCAAGGTGACCGACATCGCCGTGCTCGTGGTTGCAGCGGACGACGGCGTCATGCCGCAGACCGTTGAAGCCCTGAACCACGCCAAGGCCGCCGGTGTCCCGGTTGTCGTGGCAGTGAACAAGGTCGACAAGGACGCGGCAAACCCGGACAAGGTCAAGGGCCAGCTGGCCGAATACGGCTTGGTCCCGGAGGAATACGGTGGCGACACCATGTTCGTCCACGTCTCCGCGCTGCAGAAGATCGGCATCGACGAGCTGCTTGACGCGGTTCTGCTGACCGCCGACGCCGCGTTGGACATGCGTGCCAACCCGGACAAGGACGCCCGCGGCATCGCCATCGAGGCGAACCTGGACAAGGGTCGCGGTGCGGTTGCGACCGTGCTGGTCCAGTCCGGCACCCTGGCCGTCGGCGACACCATCGTTGCCGGCACCGCACACGGCCGTGTGCGTGCCATGTTCGACGAAAACGGCGAGAACCTCGACGTTGCACTGCCTTCGCGCCCGGTCCAGGTCCTCGGCCTGTCCTCGGTGCCGCGTGCAGGCGACACCTTCCTGGTGACCGACGACGAGCGCACCGCCCGCCAGATCGCCGAGAAGCGCGAAGCAGCGGACCGCAACGCGGCCCTGGCCAAGCGTCGCAAGCGCATCACCCTGGAAGACTTCGACCAGGCCGTTGCCGACGGCAAGATCGACACCCTCAACC
Organism: Paeniglutamicibacter sp. GQ140; assembly: GCF_059759235.1. Classification (NCBI taxonomy): domain Bacteria; kingdom Bacillati; phylum Actinomycetota; class Actinomycetes; order Micrococcales; family Micrococcaceae; genus Paeniglutamicibacter; species Paeniglutamicibacter sp. GQ140. Next base: position 204,560 of record NZ_JCAXDW010000003.1, read on the forward strand.
TCATCCTCAAGGGTGACGTGTCCGGTGCCGTGGAAGCCCTGGAAGATTCGCTGCTCAAGATCGACGTGGGCGAGGGCGTGCAGCTGCGCGTCATCCACCGCGGCGTTGGCGCCATCACCCAGAACGACGTCAACCTGGCGACCGTTGACAATGCCATCATCATTGGCTTCAACGTCAAGCCCGCGGAGCGCGTTGCGGACATGGCCGACAAGGAGGGCGTCGACATGCGCTTCTACTCGGTCATCTACGGCGCCATCGATGACATCGAACTGGCACTGAAGGGCATGCTGAAGCCGGAATACGAGGAGGCCCAGCTGGGCACCGCGGAGGTCCGCGAGGTCTTCCGTTCCTCGAAGTTCGGCAACATCGCCGGCTCGATCGTCCGCTCGGGCACCATCCGCCGAAACACCAAGGCACGCGTCCTGCGCGATGGCAAGGTCATCGGCGAGGGCCTCACCGTGGATTCGCTCAAGCGGTTCAAGGACGACGCCACCGAGGTCCGCGAGGGCTTCGAATGTGGTATCGGCCTGGGCTCGTTCAACGACGTCAAGGACGGCGACACGATCGAGACCTACGAGATGCGCGAAAAGCCGCGCGCTTAATCAATATCAAGCGCTGCTAATCGACGGTGGGGGGCCGCAACCGCACAGGGTTGCGGCTCCCCGCCGTCGAAGCGCATTAACCGGCACCCTTCGCGGGGGCCGAGAAAAGGAGTGAACGTGGCTGACTCAGCTCGCGCCGCAAAACTGGCCCAACGCATCAAGGTGGTCGTCGCCCAGGCCCTGGGCAAGGCCGTCAAGGATCCGCGCGTGGAGGCCATCACGGTCACCGATGCGCGCGTGACCAACGACCTGCAGCACGCAACGATCTACTACACGGTCTTCGGCGACGACGAGGCGAAGTCCGACGCGGCTGCCGCCCTGGAGAAGTCCAAGGGCGTCCTGCGCAAGGAGGTCGGCAAGAACGTGACCGTTCGCCTGACCCCGACCCTGGAATTCGTTGCCGACGAGATCCCCGTCAACGCCTCGAACCTCGAGGCGCTGCTGCGCGTCGCCAAGGCCAAGGACGCCGAGGTTGCCGCACTGGCGGCCGGCAAGAACTTCGCCGGCGACGCGGACCCGTACAAGCACGACGAGGAAGAGGAAGACGACTAATCCTCGTTTCCCTTCTTTCGAAATAAATGAGGCCGTCAGGTCTTCCGCCCCGGGGCGGAAGACCTGACGGCCTTGTTGTTGGATCCTCAGGGCTGCACGGGCCTAGATGGTCAGGATGCGCGGGCCGTCCTCGGTGATCGCGATGGTGTGCTCAGAGTGTGCCGTGCGGGCGCCGGTGGCGCTCCTCAGTGTCCAGCCGTCGGCGTCGGTGACGAGCTTGTCGGTGTCGGCCATGACCCAGGGCTCGATGGCCAGCAGCAGGCCCGGGCGGAGCTTGTAGCCGCGGCCCGGGCGGCCAATGTTGGCGATGTGGGGATCCTGGTGCATGGTCGATCCCACGCCGTGGCCGCCGAACTCCAGGTTGACGCTGTATCCGGCCGCGGTCAGGACCTCACCGATGGCATGGGAGATGTCCCCGATGCGGGCGCCGGGGTTGGCCGCTGCGATGCCGGCATCCAGTGCCTGCCGCGTTGCCTTGATCATCTTGGCATCGGAGGTGGACGAGGATTCTCCGACGGTGAAGCTGATCGCGGCGTCCGTGACGATCCCGTTGAGGGACGCTGCGAAGTCCAGGGTCAGCAGGTCGCCGTTCCTCAGGGAATAGTCGTGGGGCAATCCGTGGAGCACCGCGTCATTGACGGACGTGCAGATGAAGTGGCCAAAGGGGCCGCTGCCGAAGGAGGGCGCGTAGTCGACGTAGCACGAGCGGGCGCCCGCAGCCTTGATCATTTCCCCGGCCCAAGCATCGATTTCCAGCAGGTTCGTGCCCACCGTGACCCGCTTTTTGATGCCCTGGAGCACCGAGGCGATGAAGGCCCCGCTTTCCGTGGCGCGCTCAAGTTCGGCTGGGCTGAAAATCTCGATCATGGGCTGGTCCTCTCGCGGCCTCCAATAACAGTACCGGTAATACTATACCGGTACTATCATTGGAGTCATGGTCAGACTTCCACTCACTCCAGCCGAAATCGAACGCGGCCAGCAACTCGGCGCCCTTCTGCGCCGGGCGCGCACCGATCGTTCCATGTTCGAGGTGGCGGTGGCCGCCGACATCTCCCCGGAGACCCTTCGCAAGATCGAAACTGGACGCGTGGCCACGCCCTCCTTCTCCACCATTGCGGCCATCGCAGGGGTGCTCGGGCTCTCCCTCGATGAGGTGTGGTCTGCCATCAGCCGGCCGCCGCAATCGGCCGGGCTCGATAATCCGCCGGATCGGCAGCCGGAACGCCTGGCGTCCTGACTTTCCTGGAAACCGCCCAAACGCGGGCAAACCCCGGTCGGGAATCCCGAAGTGAACGGGTCCCCGCCCGGGGTCGCCTCATTTCCCCGGGAATGGCCGGGGCTGATTGACTACTTAACGGTCGCCGTCACCAGCTTGCCCGAAGGGGTCAGCGCCTCGGTGCTGGCAACCAACTTGTTGTTGCGGATCTCTACATCGCTGGCCATCATGGCCGGCAGCACGGTCACACCGTGGCCGTTGACGATCTTTGCCACGCCGCCGCCGAAGAGCTCTGCCACGTAGACGTTGCCGCGCTTGTCCAGGGCAATGCCCGTGGGCGCGCTGAGTCCGGTGGCCACGGTCTGGGTCTTCTTCGTGTGCAGGTTCATCTTGTAGACCTTGCCCCTGGACAGGGACTCGCCCGGAACCCCGGGCAACACGGTGTAGTACATCCAGTTTCCCTTGACCGTGATGTCGGTGGGTACCGGCTGCGCCCAATAGGTGAGTCCGAGCATGCAATCCGGGACCGTGATGCCCATTTCCCCTGCAGCTTCCCGCACCGCCTCGGTGATGGTGACGGGTTCGGCGGGAAGCGCCTTGACGAGGGAAACCTTGCCCCGGTTGTTCACGTGCAGGATCGTGTTGGCCCCCGCGTCGCCGACGTAGACGCCGTTGCGTGCCGGGAGGCTGGAGAACGGGTGCGAATAGAGCTCGCCCATTGAAAGCATCTCCGGTGCCTGCGCCAAGCAGCTGGCTGAGGCGTCCCGGACCCCGTACACGGTCCGGGCGTCGGGATCGTGCGTCTTCTCGAACTCCAGCAGGTCTGTGATCGTGCGGGTCTTGCCCTTCTTGTCGATGGACTTCAGCAGCGCGGGCGTCGCCCCACTGGGCGGTTCCTCGCCGGTGGCCCCGGCATTCTCGAAGTAGTAGGTGGTGCCGCGGGCGTGGGAGACACCGACGATTTCCTTGCCCGGGGCATTGACCAGGGTGGTCTTGGCGCCGGTGGGGGAGACCGAGGTGATCTTGCCGGCGAAGGCCTCGGCAACGAGGATGCTGCCTTCCGGTCCGAAGGCGACCTTCAGTGGGCCGCCGAAACCTTGGGCAAGTGTCTTGACGTTGGTGATGGACGGTGCCGGCTGGCGGTCCTTGGTGGCCTGGGCAGGGGCGACGCTGAGCGTCACCGTCATGGCCGAGGCAGCGGCTACCGCCGCGAGTGCGCGAAACTTCATGCTGTGGATCCTTTTCAAGAGAACTGGACGCACCGCGTCGTTGCGGAGCGTGGACTATTGAACCGGCTCGTTTTCTCCGTGCGCCATGGCCCCAAGTTGTTTCGATTTGGCCGTGCCAGCCGTTTGCCGAGAGGCAACACGGGCGGCTGGTGGATGGCGCCGACGGGAAATGGACGAGTGGATGCCGTATACACGGGACGAGGGTGTTGGCGCCCCAGCTACACCTTGCCCGACACGGATGATCCGGCCGTGGCCAGACACCCAGAACGTTAGGGGCAGCGCAGGGGGAAGTCAATGCCGTGCACCGTCTTCCTTGTTGGTGCCGCGCGGGCCAGCACCAGCGGCCGGGAAGGGCGGGATGGGGGATAGCTTGCGCACAATGACACCGTGTCCGTGCGGCCCGGGAAATCGTGCCCAGGGAACCGGCCTATACTGGAGGGCGTGAAAACAGCCGCGCAGAACCCCACGGAACCCATTGGCTCAGGCCTGGTCATTGTCGACAAACCGCAGGGTTGGACGAGCCATGATGTGGTGGGCCGCACGCGCCGGCTGGCGGGCACCCGCAAGGTCGGACACGCGGGCACCCTGGACCCGATGGCCACCGGCGTGCTGGTGCTGGGCATCAACAAGGCCACACGTCTGCTGACCTACATCGTGGGCGCCAACAAGACCTACACCGCCACCATCCGCCTGGGGGAGTCGACGATCACCGACGACGCCGAGGGCGAGATCGTGCAGGCCCGGATCGCCGCCGCCGTCACCGAGGAACAGATCCACGCCTCGATTGCCAAGCTCACCGGCCCGATCGAACAGGTGCCTTCTTCCGTCAGTGCCATCAAGGTCAACGGGGAACGCTCCTACGCCCGGGTTCGCGCGGGGGAGGAAGTGAAGCTTGCCGCCCGCCCGGTGACCATCCACCGCTTCGAGGTGCACGACATCCGCCGCGAACGCGGCGGCAAGGTGCTGGACATCGATGTGACAGTCGAATGCTCCTCGGGCACCTACATCCGGGCACTGGCCCGCGACCTGGGCGAGGACCTGGCGGTCGGCGGCCACCTGACCGCACTGCGCCGCACCGAGGTCGGGCCCTACACCCTGGATCGGGCACGCACGCTGGAACAGCTGGCCAAGGACTTCGAGTACCTGCCGATGGAGAAGGCCGCCGACGCCCTTTTCCCGCGCCGGGACCTGAGCGAGCACGAGCGCTCCGAGCTCTCCTTTGGCCGAAGGATCGGCGTGAACGAAAGCGAGGAGACGACCGCGGCATTTGCCCCGGACGGCACCCTGGTGGCGCTGCTGAAGAACAAGGGCGAGAATGCCAGGCCCGAACTGGTGTTTGCCCCCGCTTCCTAGGGTTGGTGCGCCGGGAAGAGCCGGTGGCCGGGGCCGAGTGAATGAACAACTTCTAAGGGGTAATTTCCGCCGTGATCGTTGACGGATTCTTTATAGCCGGGGCCATTCTCTGCGCCGTGGCGGTGCTGCTGGGAGTGGTTGCGACCATCATCCGCACCTACCCGGACGACTTTGCCCTGGTGTCGGTGGCGCTGCTGGAGGTGTTCCTGGTCGTCTACGGGATCGCCGCCGCAATCCGCCAGGCCGGGGGACAGGTGATCAGCGGGGAACCCTGGGAGTTCTGGGGCTACCTGCTCACCGCACTGCTGATCCCGGCGCTGGCGTTCATCTGGGCGGTCACCGACAAGTCGCGGTACTCGAACACGGTGCTGGCGGTCTCCGGAGCGATTGTCTTTGTCATGCTGTACAGGATGGAACAAATTTGGGACGGAGCACTGCCGGCATGAGCGAGCAGGGAAAGAACACGACGAGGCGTTCGCGCATCGCCGACGCGGCGACCCGCGGCGCGGGAAAGAAGCAGCGCTCCAACGGCGGGCGCAGCTCCGGGCTGGGCCGGATCATCATCGCTGTCTACGGGGTGCTGGCGCTCTCGGCCACGGTCCGTGCCGTCTACCAGATCCTGATGGACTTCTCCGAGGCCCCGTTGGCCTACCTGCTCAGCGCCCTGGCCGGGCTGGTCTACATCGTGGCGACCCTCGCGATGGCCTCCAAGCGTCCGGGCAGCTGGAGGCTGTCCTGGTATGCGGTGCTCTTTGAACTCATTGGCGTCTTGGTGGTCGGGACGCTGAGCTTCGCGTTGCCGAGCCTCTTTGCCCACCCGGCCGTCTGGTCCCACTTCGGCTCCGGCTACGGCTACGTGCCGCTGGTGCTGCCGCTGATCGGCCTCTGGTGGCTGGGCCGCCACCGCATGAATGACGGGCAGGCGCAGCCCGCGGCCTGATTCCAGGCATCCACAAGGAGCCGGATTTCCCCCACCCCTGCCCATGGGGCGGTGTGCGGGATCTCCGGCTCCGGTGTTGGTGGCGGTAGGCCTACTTCTTGCCGAAGAGCCCGCCGAGGATTCCCCCGAGGTCAAGGCCCCCGGGAGCCTGGCCCTGCTGGGGCTGTTGCTGCTGCGTGCTTCCGCCGCCGAAGAGCCCGCCCAGGATCCCGCCGAGGTCAAGGCCCCCGGGCTGCTGCCCGGCTGCCGGGCCCTGCCCGCCGAGCAGACCGCCCAGAAGGCCGCCGAGGCCGCCCTGCGAGGAGGAAAGTTTCTGGGCCAGGAACGACATGACGATCGGGGCGAGGATCGGCAGGGCCTTCTGCACCAGTGCGCCCAGGTCCACGCCGCCCGGTGCCGCACCGCTGAGCTGGGCGGTCAGCGCCGACTGGTTCTCACCGAGCGAATGCTGCACGATCTTCTGCCCGTCTTCGGTGTCCACCGCGTCGATGTCCACGCCGCCGTCCAGGAACTTCGCGTCGTGTTGGGCAATGGCCGTGGACAGGGCGTCCTCGCCTTCGGGGGAGGCGGCATTGTTTTGCAGCCCCGCGAGCAGCGAGGGCAGTGCCGTCGCAGCGGTGGCACGGGCGGTCTCGGCATCCACGCCGAGCTTCGCGCCCAGCTGGTCAAGGGGGATCAGGTCAAGCAGTTCATTCAGGTCGGCCATCTGGAGCTCCTTGTGATTGGCGGGCCGGACGGAATTGTGGCCCTGCGCCCATCCTATGGTGCACGCCACGTCAATGGGCGGATGGGGGACGCAGGAATCGGCACTTGGCGTATTTGTCGTTCATAATGGTAATGGCCGGTCTCAAGGCGGCCGCCAGGATCACCAGCGAAGGAGCAACGTGCACTATTGGAAAGGCCTCGAAGCCGTCCCGCCCGGCATCGGCCCGTCGGTAGTGACCATCGGCAACTTCGACGGCGTCCACCGCGGGCACCGCGAGGTGCTCGCCGCCGTGGTGGCCACCGCCAGGGAGCGCAACGCCAGGGCAGTTGCCATCAGCTTCGATCCGCACCCCTCCCAGGTGCACCGCCCCGACGACGCACCCGAACTCATCATGGGCCTTGAGGACCGCATCGAGACCCTCGCCGAGGAGGGCCTCGACGGCCTGCTCATGATCCGCTACACCCTTGACTTCGCCCGGGCCACCGCCGAGGAATTCGTTGCCAAGGTCATCGTGGGAGCGCTCAACGCCTGCACCGTGGTGGTGGGCCACGACGTGCGCTTCGGGCGCGAGAACTCCGGGGACTTCGACACCATGGTCGAACTCGGCAAGCAATACGCCTTCGACGTCGTCGGCGTCGAGGACGTGGGCGAGCACCGCCGCTGGTCCTCCACCTGGGTGCGCGAGGCACTGAACCGCGGCGAGGTCGCCACCGCCGCCCAGATCCTGGGCCGCCCGCACCGGATGCGCGGCGAGGTCGTGCACGGCGCGGCACGCGGCCGCGAACTCGGATTCCCCACCGCCAACCTCGACCCCTCGGCCTCGGGCATCATCCCCGCCGACGGCGTCTACGCCGGCTGGCTGGTCGACGAGGCGCAGGTGCGCTGGCCCGCGGCGATCTCCGTGGGCTCGAACCCGACCTTCGAGGGTGTCAGCCGCCAGGTGGAGGCCCACGTGATCGACCGCCCGGCCGAGGGCGTGGAGGACTTCGACCTCTACGGCCAGCAGGTTGCCGTGGAATTCGTGGAGCACCTGCGCCCGATGGTGGCCTATCGGGGCATCGAGGCCCTGATCGAACAGATGCGCGAGGACGTCGCACGCACCCGTACCGTCCTGCTTGATGCCTGATTCGGGCCCCGGGACAACCGGGGCAACACCGCGCCCTGTTCCCGGGCTGCCCGCCCGCGCCTTCACCATGGATGGAAAGCGCCGCCGGGAACTGGCCAGGGCCTTCAAGGCCGGGGGAGCGCACTACGATGCGGTGCGCCCGAATTATCCGGATGCAGCGCTGGACTTCATGGTCCCCGCGACCGCCCGCGACGCCGTGGACGTGGGGGCAGGCACCGGGATCTTCACCGCGCAGCTGCTCGGCCGCGGCCTGAAGGTCGGCGCGGTGGAACCCTCCGACGACATGCTTGATGTGCTCCGCAGCCGCCTGCCCGAGGTCACGGCCGTCGCCGGGACCGGGGAAGAGACCGGGCTGGATGAATCCAGCGCGGACGTCATCACCTACGCCCAGGCCTGGCACTGGGTGGACCCGAAGGCAGCCAGCGCCGAGGCGGCCCGCGTGCTGCGACCGGCCGGGCAATTGTCACTGGTCTGGAACCAGCTTGATGTCTCGGTCTCCTGGGTGCACCGGCTGGCACGGATCATGCATGCAGGGGATGTGCACCGCCCGGATTTCGTCCCGCCGCTGGGCCCGGAATTCCACGCACCCGAATCCGGGGCCTGGACCTGGGAGCAGCCGTTGACCGGGGAACAGGTCATCGCGCTGGCCAAGTCGCGCAGCTACTACCTGCGCGCGGGCGCAGCGACCCGGGCAAGGGTCGAGCACAACCTGTCCTGGTATCTCTACGACCACTTGGGGCACACGCCGGGGGAGCCGTTCGCGCTGCCCTACCTCACCCACGCCTGGCGGGCCCGGCTGCGCAGCTAGCGTTCACGCAAGCGAAGCATGTGGCATGGGTCGCAAGGGTGCCGGGGGCGGGCATCCGTTTGCTAGACTTATCTGCGGTGCCCGCTGCAGTCCGCGGTTGCGAGTGCACCTGCCGGCAACGGTGTTTTGAAACGCGGTACAACTCTAGGAGTTATTGTGGCATTAGACGCCGCTATCAAGCAGGAAATCATGAAGGCCTACGCCACCAGCGAAGGCGACACCGGTTCCCCCGAGGTCCAGATCGCCGTGATGTCGCGCCGCATCCTGGATCTGACGGAACACCTGAAGATGCACAAGCATGACCACCACACCCGCCGCGGCCTGATGGCCCTGGTTGGTCGTCGTCGTCGTATGCTTGCGTACCTCAAGGGTGCCGACATCGAGCGTTACCGTACGCTGATCGAGCGCCTCGGCCTGCGTCGCTAGTCATTAGCACTAGGTTTGATTGAAATTCCCCGGTTCCCCTCACAGGGCGCCGGGGAATTTTTTTGCCCGGTGGGCGGCGGCGCCGGGGCCGCCGGGGCCGGGGTTTCGCGGCAGTCTGTTTGTGGCCTGCGTATCTTTGGTGAACTTCGCTCGATGGGCGCATTTTTCGGCAGGGGAAATTGATCGCGGTGAAATAATTCAAGCATCAAGTAAAAGTCCGCCGGGAATCGGCGCGAGCGATCAGGAGAACCCATGACCGACCAGCCGGCACCCGCCCGCCCGAAGAACAAGCGCCTGATGTGGATCGTCGCACTGGTGGCGGCAGCCGTTGTTGCGGGCATCTTCGTGGGCAGCCGCATCTATGCTGCCAACGTTTCCGCCCGGGCCGAGGCCGTTCCGGCCTTGTCGGCAACGCCGACCGGCGAGGCGTCCAAAGCGACGGGGGAGAACGGCACCGCGACTGCAGCCGAGGACCACTCCGGCACCTGGACCGTCGGTGCCGGGTCTTTCGCCGGATACCGGCTGGACGAAGTCCTCAACGGAGCCGACGTGACCGTTACGGGACGCACCGAGGACGTGAGCGGTTCCCTGAGAGTCGAGGACGACCGGTTGACGGCCGCGGACATCGAGCTGTCGGTCGACACCATCAGCACTGACTCCGATCGCCGCGACCAGTACTTCCGCACGACGGCCATCGACACCTCGCAGCACCCCGAGGCAACGTTCACGCTGACCGAGCCCGTTGACGTGTCGGGGGCGCTTGAGGGTGACACGCAGACCTTCGCCATCACCGGCGACCTCACCCTCAACGGCCAGACGGTTTCCGTGGATGCCAACGTCCAGGGCGTGTTGGCCGGCGGCTCGGCACAGTTGGTCGGCCAGATCCCGACGACCTGGGCGGAATTCGGTGTCGAGGCGCCGAATCTCGGGTTCGTCGCCGTGGAGGACTCGGGCTTCATCGAGTTCTCGCTGAATGTCGCGAGGGGCTGAGAACGGCCAGAAAACGGTGGGGAGCGCTCCGCACTGGTGTTTGGCCAGCCAGGGCCGTCACTGACGGAAAGCTAGTGAAGCCCTCGGGCCATGGTCTTCGATCTTGACGTGTGGGGGTTCAACAAAGTGTTTTTCGGCCATCGATCACCGACATTTTTCGCCCACCGGCATCCCATGCGGCGGGCGGGAAACCATCGACGGTCGGCCTTTCCCGTGCTGCCGACTCCCGTTTCTCTCGTCGCCGGTGGCCCGTTCGCCGCCATATACTCGGAACATGCCAAATATGCGCCTTGACCGAGGCTTCCACGCCCAGCCCTCCGCCCTCGAGCAGCACCGGGGCGCCCTGTGAGCGGCGGCCTCGTCGCCCTGCTGGACGATGTCGCGGCCCTGGCCCGCATCGCGGCCGCCTCGGTTGACGACGTCGCCGCCGGCGCCGCGAAGGCGGGAGCCAAGGCGGCCGGAGTGGTCATCGACGATGCCGCCGTCACCCCGCAGTACGTTTCAGGTGCCGACCCCTCCCGTGAACTGCCAATGATCAAGAAGATCTTTTGGGGTTCGCTGCGCAACAAGCTGCTGGTCATCCTGCCGGCGCTGTTGCTGATCAGCGCCTTCCTCCCGGGGATCATTCCGTTCATCCTCATGGCCGGTGGCACCTACCTCTGCTACGAGGGCGCCGAAAAGGTGTGGCACAAGCTCCGCGGACACCATGAGGCGGAAAAATCCCCGGCGGTCGACCGCGGACCGTTGGCGGAGGCCAAGGTCATCAAGGGCGCCATCACCACCGACTTCATCCTCTCCTGCGAGATCATGGTGATCTCCATGAACGAGGTGGCCACCGAGTCCCTGCTTTCTCGGGCCATCATCCTTATCGTCGTGGCGCTCGCCATCACGGTGCTCGTGTACGGGGCCGTGGGGCTGATTGTGAAGATGGACGACATCGGCCTGCACCTGGCCACCAAGGACTCCGCGGGCGCAAAGCGCTTCGGCGAGGCGCTGGTCAAGGGCATGCCCGCCGTGCTGGCCGCAATCACCTTTATCGGGACGATCGCCATGTTGTGGGTGGGTGGCCACATCATGCTGCAGGGCGCCTACGACCTCGGGTGGCATGCCCCCTACGACCTGGTCCATGTTCTCGAGACGCCTTTCGCCGGGATCCCCGCGGTGGGCGCCTTCCTGGCCTGGCTCGTGAACACCCTGTGCTCGGCCATCATCGGAATCATCTGGGGAAGTATCGTCATGGCCATCGTGCACCCGCTGCTCAAGGCGCTCCCTTTCGGCAAGAAGAAGGGCGGACACGAGGAGGGCGACATCAGGGCGGAAATCGCCGGATATCGGCCGGGGAAAGACAAGGCTGATCCCGCCCCGTGACCGGGGCGCCAAGGATGCTCCGCTAGTCCGCGCGCGGGACGCACTCGTATGCTGTGCGCCGCATCGGATGACAGTGGGGGAGTCGCGCTGCCTGTCGGTGTGGCCTTCGGTGGCGGATTTCCCTGCCCGTCCGGTTTGATGATTCCCACCGGCGGCGTCTGCTTCACGACGGGCACTTGGTCCCGCCGGCAACTGTCCTTTTCCTAGAACAGCGGCCAGGGCACCGCCGGCATCCCGCCGCTCGGAGCCGGAAACCGCCGGGCCAAGCGCAACCGCGTGCAGCGTGCGCCGAGCGCGGAGATTTCCTCGGCGGTGAGCAAGTGCGCCAGGTCGCGTCCCAGCTGGCCGTGCAGCCCTTGAATGACGCGGTCCACTCCGTCGAGTTCCTCGGCGCTTAGGGCGTCTCCCATCCAACCCCACAGCACCGTCCGCAGCTTATGCTCACTGTGAAAGGTAAGCCCATGGTCCACGCCGTACCGATGTCCGTCCCCCATGGCGAGAACGTGGTTGCCTTTGCGGTCGGCATTGTTGATGACCACGTCGAAGACGGCCATGCGCCTGAGGGCCTGCGAGTCTTCATGGACGAGGGCGACCATTCGCCCCGCCTCATCCCGGCCGTCAAGAACTTGCTTCCAGTCCTTTTGCTGCACGTCGTGCGCAGCGACCAGGTCCACGGCATTCTGGGCGGGATCTTGCTCCTGCCAGAGCTGCACCATTCCTTCACCCAGCGGGCCGTCGCGCAGCCAGGTGTGCGGCACGACGTTCCAGCCCAGGGCCTGCGAGACCAGGTAGGCGGCCAGCTCCCGGTGGGCCAGGGCACCGTGGGGAAAATCCCACAGCGGCTTTTCACCTGCCATTGGCTTGTAGACGACCACCGCGTCGCCGATGCTGCCCACAAATGTGGCGTTCGAAGCCGCGGTGATGCGCCCGGTGAGCGTCAGCTCAGCGTTTGCAAGGTCGGGCGCCGGCATCAGTTCTCGGGAAGGGTGCAGGTGTGTCCGTCGGCGTCCATGGGGTAGCCGCAGAGCAGGCACATCGGACGCCCGGCGGCCACGATCTCGCGGGTGCGCTTGGCGAATGCCCGGGCGGAGCCCACCGGCATGCTCACCAGCAGCATTTCGTCCGCGTTGGGGTCAATCTCCTCAGGCGATTCGACGACTTCGTCATCGACATCGGTGATCGGGTAGGCCTTGATGACGACTTGGGCCGTCGTGGGGTCCCAACCCAGGCCCATGGCTCCGCACCGAAACTGTTCCTGGACGGTCTCGAGTTGGTCGTTGTCGACCAGTTCTATGGGCGTGCTTCCGGGAACGCTGAAGGGGTTGCCCTCGAGGGCCATCAGCTGGTCGAGAATTTCATCGACCTTCTCGGCAAGCAGATCCGCCTGCTGCTTCTCAAAGGCAATACTGACGATCTGCCGCCCCGCGCGTACCTGCAGGTAGAAGGTGCGCGACCCCGGCAGGCCTAGGGTGCCGACTATGACCCGATCAGGCCAGATGAACTCGTGAACACGTGTAGGCATGTAACCATCTTAGGCTCCGGAGGATCGCGGCGCCTCCTGCCCTGCCCCGCCGCCCACCGGTGCGTCGCCGGAGGGGGCGCTGTTCGCCAGCCACGCAAGATCCCCGGCCTCGGTGTTAGTCGCGTAGACGGTCGGCCGGCTGGCGCCATAGCGCACGATGGACACGGAGGCGGGGCCCACATTGAGGCGCTGGAACAGGTCCAGGTGCATGCCAAGCGCGTCGGCGAGGATTGCCTTGATGAGGTCGCCGTGGCTCACCGCTGCCCATACCGCCCCAGGCCCGTGCTCTGCTTCGAAGGCCGCATCGTGGCGCCGAATCGCTGCCACCGACCGGGCCTGCATGGCGGCCAGGGATTCACCGCCGGGAAAGGTGACGGCCGAGGGTTGCGACTGCACCACCGACCACAAGTCCTCGGTCGCGAGATCCTCGAGCGTGCGGCCCTGCCACTGACCGTAATCGCACTCGATGAGATCCGGCTCGACCGGCGCGTACGGGATGCCTGCCTGGCGTTCGAGGACGAACCGGGCGGTCTGCCGGCAACGCTCCAGGGGGCTGGAGACCACGGCGACCAAGGGCACGGCCGCGAGCCGGTCTCCGGCCCGAGCGGCCTGGTCGATCCCGATTTGGTCCAGACCGATGCCCGCTGTCCGACCGGCCAGCAGTCCAGCGGCATTGGCATTGGTGCGGCCGTGCCGCAAGAGAATAACTGTCGCCATCCACCCAGCATAGCCATCGGCTCGACGGCCTTATCCATCCGGGCCATGAGAACCAACATACGGAGTCAATATTTGGACTCCTTCAATGGTCGGCGAGGAAATAATCAAGGCCATCAATGAGCGGGCGAGAGAAGTGGATGAACATAATGCATGGCTTGCCAGCCAGCACCAGGCACGATTTGGAAAGGATCCCTCGATGGCGCCAAAAGCATCTTAGTCCCGTTGAGCACGCGTCCGTTTTCGAGTACGACCGATGGACCATGAACAGGCCAGAGCATGTTCTTAACCCCGTTGAAGACAAAGCGCTCAAGTCTTTGTTCAGGCACCGTCCGGTTGAATCGGTCTGGGATTCGGACACCGATCGTCAATGCGTTCAATTCTGGATCAACTTCGACGAAGAAATAGGCGCCATTCCAATGTCGCTTCAAGAGAAGGCACGCAAGAGCGTGGAGGAATTAGTCGAGTGGGGTTTTTGGGAACCAACTCACTAACGATTGCAGCAGGGACGCCAATCAGTTGGGGTCCGGATGCCCAGAGCCGGCCGTTTCCGGACGAAGGTCCGTAGACTCGGCATTGCTCCCTGGGTTGGAGCGAATTTCATGGTTCCCCTTCACCGGCAATCGGGAATCTTTTGGGCCTCAGGTTGTGCCAGTCGCCGTCAATTTGGGCCACGCGCAGCAGGCGCCCGACCCAACCATCCGCTTGGGCGCCCTCCCCACGGAGGTCGCCTGCGCCGCGACCAAGTGCCATAGTTTCTACCGAAACTCAGGACATGTCCGCAACAAGATCCTCGCCCTCAGAGCAATTTTTGGTACCAGTTTCAGGGTGGCCAAGCCATTGGTTGGATCGGCATCCTCGCGCCACTACCGGGTTTGGATTTTCGACGTGAAATTGAAGATACGTCATTTGACCCATGACACAAGGTAACGTGCCGGGCAGACTGGATCTTCACGTAATGACCATGGCGTTCTCTCTCCCAGCGGGATGCCCACGAGTGAGGATGCACGATGGCTTTGTGGCCGCAGGACAAGGAGTTCGGCGCAAGCATTACCTTCGATTTTGATGCCGAAGAGGTTTGGATCGGAGAGAACCCCGACAATGCCAACCGTCCCGGAGTGCTTTCGCAGGGAGCCTATGGTCCGCGCGTGGGGGTTCCCTTGATCTTGGATCTGCTGGCTAAGCACGACGTGAAGGCAACCTTCTTCATCTGCGGCAAGGATGCCCTGCGCCACCCCGACTCCGTAAGAGCAATCCTGGCCCGGGGCCACGAGGTCGCCCACCACGGACACTCACACACCAACCCCACAACACTGAGTCCCGAGGCAGAACGCGCGGAATTGTATGATGGGCTGGCCGTATTGCGGGACCTGGGTGCGGAGATAACGGGATACCGATCCCCTTCGTGGGAATTCTCGGACCAGACCCTTGACCTCTTGCAGGAAGCGGGCTTCATATACAGTTCCAACCTGCTCAACGACATTCGCCCTTACCGTTTCGAGAGCCACGACCTCATTGAGGTCCCTGTGTCGTGGATACTGGACGACGCCCCGCATTTCTGGTTCGCCAATGACACCTGGGAAAAGACCATTCGCTCCACCCGAGAGGTCCTAGAGGTGTGGCAGCCGGAGATCGACGGCATTGCGGCCCTGGGCGGACACGTCATGCTGACTTTGCACCCCATGATTTCCGGGCGACCCTCGCGCTTGGCCATGCTCGAAAAGATCATCGTGGGACTCAAGGGAGCCGGAGCCTGGATCGGCACGGTGCGGCAAACCGCCGAACTACTGGATGAAGACTCTCCGACCGGGACGCTGTCAGCGGCACAGGCCCCCACGTCATTGCCCACCAATTTGCTCCCGGAACATGAAGACCAACCACTCTTGGGGGTCGCAGGAGGCGCTCTGGCAGGACGGACGGACCGGGCATGAAAACTGCAGGCTACCCGCGCATCCGAGTCAGTGGCGGGCCGATTGAACGCGGTGAACAATACGGATCACTGGCCCGCACACAGGTGCACCATGCCCGCGACGGTTACGAGCGCTCTTTCGCCAGCAAGGGCGTGACCTGGGAAGACGCCGTCAGCCACGCCGAAGGGTACGCTGAATCCATCCAGCGCTTCTTCCCGGATATCTGGGACGAAATGCGCGGGATTGCCAAGGGCGCGAACCTGCCGTTCGGAGACATCCTGGCGATGAATTGTCGCACCGAGATCCTCTGGCAGGCTTTGGTCTCCGCGCACAGGATGGCCACGGGATGTGCAAATCCACTGCGTGGGGTCGGGGAATGTTCTTCCTTTGCGATAGCCCCGACGCACACGGCACTGGGTCACACATTGATTGGCCAGAATTGGGATTGGCTGGTGCACGGCTTAGATTCGGTGATCCTGCTTGAGGTTGAACGCGAGGACGGACCGAACTACGTCACCATCGTGGAGGCCGGGTTGCTGGCCAAAACTGTGATGAACGAGCATGGCATCGGCATGGCAGTAAACACGCTTGTGACGAGCGTTGACGGAACAACCCCGGGCGTCCCTTTTCATGTGTTGCTGCGGGCGCTGGCAGATTGCAAACGTGTCTATGACGCGGTCGAATTACTGGCCTCTCACCCCAGGGCCTCTTCCGGAAACTACATGCTGGGAGCCGCGGACGGAGCGATCCTGAACGTTGAGACGGGACCGGGGGACGCACGCAACATCAACGTCCAGATTGCCAAACATGGAAAGACCTTCCACACCAACCACTTCTTGGATTCGACGCGGGACGGTTTCGACCTGGCTCCCATGGCCATGTCCGATTCCTACGTGCGACTGTCCCGGTTGCGCGAGCTGGTCGGCATCAACGCAAAAAAGGTCACTCTCGCTGTACTGGATCACGCCCTGCGGGATCACACAGACGCCCCGGGTTCCATTTGCTGCCACCCCGATGGCCGATCGGATCCTGCGGCGCAGTGGTCGACGGTCATGTCTGTGGTCATGGATCTGGATAACCGCGTACTGCATCTGGCAGAAGGTAACCCCTGCCTAACGCCTAGAAAGGTTGTCGATTACGCCGAATTCTTACTGCCTAGTCTTGTGAAGGCGTAGCTGTACGACATCCCGTATCGCGCTTACACTTACGCCCACGGCAGAGTATCCCACGGGAATCGCAGATACTTCGTGCTTCTCTGCGGCGTGGGCGCCTGGACTGGCCCTGGTGCTCAACCTAGACCTGGTGGTCCCCTTGGGCTGGCCGCGATCATGCGTTGGGACTGGTTCGCCGATCTCGGCGCCGAGATCGCTTTTCAGCGCGGGCAGCAGAAAACAACCATGTGTCACGAAATCGAAGTCTCCGGAAACCTCGCCATGGAGCGGGGGATCCCGGTGACCTGGTTGATGCGGTCTTTGGTTAGCTTTCCACGGCGAGGTTCATTCCCGGAATCTGCAAGCGATGCATGGACCCGAATGGTGCGGGGCTAAGGACCACTGGTGCACCCGATTGGATCTGGCAGGTTAAAAGCGGCATGCCAATCGTCGGATCGATTGTGCCATCAGGGTAGCTCAATGGCGCTTGGCCGTTTTCTCCCAGATAGTAGGTTCCGTTGAGCCCTCGGTAGAGGGTCTCGCGTAGGGTAGAGCACACTCCGGCGCTGTCCGTGCCTCCGTTTTGGCGCCACGAGCTAGCCAACAGCTGGACCTGGTCGTAGGCGGAACTGGATTGCGCCGGCCCCGGTTCCACGCCGTAGCGGACCGCATAGTTTCGCTGAAACGCCCGTGCCACGGCCGAATCCGTTCGGTTGGTGACGGAACTCCACACGACCCCATTCGCAAGATCCCCCAGCTGCTCCACAAAGCGGGGGCTCGATGCAGCGTAAACGTAGTAGACCAAGCCCGTGAACTTCGCGGCATGGAGTTGTCTCTGCAGCTCCGCAATTTCGTCGGTGATGAAGTGTGCCACGAGAATGACTTCGGCGCGGGACTCCACCAGATGCCGGGCCACTTCCTCCCAGTCCGATTGCCGGAAGGGAGCATTTTCGCGGCTGACAATGCTCCAGCCTGCCTCAGCGACTGCGGGCTCGAATCCGTTTCCGCCGATATGCGCACTCGGGGTGTCCATCTCCACCAACGCCATCCGGCGTTGCCTTGGCAGATAGCTCCGCAGTTTCCCGAGATCTCTCAGGAAGCGCACAAACGCCATGGCGTAATACTTTTCTGACGGGCACGTCTGGAATACCGTTCCGTAGCGACGGGGATTACTCCGGACTAGGTCCACATGACGCTCAAATGTGTCGACATGAAGAAACGGCCTGCCGTATTCGGCCGCCATCTCGAGCAGGAAGGGATTCTCGGCGCTCGAATAGTGCGTTGTAATGGCGTCGACGCCTGCATCGATGAGTCGCTGCATGGCGGCCCGGACTGCATCGGGGTCGTACAAGTCCGCGTCGGCAACGAGGTGTTCAAGAGTCCGGCCCGCCACCCCGCCGTGGGAATTGATCTCCTCGACAGCCAGTGCAGCGCCGCGGACCAATTCTTCTCCCTCGTCGTTGGCCTGGCCAGTCAGGGACGCCAGGGTTCCAACCAGGATCGGGCGTGGTCCGTCGACTGTCTTCGGGCCTGAGGGAAGACGCGCGGGAACCTCATCGACCATGCCAGCAAATCGTTCGACACCCACGACCGAGATATGAGCCACGCCATCAACGCCACCCGGGATCGGCAAAGCAATCAGGTGGCTGTCAACGACGAGCGATGCCAGCCCAGCCCTACTCACCTGGCCGAGCTTGTGCAGCAGCCGCTCCACCTGGGTGGACACAGTCCGGCGGCTGGTTCCGAGCCGTTCCCCGATCTCCGGGTTGGACAGTCCGAGTGACAACAAGGTCAGGACCTCGATTTCGCGCCGGGTGATGCCCTGTGGCAGTTCTGATGGAACGGCCCTGATCAGCGCACGATCGTGCCGCTCGCCGCGCCGACGTGCCCTTTCCAGCACGACGGTCAGCCATGGTTCGGCCGACCGGTAGAGGAACTGGACCCGGTGGCGGTTCAGCAACAGGAAGCCCCGGGCGTAGGATACCAATTCCGGGGGTGGTGGACCGCCGTGGATCGATTCAATTCGGCCGCGGTGGTCCGTGAGGAACTCGATCACACGGGTCATTGGCGGTGGTCTGGCACGTGGTGGACGAGTTCGCTGGCCAAGTCCACGGCTTCCTTCTGCCACGGTTCCAACTGCAGCTGCGGGTAGTCGGCAAAAAATGCCATGTAGGGATCTTTGACCCCAGAATCCATGCCGGTCAGTTCCTCAAGCACTGCCATGCCGCAGAACGGGACGTAGTGCGCCGAGTAGCCACCTTCGTGGATGAACGCGATGCGACCTGCACAATGTTCGGAAGCGGCGTCGATCATCCGTTGGGACATGGAGCGGAACCCGTCACTGGTGACCACCATCCGGCCGAGCGGGTCCGTGGCTGACGCGTCAAAACCGCTGCCGATAATGATGAGTTCGGGTCGGAATCGTTCCAAGGCTGGAACCACGACGCGGTCCAGGGCATCGAGATAGCCTCCGTCTCCCGTGCCCGCGGGCAACGGGATGTTGATCGCGGTGCCTTCGGCGCCTGGCCCGCCGCTTTCGGCGCGCATGCCGGAGTCCGCAGGGTACAACCGGTCTTGGTGCAGGGAAATCGTGAGGACGGACGGGTCGTTCCAAAACACGCTCTGCGTTCCGTTGCCGTGGTGCACGTCCCAGTCGACGATCGCCACCCGCTTGAGCTCGAATTCGTCCAAGGCGACACGTGCGGCGATCGAGGTGTTGGCGAACAGGCAGAAACCGCGGCCACGGTCGGCCTCAGCGTGGTGCCCAGCTGGACGCACCAACGCATAGGCGTTGTCCACCTCGCCGCGCAGCACGGCCCGCACTGCTCCGATGGCAGCGCCGGCCGAAAGCTTGGCAATCGCGAGCCCCTGTGGACCGAAATCCGCGTTTTCCCCGGCATCCCCGCCCGTTTCGTTCATGTCTTCAAGCCGCTGCAGGTACCCGTGAGTGTGAACCGCTAGGATCTCATCGTCCGTTGCCGGGGCCGTGTCCAGTGCAACCATTTTCTTGTCGAACTCACTGACCTTCACTAAGGCCGCAAAGCGACCCTTTGTGTCGGGCGAGTCGAAGGCCACATGAGGCTGTATAAATCCCCCGGGTCCGAAGAAGCCGGATCCGTTGCCGGTGTTGTGCCAGTTGAAGACTTCGTGCCAGATCCAGCCTGTGCTCATGATTGCGTGCCTTTCGTCGCGTGTTCTGGTGTGTCTCGGGCCGTGCATCCCGATGAGTTTTGGCGAGGACTAGTGTTTGCCGACGCCCAAACGCTGGCGTTCCCCGGCCTCGGTCGGGCCTTCCTCCACCAAGGAACCGGGGTCGCCATTTGCCCCGAGACTCGATTCCAAGACCGCTTTGCCGCGTGTTGCCCAAGATTGCTTGACGATCTTTTGGATAGATTCGTCCAGTGCCACTGCCACCACCAAGGTCAGGCCCACGATGATCGTTTGGAGGAAGGGGGAGGCCTGCAAAAAGACCAGGCCGTTGCGCATGACGCCGAAGAACAACAAGCCGGCCAGAACCCCGCCGACGCGCCCCACGCCGCCGGCAAATGCCACACCGCCAAGCAAGGCAACCGTCAATGCATTCATTTCGAGGTTCAAGCCCACAGCGGGACTCACAGACTGGACTTTGGCCCCCAGCATGATTCCCGCCAAGGCGGACGCAAGGCCGGTGGCCGAGAACAGCCCGAACCGGACGCGGCGAACATTGACGCCCATCAATCGCGCCGCGCGCTCACTGCCACCAATGGCGTAGGTCTCGCGCCCAACCCGGTGTCTGTTCAACACGTACCAAACAGCGGCAACCACCAGCACGAGCAACAACAATCGAACCGAGAAGGGGCCGACGGCGGCGGTGCCGAATTCCTGGAATTCCTCCGGCAATTCGCGCCTGGTCACTGTGCGCCCGCCCGTCACCATCATCGCGTAACCGCCCCAGACGCTCAGGAAACCCAAAGTCACCACAATGGGGTTCAGACCGAGGTATGCCACGAGGAAGCCATTCAGAGCACCTGCTGCCATTCCAAAGAACAGGCCCGCGACGATGCCCAAGGTCGTTGACCCGGTGGCGCTCATGACCAGCGCCGAATTGACCGCCGAGGCAGACGCTATGGAACCGACGGACAGATCCACCGAACCTGAAATCATCAACAGGGCCAAGGGCAGGACGACGATTCCGAGTTCGGCGACCTGCAGCAGCACGTTCAGTGCGTTACTGGTGCTCATGAAGCGCGGGTTGAGGATCGTAAAAAACACGATCAGGAGAACGAGGGCAAAGAAGATCCCGTTCTTGGCCAAGAAGGACTTGAGATTGACCGAGGATAGTTTCACCGGGAGACCCCTTCCATGGGTCGTTCTGCATCTGATAGGTGGAGCAACGTGGAAACGAGATCCCCGCTGAATTCGGGACCGCGGGGGACTTCCGCCCTCGAACCGCCGTACATAACGTAGGAACGGTCGCAAAGCTGGGCGATCTCATCAGATTCGGCGGAGGCGACCAACACCGCCACACCTTGGGCGGCGAGCTCGCGCACGGCGGTGGCGATGTCCTGCTTGGCGCCAACGTCGACACCCTGGGTCGGCTGTGCCAGCAGGAGGACCCGCGGTTGGCGTGGAAACATCCAGCGCGACAGCAGGTGCTTTTGCCGGTTGCCGCCGCTGAACTCGTCAATTGGTGCGTCGGCGCCGGGGCCGAGGATATTGAGCTTTTTTCGGGCTTCGGCGTAGGTGTTTTCCCCCACTGCTGGGCCAACCCACCATCCGCGGCCGGGCAACTGGCTGAACCACGGGAGGAACACCGTGTCCAGTGCTGAAGCACCGGAGACTAGCCCGTCGTTTTCACGGTCGGCCGGCACCAGATGGATGCCCCAACGCACCGCGGCGCCTGGCGACGCGATATCGACGTCCCGGTCGTTCCAGCTAAAGCGGCCATGTCCGTCCAAGCCGAAGAGGCCGGCAAGAAAGCTGAATTGTTCCCCGGCGGCCATCCCGAAGAGGCCCACCACTTCGCCGGCGGCGATGCTGACCCCGTCTGACTGGAGAACCCCGGCGCTCGTTTGCACCCTAGCTGGAACGAATTCGTCGTCCGCCATGCCCGGGGCCAGGGCCTGGGCCAGCGTCCTGCCCGTGAATGACTCGGCGGGCCCGTCCACCACCAGGCGCCCCGACCTGAGCACCAAGATGCGTTCGCAAATGTCCAGTATGTCGGGAAGCCTGTGGGAGACGTAGATTACCGTCACCCCCCGCGCTGCCAGCTGCCTGATCAAGGCATGCAGTGATTCGGTTTCGGCACGGCCGAGCGCGGCGGTGGGTTCATCGAGCAACAACATTTTCATACCGCCGGCCAAGAACCCGCGCGCCAAGTCAACAAGCTGACGCTCACCCAGCGAGAGCGTATCTACCATGAGACGCGGATCGAGGTCGGATCCGACCTCGGCCAGGGCCCGGCGCGCTTGCTCGCGCTGGCCGACGCTGGGCCGAAGCCCTTGTCCCAGGAACAGGTTGTCCAGGATGCTCAGGTTCGGCGCCAGCGCTGGCTCCTGATGGATCACCGTGATGCCCATTCCGGCGGCTTCTTGCGGCGTCAAATTCCCCGGTGCCGGGACACCATCCACGGTGAAAACCCCGCTCGACGCGGCATAGACCCCGCAGAGCACGTTGAACATCGTGGATTTTCCCGCCCCGTTGTGGCCCAGCAGGCCGACGACTTCACCGGCCGCCACCGAGAGCGAGACCCCGTCCAGAGCCCGGGTGGCACCGAATTCAACGGACAAGTTTTCCAACCGCAATCGCATATCGCCTTCACCCGACCCCGGCCGGGACTGTGTGGAATGCATCGTGGATCAGCTTCCGCTATTGAGGTCGCTGCGGAACGAGTCGGCGTTTTCTGGGGTAACCCGGGTGGAGGAAATCTCGATGTTCCCCTTGAGAGTTCCCTCGGCCGCCTCGATGAGCAGCTGCGCATTCTTCTCGGCCAGCTCCTTGGCCGGCAGGATGAACCCGAGCCGCCAGATGCTGTCCTTTTCCTTTATCAGGTCCAGTGATTCATCGGTGGCATCTAAGGCACCGAGCAGGTAACCCGGGTCCTTGGGATCCACTCCGTGAGCCATGAGCGCACGGTAGGAACCGATCAACTGGTCGGAACCGGTTGAAAGCCAGACCTTTGTGTTGGGATCCGCTGACAGCTGGTTCTTGGTGTTTTCCAGTCCGTCTTCGATGGTCAGCGAGGGCATGTCCGAAATCTTTACTTTCGCGCCGGCCTTCTTCAGCCCGTCCTTGATGCCGTTGGAACGGTCAATACCCAGATCGGTTTCGTAGTAGCTGAAGAACCCAACGGGGACCTCGGCGTCTCCGTACTTCTCCACGATCCAATTGCCAGCTTCCTCGCCCAAGGTGAAACCGTCGTTGTAGTTGTCGATGACCAATGCTGCCTCGATGCCGTCCCATTCGGTCGCATACCCGACGACAGGGATGTTTGCGGCATTCGCCTCGGTGGTGACCGGCACCATGGAGTCCGACTGTACGGGATAGCCCATGATCGCCTTGATGTCGCCGCGCTGGATCCATGACTGCCAGCTCGAAACCTGGCTTTGGATATTCCACTGTGGATCGTCGCTGACCAATTCGTAGCCGGCAGCTTCAACGATGGGTTTCATGTATTCGAGTTCATCGACCCAGATCTGGATGTCCAACCCGGCAAAACTCATCGCAACTGCGCCTTTGTCGGGCCTTCCGGTGGAGTCCCCTTCGGACGCTGTGCCGGAGGTGCAACCGGCAAGGACGAGTGAGGCCACGGCACCGAGCGACACGAGTCTTGCAAACCTACGAGATTTCATTGTTCCTCCAATGTCTGCGACGGATACCCGGCGGCTTCCCCGGCTGGTGCCCGCTTGTTCTGAGTAGACATCTCACCAGAGGAGAACATACAGCACATGCGTCATATGACGTACGAAAGACCAAATACGAAGGTCGAACCCCATTGGAATTTTAGTTTCCATCCCCGTACGTCATTCGACGCATGTAACTTGCCACTGGAAACTCAAGGATGGGAAGACGCAAATATCGGAAGGTAAAACCAATGAGCCATGGTTCCGGGTTCCAACGCGGCCGCAGCATAATCTACCGCGGCGGAGTTGCCACAGCGCGCGGGGTCCACGCATGACAAGGCCCTTCCACCATGCCCCGATGCGGACCCTGGTGACCGGTGCAGCACGCGGCCTAGGTCGGGACATCGCCCTGGGTCTCGCGGACCAGGGGCATCTGGTCTTGGCCTGTGACAATTCTGCCGGGATCGAAGAGCTCGGCGGCGAACGCGGCGGCAGAATCCGTACCGTGCAGCTTGACCTCACCGAGCCCGACGCCGACCGGACATTGGTTGACGGTGCCATCGAGCTCTTTGGCGGCTTGGACGCGCTGGTCAACAACGCCGGCGTTGGTGGCCCCGGAATGCTTTTAGAGCACACCTCCGACGTAGACCTCGAGCAGGTGCTTGCGGTCAACATGATCGCACCTGCACGGCTTTGCCGTGCCGCGCTGCCCAGCTTGCGGCTAGGTGGGCGCGGCCGCATCGTCAACGTGGGGTCTCTGTTTGCGAACCACCCCCAATCACACGGCGTGGCATACGCAATGTCCAAAGGAGCACTCGCCGCCCTTACCCGAGGCCTCGCCGTGGAGGAAGGACCGTACGGGACTACCGTCAACACGGTTTCCCCGGGTTACATGCTCACCGGCATGCACCAAGAGGAGGCCGCGCTCCAAGCGGCCCTCCGGGGCGTGGAAGTTGCGGATCAGCTGGAGCGCGTCAGCTCCGCCATACCGATGCGCCGGCACGGGACCGGAGCGGACGTGGCGGCCACCGTGGCTTGGTTGCTCAGCGAATCCGCCGGCTACGTAAGCGGTCAGGACATCCCGGTCAACGGCGCTGCTGCGTTCGGCTAGGCCAAGCGACCGGCTTCGACTTCAGCTTCAATTCCAGGGAAAGAAAGCAACACCATGCACAACACAACATCTCCGAGGTACGCCGTAGCGTGGCGGCGATACACGCCGGCAACACCGAACTCATCCGGGGCCGGGCGTGGCTGAGCATTTCCCGGTGCTGGCCGTTACCGGGGCCGCGTCGGGGATCGGCGCAGCCACCGCCCGGCTGGCCGCGACCGCCAACTACCGGGTCGCGTTGTTGGACCTCGCCCCACCCGCGAACGGCGCACCGCTGCGACCTGAAAACACAGTCTTCGCCGAGTGCGACGTGACATCCAGCGAATCGCTGCGATCGGCACTGGCCCTGATCGAGGAGACTTGGGGGCACGGCCCGGATGCGGTGGTCCACTGCGCCGGCATCTATCAGACCAGCGCCACCGAGGAACTGGACCTCGAGCTGTTTGCTCGGGTTCAACACATCAACACGACTGGGACCTTCCTGACGGCCGGGGTCCTTGGCCGGTCTATGCTTGAGCGCGGTGCCGGAAGCTTGGTGTTGTTGAGTTCGATTGCCTTCGCCCTTGGCGACGAGGCCGAACCCGGTGCTGCATATGCCGCCAGCAAGGGAGCCGTCGTGTCGATGGGACGGCAGCTGGCAGCGGAGTGGGGGCCACGTGGGGTCCGCACCAACGTCGTGGCCCCCGGCGTCATTGACACGCCCATGACCACCATCGTCGACAACGAACGGGCTTACGGGGACTTGCTGGCAACCCACCCGCTGCGCCGGCTCGGCACGGCCGAGGAGGTCGCACGAGTGTGCCTTTTCCTGGCCGGTCCGGGGGCGAGCTTCGTCAACGGCGCTGTCATTCCCGTGGACGGCGGCCAGTGCATTGTCTAGTCCGCAGCTAGGCTGGCCCACGGCCCCTGGTACCTAAGGCCGGGCAGCTGGAGCCTGGCCATCGACCCGAAGAGCGGAGGGCTGAGAACCACCGACTTGCCGCCCTGGATCTGCGAGGTGACCAGGACCTGGCCGATGGTCGGGTCGGATGTGCCGTCCGGGTAGCTCAACGGCGATTGCCCGCCCCCGCCGAAGTAGTAGATCCCGTTGAGCCCGTGGTAGACGTCCTCGCGCAGCACCTTGCAGGTCCCGCGCGGGACCGTGCTGCCGTTGCGTGCCCAGCTCCAGGCCAGCAGCTGGATCTGGTCGTAGGCCGAGCTCGCCTGTGACGGGCCGGGCTCCTCCCGGTAGCGCATCACATAGTTGCGGTGGAAGCGGGTTGCGGAGTCCGAATCCATGCGGCTGGTCACCGAACTCCAGATCGCGCCGTCGGACAGAGTCCCGAGCACGTCGCGGAAACGCGGGATCGATGCCCCGTAGACGTAGTGAACCAGCCCTCGGAATCCGCCCTCAACCAGCAGCCGGTGCAGGATCGCGATTTCATCCGGGACGTAGTGGGCCACCAGGACGACGTCCGGGGCCACCTCGCAAATCCCGCGTGCGATCTTCTTCCAATCGGTGCTCCGGACCGGCGCCGCGTACCTTGCCGAGACGCCCCAGCCGATGGCGGCGAGTTCCTGGTCGAAACCCTCCCCGGCGATCCGGGCGCTGGCTGAGTCCGTTTCCACGATGGCGATCCGCCGGTTGGCTGGCTCGTAGCGGCGCGACGCCTCGAGTTCCCCCAGGAATCGTCGGAAGGCAAGTGCGTAGTATTTTTCCGACGGGCAGGTTTGGTACACCATCCAATAGCGTTCCGGACGCGCCTCTACTAGGTCCACGTGCCGCTGGAAGGTGTCAAGGTGAAGGAAGGGCCGACCGTAGTCGGCCGCAGTCTCCAGCAGAAAGGGGTTTTCCGCGCTGATGTAGTTCGTGGTAATCGCATCGACCTGCGCCTCCACCAACTGGGCCATGGCAGCCTCGACAGTTGCCGGGTCGAACAGGTCGGCGCCCGCGACGAAGTGTTCCAGGCGGCGGCCGCCCACGCCCCCGTTGGCGTTGATTTCCTCGATGGCCAGCGCTGCACCGCGCACCATCTCCTCCCCGTCGTCAGCCGCGATGCCCGTAAGCGCGGCCAGGGTGCCAATGACAATGGGATGCCGGCTGGCCAGCGCGGTCTCCGAGGCCATGAGAGCGCCCCGGCCTGAACGCAGAGCGGCGGCGAATTGCTCCAACCCCACGGCCGCAATCGGCGCTACCCCCTCGACACCGCCGGGAACCGGGAGCGCCAACAGGCTGGCGTCCACGGCGATCGCAGCCAGCCCGCCGCGGCCTCGCTGTTCAAGCTTGTGCAGCAGCCGCTCGATCTGCGTCGTAACGGTCCGCGGGCTGGTGCCCAGCCGGCCGGCGATTTCCGCATTCGGCAGACCGAGCGCAACGAGCGTCAGCACATCGATTTCCCGCGGGGTCACTCCTTGGGGCAACATCAGGGGGTTTGCACTGACCAGGGCATGGTCGTGTTGCTCGCCGCGCGTGCGTTGGCGTTCCATGCGGATCGAGAGCAGGAGTCCCTCGGCGCGGTAAACGAACTGGATCTCCGAGCGGTTGGTGAGCAGGAATCCCCTCGCATACAACGCCAGTAGGGCCGGAGGTTCTAGCCCGCGAAGCAGTGTCGTGCGGCCCCGGTGGTCGGTGGTGAACTCGGCATGGGAAGCGCGCGGCAATCGGTTTCCAGTCACAGCAGGAACACTAACAGATTGAAGAACGTCATACGCATAAATACGCATGACGGAACACCGCGGCTGCCGCCACACTGGATGAGCCATATGAGTCACATCACAAGTTGCACCGAGGAGTGGAAATGAGCACTGTCTCCCAAACGACGAAGAGCCCCCGCCTCAAGCGGGTGCTTGGACTGCCTGCCACCGTCCTGTTCGGCCTGGCCTACATGCTGCCCCTGACGGTCTTCACGACCTACGGTATTGTCAACGAACTCACCGAGGGACACATCGTTACCTCGTACCTGGTAACCCTTGTTGCCATGCTGTTCACCGCAGCCAGTTACGCACGCATGGTCAAAGCCTTCCCGATGGCAGGGTCCGCATACACATACACCCGGAAGACCTTGGGTGGAAACGTGGGGTTCTTGGGCGGTTGGGCCCTGTTGCTGGACTACCTGCTCATGCCGATGATCACGTACCTGGTGATCGGCATCTACATGCGGGCCAGCTTCCCCGCCGTCTCGCAACCGGTCTGGATCATGCTGTCGTTGATCATCGTGACGGCCCTCAATGTATCCGGCATCAAGATGGTGTCCAAGGCCAGCAGCCTCCTGCTCGTCTTCCAGACGGTCTTCCTATTGGTGTTTGGCGTGATGGGCATCCGTGCCGCCACGAAAAACCCCATGCCGTCCATAGTGGACATGATGATCGGCCAGGGCCCGGGAACCACCGCCATCTTCGCGGGCTCTGCCATCCTCTGCCTCTCGTTCCTTGGATTCGACGCGGTTTCCTCACTGGCCGAAGAAACCATCGATCCCAAGAAAGTCATTCCCAAGGCAATCATCCTGGTCACCCTGCTCGGCGGCGTGCTGTTTGTCATCATCTCGGTGATCGCCAACCTCGCATTCCCGGATTGGAGCGCCTACACCAGCGTTGACTCCGCTGCGCTGGACGTCACCCATGCCGCAGGAGGCGCATTCCTCGAGGCGTTCTTCACAGCCGCCTACATCGCCGGATGCTTCGGGGCGGTGTTGGCCTCCCAGACCACCGTCTCCCGCATCCTCTACTCGATGGGCCGCGACGGCGTCCTGCCGCGAAAGGTCTTCGGCCAATTGCATCCGAGGTTCCAGACCCCTGTCTACTCAACCTTGGTCGTCGGCGCCATCGGCCTGTTCGCGCTGGTCATCGACCTCACTCTGGCCTCCTCACTGATCAGCTTTGGTGCGCTCTCCGCCTTTACGCTCGTGAACATCGCCGTCATCAAGCACTACTACCTCGACCAGAAGCGCCGCTCGGGGCTGGACACGGCCAGATACCTTGCGGCTCCGGCCATCGGTGTCATCCTTTGCCTCTGGCTGTGGACCAGTCTCTCCATGAGCGCCTTCGTCGTCGGATTCATCTGGCTGGCCATTGGCATGGTGTACCTGGCGGTGCTCACCCGCGGATTCCGCAAAGCGCCGCCCGAACTCCCTGTCGCCGACGACTAAAGACCATGCCTCCCAAGCAGCCACACCCCGCTCCACGCACAACCAAAGGAACACCATGACATCGCTCGCCCAATGGATCGTCAGCATCGACGCCGGCGGAACATTTACGGACGCCATTGCCCACGCCAACGATGGCCGCACGCTGGTCACCAAGACGGCTTCAACCCCGGATGACCCGTCCCGAGGGCTGACCAACGCCGTTGCCGAACTCGCGGCACAGGGCATGGACCTAGACGAGGTCAAACTGGTCTGCCACGGCACCACCGTGGCCACCAATGCCACCTTGACCGGAAACCTGGCGCGCGTCGCACTGATCACCACCCGCGGTTTTCGGGATGTCATGGCCTACCGCCAGGGAAGCCGCCCGCAGGTTTACAGCTTGAAACCGGAACGCCCCAACGAACTGGTCGAACGGCACGCGCGTTTCGAAGTCAATGAGCGAATTGCCAGCAATGGCTCGGTGGTGACCGCCCTGCAGCAGGACGACATCGACGTCGTGCTGGAAAAGATCGAGGCACTGGCACCGGAAGCCATCGCCGTCAGCCTCCTCTTTAGCTACCTGAACCCCGTCCACGAGGACATGCTGCTGGCGGCCCTCGCACAGCGCTTCCCGCACACCCCCGTGACCATTTCGAGCCAGGTGGCCCGAGAGTTCCGTGAATACCCGCGCACCGCCACCACGGTGATCAATGCGGCCCTTCGACCCGTCGTCGGGGACTATCTCGAAAGGGCCGCCGGTTCCCTGGCCTCCGGCGGGGTCTTGGCGCCGTTCCAGGTCATGCAGTCCAACGGCGGCTGCGTTCCGGCCGGGCGCGCTGCCGGCCAGGCCCACCGCCTGATCCTTTCCGGGCCCGCTGGCGGAGTCTCCGGTCTGTTGCGCGGCGCCGCCGAGCACGGGCTGCCCAACGTCATCAGCCTCGACATGGGCGGAACCAGCGTCGACGTGTGTCTGGTGCGGGGTTCGCAGGCCCCCTATACGAGCAGGCAGGAAGTCCAGGACCACACGCTGATCGCACCGACGGTGGACATCCACACCATCGGCGCCGGCGGCGGCAGCATCGCCTGGGTGGACCGGACCAAGCGACTGCGCGTGGGCCCGCAGTCGGCCAAGGCGGTCCCGGGGCCGGCAAGCTATGGCCGCGGCGGCACCGCGGCAACACTGACCGACGCCCACGTTGTGCTGGGAACGCTGGGATCCGGCGCGCTGGCCGGGGACCTGAGGCTCGATTACGCTGCGGCCGAAAAGGCCGTGCGGGACATCGGCGACCAGCTGGGCATGGGTGTCATCGAGGCTGCGGAGGCCATCCTGGCCATCGCCATGGCCCACATGGTCCGGGCCGTGCGCAAGGTCAGCGTCGAACGGGGCCTGGATCCGCGCGAATTCTCGCTCTTCCCCTTCGGCGGGGCCGGGCCGCTGCATGCCGGCCTGCTGCTGCGCCACCTGGGCCTGTCCAGCGTCGTGGTTCCCCACCAGCCGGGGCTCTACTCCGCCGACGGCCTGCTGGCCGCGGGCCTGCGCATCGACGACTCGCAGACCCTGCTGCGCCCATTCGGCGCGGAAGCCCTGCCGCCCGTCTCCCGGTGGCTTGCCGAACGCCGGGACGAGCTGGTCCGGCAGGTCATCGAAGACGGCGCAGCGCCCGGCAGCGTGCAGGCCTCGGTCACCGTCGACTGCCGCTACCTGGGACAGGGCTACGAGCTCAACGTGCCTCTGGACGGCACGTCAGTGCAGGACCTGGAACTGATCGCCGAGCGCTTCCACCCGCTGCACCGGGAACTGTACGGGCACAGCTCGGAACAGGAAACCGTGGAAATCGTCACGGTGCGCCTGGCCGTGACCGGCGGCTTCGACCGTGTGGCGCAGCCAGCCCGGGCCGCCGGCACCGCGGGCCCTGCCGACGCCGCCATCGTCGGCCGCCGCAGCGTCCACCTGCCCGGCACGGGGGAGAGGTCGACAACCATTTACGACCGGGCCAAGCTCCAGCCCGGCAACACCTTGGCCGGACCGGCCATCATTCAGCAAATGGACGCGACCACCGTCTTGCTCGCGGGGCAGTCCGGCCGCGTCACGGCCAACGGAGACATCATCATCACGGAGGATAACTAATCATGACCACATTGACCGAGCACACCGCCACCGCCCACGAGCCGGACGTAGACACCGTGACCTTTGAGGTGCTTTCCTCGGCGCTGACCTCCATCGCCGAGGAAATGGGCGTCGTCCTCAAACGCTCCAGCTACAGCCCGATCATCCGCGACATGGACGACTTCTCCTGCGCCCTGTTCACCGCCGACGGCGACCTGGTCGCCCAGGCCGACTACATCCCCGCACAACTTGGCGCCATGTCCCTGGTGGTCAAGGCCATCATCGAGCGCTGGGACGGGCGCATCAGCGACGGCGACGCCTTTATCTGCAACCACCCGTTCCTGGGCGCCATGCACCTCCCGGATGTCAACGTGGTGACCCCGATCTACGTTGACGGGATCCTTTCGGGATGGAGCGGGACCGCCGCCCACCATATCGACGTCGGCGGCGTGAACCCGGGTAGCGAGGGGCCGGAGCTGGAGGACATCTTCGCCGAGGGCCTGATCCTGCCGCCGGTGCGATTGTCCATCGCCGGGGTCGAGAACCCCGACGTCATCTCCATCATCACCGACAACATCCGTGACCCGCTAAGCACCGTCAGCGACCTGCGCGCCCAGCGCGCCGCGTGTGTGCTGGGATACCAGCGACTTAACGAACTCGCCGGGCAGTACAGCCTGGCCGTGGTCAGCTCCGTGATGCGCCGGAACCTCGACGTGGTCGAGCTCGCGGTCCGCAACGCCCTGCTGGACCTGCCCGACGGCGAAGGCGAGGCCGAGGGCTTCCTCGACGACGACGGCCTGGACGGCCCGCCCACCCGTATCCACGCGAAGGTCAGCAAGGTCGGTGACACCCTGCATATCGACCTCTCCGGCTCCAGCGCCCAGGTCCGCGGCGCGATGAACGTGCCCTGGGCCAGCGCCCGCGCCGGCATCGTCTATGCGGTGCGTGCCGTGGTCGCCCCCGACCTGGGGTCCAACGACGGATTGTTGCGCGCCGTGGACATCAACGCTCCGTTGGGCTCGGTGCTCAACCCGATGGCCCCGGCAGCGGTGTCCATCCGCCACAACACCTGCCAGCGCTTTGCGGACACGTTGATACGTGCGCTGACCGACATGTGGCCCGAGGCAGCCGTGGGCAGCAGCACCGTCAGCTTCTTCTGCATGAACGTGGGCAGCACCTCTCCGGTCACCGGACGCCCCGCCGTCATGGCCGACGTGGTGGGCGGCGGCACCGGTGCCACCGGCGAGGCCGACGGACTCGACGGGGTGGACACCTACATGTCGAACGTGGGTGTCATGCCGGCCGAGGTCGTGGAAACGAACTACCGCATCAGGATCCTGCGCAACGAGTTTGTCCCCGGATCCCAGGGAACCGGCAGGTTCAACGGCGGACTGGGGCTGCGCCGCGAATACGAGATCCTTGAGCACCCGCAGCGGGCCACCTTCTACGCGGAACAAACGAAGGCGGGTTTTGCGCCGACGGGTGCCTCCGGGGGAAGCTCCGGCCAGCCGACGAGAATCACGCTTATCTCCCCGGACGGCACCGAAACCATGGTGAAAACCAAGACCTCAACCACGCTGCAGCCCGGAACCATCGTGCGCGTTGAGACCGCCGGAGGGGGCGGCTTCGGGCCGGCCTCGGAGCGCAGCGAGGCGGCACGCGAGTCGGATGAGCGCAACGGATTGCTGGCTTTCCCATGACCAGCCGGAACATGACCAGCAGCGCGGTTGAAGACTCGTTGGCCGGCGCGGTCAACTCCGCGGTGTGGTTCGACGGATTCGAACGCAAACCCGCCAACGTCCTCGTCGGCACCCACGAGTGCGACCTGCTCATCGTCGGGGCCGGTTTCGGCGGCCTCTGGGCCGCGTTGCGCGCCCGGGCACGCCACCCGGATTGGTCGATCACCGTCGTGGACGCTCGGGAAATTGGCAGGGAAGCCTCGGGCCGCAACGGGGGGTTCGTTTCCTACAGCGTGACCCACGGCCTGGCCAACGCCCTGGCCCGATGGCCGGGAGAGGCCGGGAGACTCGAACGCCTGGGTTTGGAGAACCTGCAGGGATTCGCCGAGGACCTTCGGGCTGCCGGCATCGACGGGGGCTTCCGCAAGGCGGGCAAGCTCCAGGTTGCCACGGCACCGCACCAACTGGAGGAACTTGCCGCGTCGGTTGCCACGGCCAAGGAATACGGTCGGCCGCTGGAATTGCTCGATGCGGAGCAGACCCGGGCCCGCATTGATTCGCCGACGTTCATCGGCGGGGTCCTGGACCCGGTCGGCACGTGTCTGGTGGAACCGTACAAGTTGGCGATGGAAATGCGCGACTCGCTGGCGCGGCAGGGTGTGGTGTTCTTCGAACACACGCCGGCCCAGAAACTGGAGACCGACGGGGCGGGGATGCGCGTGCGCACCCCGGCAGGGAGCATCGCGGCGGGCAAGGTCCTGCTGGCCACCAGCGCGTTCCCCTCTTTGTTGCTCCGCAACAGGATGACCACGGTGCCGGTCTACGACTACGCCTTGGCCACGCGGCCGCTTACAGACGAGCAGTTCGAAACGATCGGCTGGCGTTCGCGTGAGGGATTGACCGACTCCGCTAACCAGTTCCACTACTCGCGGGTGACCGCGGACGGGAGAATCCTCTGGGGCGGCTACGACGCGATCTACCACTACGGCCGGCGCATATCCACCGAGTTGGAGAACCGCCCCGAGACCTTCCGGAAACTCGCGGAGCAGTTCTTCGAGACCTTCCCGCAGCTCGATGTGTCATTCAGCCATGCCTGGGGCGGGGTCATCGACACCTCGACGCGGTTCAGCGCGGAGTACGGGACCGCCTTCGGGAAGCGCGTCGCCTATGTCCTCGGGCATACGGGGCTTGGCGTGGGGGCCAGCCGTTTTGCCGCCGACACCATGTTGGATCTGCTTGATGGCCGAGACACGGAGCGGACCAGGCTTGAAATGGTGAGGCGCCGGGCGGTCCCGTTCCCGCCCGAACCGGTGTGTGCGGCGGGGATCAACCTCACGCGCTACGAGCTGGCCCGCTCAGACCGGAACGGAGGAAAGCGCGGACTCTGGCTCAAGGCCATGGACGCGCTGGGACTGGGATTTGATTCCTGACGTTCAGGCCCTCGCACCCCGCGGCGGCACCCGCCGCCGGGGCACCGCCGACCCGGGGACCGGACCATGCGCGACGGTCCAATTCCCGGGTCGGCAGACTGTCCTAGCGGACCTCGACGAGCACGGGGTTTGCGTAGAACCAGGTGTCGGCCCAGGGATCCGCGTCTCCGGGATTGTTCCCATGCGCCTGGGGACCGTGCAGGTCGATTGCGGAGCCGTGGTAGCCAGCCCCGGTCCGCTTGCCGTCCCCGCCGCGGAAGCGCACGTAGAAGGATTCCTGGACGTCCTTGAACACGTGGCGCAGGGTGAAGGTGCCGCGGCGTCCGGTGGTGTTGAACGCGTGCAGGACCCGGGTCTGCGGCGCCCGCAGCTCGTCGGGGTCGGCCACCGGGCCCGTCACGGGCCCGCCGATGATATCGAGGAAAGCGAGGTTCGGGACGATGCCTGCGGCGTTGGCATAGTCGGTGGTCGTCACCGTGATGGAGACCTCGAGATCGGTGCCGCGGTTCACCGCGGTCCGTGCTCCGAGCGTCACGCCGGGCCCGGCGAAGCCCACCGGCTTGACGCGCACGTCCAGGCCGGCGAACAGGTGCCCGTGGTCCACCCACATGCGGCCCTGGCGCATGGCCTCGAGGACCTCCGCGTAGCCGCGGCCGGTGACGCCGGTGTGGGTGCGGCTGAACTGGCCGGGCCAGTAGTCCGAACCGCCCTGCGGGACTCCGGTTTCCACCGGGTCCGGGCGCTTGCCCTCAACCGACCACTTCTCGAACTCGCTGTCCAGCGAGGTGTAGGGCTCGGTCTGCGGGTAGTCGCCGATCCGTTGGGTGTCGCGGACCGTGAGGTGGTTGTCCGAGTTGCTGGTGATGAAGAAGGGCTTGCCCTCGGCCAGCATCGAGTCCCAGACGCCGCCCACCGTTGCCGTGACCCAGTCGAAGCCGCCGTAGGTGAGGTACTGGTCTTCCCGGTAGCCCGGCCATGAATCGGGGCGGGGACGGTTGGTGTATTCGCCGCGCTGGTCGCCAGGGCCGCCGTTGGTGCCGACACCCGAACCCTGGGCACCCGGGGCGCCTTCCATGCCGATCATGATCTCCGGGTCGGCGTCGCGCCACCCGCGCAACTCGTGGGGCGAGTCAATGCCCAGGCGCATGGGATGGTTCGCCAGGATGACCGCGTCCTCGATATAGCCGCTGCGGCGTTGCTCGCCCATCCAGGCGATGGCCTGCCGTGCCTTGGCTTCCCACAGGGCGGTCTCCGCCGCGCTGCCGGGCTTTTCCCAGCCGTTGAGCTTGCCGTCCCACACCAACTCGAAGGTCCGGAGAACCTCTACCTCGTTGGGGCCCGGCACCACCAGCACCGAGCAGTGTTCGGCGGCGGGGATGTACCACTCGATGCCCTGGAAGATCAGGATGTCGTCACGCGACGCGCGCTGCGCGGCGATTTCACGGTTGGCGTTTACGGCGCCGCCGTTGTTGGCATGCCCGAAGTTGCTGTGCTCGGTGAACGCCAGCCAGTCCACCCCGTAGCGGCGGGCGGCGTCGAGTTGCTGCGTGATCTTGTACTTGGCGTCGTGGCTGTATTGGGTATGGACGTGGTGGTCGCCGACCAGCCAGGTCAGCTTCGGGTCGTTGCGCTTGGCCCCGGCGCCGTAGCCCAATGACTTCGCATGGGCGGGACTTGCTTGCGCCGTGCCCCAGGCCGCTGCCCCGAGCAGAGCCGCGCCGGCGGCGAGTACGACGCGCCGGCTGGTGCCGAAGCCTGCGAGTTCTCGGTCCGCGCTTTCGACGAGCAAGGCGTCTGTTGCAGGCTGGGCGTGGTGCGGATGGTTGTCACACAAGAGTGAACTCCTTAGGAAGAAATCGCGGGTCCCGCGAAGCGCAGGGTGGAGTGGAAGGCGCGGACCGATATCGGGATCTGCCGCTAGGGGAGACTACGCGGGCCAGGCAGACTGTAGTTTGCCGCGAGGTGAAGGCGAGGTGGCCGAACCAGGATGCTGCAAGACGGCGGATAGCGCCCAGGGGAATGCCAGGGCATCGTTTCGGGCCAGACGTGCGCGCCGGACCAACGAGTGCTGTCGAAGACATGAAGACTGGGCCGTGCCCTTAACGAAGAATTCACCGGTTCCCCTCAAGGGAACCGGTGAATTTGTTTGTACTGAAGTGGGCGACCATACCGGAAACGTGGGGCCATGCGCCGCGGGTCCGGGAACCGGGGTTCCCGGACCCGCGAACGAACAAACTACTTCGAGACGCTCTTCGTGGTCGTTGACGATGCCCACGTGGCGGTCGGGACATGCAAGCGGTAGGTCTTCTTCCTCGACTGCTTGATGGTGACAGTGGCCTTGCCCTTGGACAGGTTGACAGTCTTGAGGGTCTTCCACGTCTTGCCGGACTTCACCTGTAGCTTGGCGCCCTTTGCGTTGTACTGCGTG
Organism: Paeniglutamicibacter sp. GQ140; assembly: GCF_059759235.1. Taxonomy (NCBI): domain Bacteria; kingdom Bacillati; phylum Actinomycetota; class Actinomycetes; order Micrococcales; family Micrococcaceae; genus Paeniglutamicibacter; species Paeniglutamicibacter sp. GQ140. The sequence goes on from NZ_JCAXDW010000003.1 coordinate 240,849, forward strand.
TAGCGGTACTTGTCCGGTGCGTAGACTGTGGCCTTGGCCGTCAGGGTGACCTTGGAGCCCGAACGCTTGGCGGTCAGTGTGCTCTTGGCCTTTCCGCGGACGTAGAACTTCTTGCTGGTGTTGTCGGTATACGAGCTGTAGTCGGACATGTAGTCCTCGAAGTAGCTGTCGTAGTACTTGTACTCCGCATTGAGGTCGGCAGACCCCACCTTGTAGGTGCCAAGGCCCTGGAACGACGGGCAAATCATGGCACGATCGGTGATCTTGCGCCCTTCAAACCAGAGCATCGTGACCAATCCACCATTTCGGGTGACATCAACCGACCCGAAGGAATCGACAAAGTCCGACTTGACCTTGGTGGAGGCCGTGACGGTGAGGTTCCGGCAGTTCGAGTCTGAAACGGTGATGTTCGCGACCTTGTAGCCGGTGATGTCGATGGGACGTTCGCTGGCCTGTGCCGGCGTGGCCGTCGCGAGCAGGCCGACGGCAAACGCTGCGGCGATGCCGAGGCCGGTGCCTCGGCGCAGTACTGACTTGAGCATATGTATTCCCCCAATGGAACGTGCGAGTGGCATGCAGCTAACCACATGCCTGAAACCCAAATCGTACGCAGGTGCCAGGACGGTTTGAAATTGCTGATGCCACGGGGGCGTCACGAATCCGTCTTGTCCGTCACCCGCGCCTGGACGTCGGAGCTCGCTCGATGTTCCACGCCGTCGGTCGGAGCGGCACGGTGGTCGATCTCCGACGTGAGGACATCGATGCGGTCCAGCGCCGTGCTGAAGTCGCCGACGGTTTTCCAGAGGACCGGATGCTGTTCACGGACCTGATCCAAGGTGCTGCCACCGGAGGTCAGGGCAGCGAGGTCGTAACTGACATTGGTGCGCGCGCCGGCCACCGTGGCCCTGAGCGCGCCGAACGCAACGACGACATCGGCGATGAGCGCGGGATTCCCGTTGACGGCGAGCCACGCCAGAGGCTCGATGGCTTGCTGTGCGTGTTGGCCGAGCACGGCGGATGCCGTGGCAGCGTCAACGGAAGCCCGGGCTATGGCCGCATCACGCTCGGGACCAGGCTCCTGGCGAAAAGCCGCTCCGAAGGCCCGGGATGCTGCCGCGTCAGAGTCGGCCAATTGGAGTGCAGACTTCCGCAGTGCCTGGGCCTCTGATCGAATGCGGCCAAGTTCCGCAAGCTCCGGTTCATCGACGGTGCTGTAGCCGGCAACCATTGAAATCAACGACGCTGCGATTCCCAGCATGACCCCGGCTCCGGCACCCCCGCCCGGCGAGCCGGTGGCCTCCTCCAATGCCCTCGTCCATTCCTCAATGGTGGAGCTTTGGGTGGTTATCGCTTCAGTTGCATCCATGCCAGTGAGTCCGCCCTAAGGATCATGCCGCTGCTGTCACCCCCCGTCCCGGGACTGAAAGGGGAGTCGATTTTGATCGTGGAGGAAACGACGCCCGGATGGCCGCCCCGTTCCTGGGGCGGCCATCCATTTTCATGCGTTGGTGGCGTCAGTGCTCGGTGTGGGCTTCGGCTGCCTTCTTGGCGGCCTTCTCCGCGTCCTTCTCGGCACGCAGAGCCTCGGCCTCGTCATGCTCCTCGGCCTTCTCCTGGTGGATGACCTCCGCCAGAAGCTTCTCCATTTCCTTGGCCACGCGTGCCGCGGAGGCGGGGTTCTGGCCGGTCACCAGACGTTCGTCCACTACGACGTTCTCCGTGAAGTTTTCCGCGGGTACATGGGTGGCGCCCTGTTCAGCCAGCCGGTCGGCCAGGAAGAACGGGATGACCTTGTCCTTCCCGACGGCAACTTCCTCGTCGTTGGTGAAGGCAGCGACCCGCCGGTCCTCGACAAGGCGGAACCCGTTGGCCAGTTCCACGTTTAACAGGCCCGCCGGTCCGTGGCAGACAGCGCCGACCACGCCGCCGGTGTTGTAGATGCTGGACACCAGGTTCTGCAGGCCATCGCTGTCAGGGAAGTCCCACATGGTGCCGTGGCCTCCCACGAGGTACACCGCGTCGTATTGGCCGGGGTCAACCACGTCGACGCGGGCCGTGTTGTAGAGGCCGGCCCGGGTGGTCTCGTCCTCCGTGAAGGCAACCTGAATGGGATCTTCCGGGTCCACCGTGTCGCGCGGGGGCTGGCCGCCCTGGATGGACGCGAAGTCGACGAAGTGCCCGGAATCCTTGAAGACCTTCCAGGGGTGCGCAGCCTCGGCCACGTTGTAGCCGGTCTTCTCTCCCGTATCGCCGATCTCGGAAACGCTGGTAAGTACCATGAGGATTTTCTTCATGAAGTGCTCCTTTCGTCCATTGCCCACCCTAGGCGTGTACGTGACCACTGGCCAGCGTCCCGCATGGACTTCCGCCCGATGGACGCCGTCATGAACGTTGGAAGCCACTCAAATCCGGCTGTCGGATACTGGATGGAGCGTTGACGAATCGTTCAATCTTCTGCATACACATGATCGCGTCAGCAGCGGACGGGACGGTCTCGAAGCCCTGCAATGATTGCCTTCTCACATGACGATTTCAGGGCTCTGCGCCAGTAACCTCCGCGGCATTCCGAGGATGGCTGGGATAGGCTCGTTTTGAATTGGAGCAAGCCTTGATTCCAACGGCGAGGGGTGGGGAACTCAATGGAAGTACTGGGCAGCATGAGCCTTGATCAACTCCATACGTATTCCTGGGGGATCGCCGCAGGCTTCATGTTTGTAGTGGGCCTCGTGCGCTGGCGCAGTTTACATTGGACCGCTGTTGGTTCCGTCATGCTTTTCGCAGCACTCAATGCCGGTGCCGGGATCTACGTTTTGACCAATGTCAGTGATTCGCGCTGGTCTGCCGGGGGAGAACCGCCGCTGAGCGCTCCGGAGCTTTCCGGAACGCCTGTCGTGGGGGAGTATTTGGTCCCCCTGGATTCCGCATTGCAGTCAGTGGTCGGCGGCGTGAATGAGTTCCTGGCATTTAAGCAGGCACTTCCCGTAGCGCTGGAATTCCTTGCCACGTCCGGCTGGGCTCTGCTGGCGTCGTTCCCACTGGCGGTTATCGCGGCCATTATCAGTTTCATCCGGGATCGGCGCCGAAAAACGGACTTCGAAAAGTACCGTGCCACCGTTGGCCAGCTCCAGGAGGATCTTGAGCAGGTCAAGCTACAGATCGCTGCTGGCAATTTCGCTGTCCCTGCATATGCAGCAGCGGACGACGTCACCGATGTACTGCCCCGGCTGACAGCGGAGAGTCATCCGGGTGAGGGACGGCGTTAACGTTAGTCCTATTGGTCCCGGATGTTTGGCCTCCGACGATAATCTCGACAGTCGCGAGCCCGTACCTGATGGCACGAAGGCCGAGCGCGTCGAGGTTTTTTCAAGAGTGAGTGTCGGCACGTCCTTTCTGGAGGACCTCAACTCCCGCCAGACCAGCGCCTTGTTCGCCCCGGCTACATTGTTCAATACTTCCGAATGCGGATGGACTGGCGCTTAGACCGCTGTGACCTCCAGAAATCGAATCGATCAGTCGACGGGAAACATTGCCCTCGCAGTGCGGCCGATAACGCTGGTCATTGTCGCGTCCACCGCGCCGCCTACCACTCCGCCGACGAGCGGTAGACCCTTCGCCAAGGTAACGAGAGAACGCTTCGTGCCGTACTTAGCCAAGAGCATGAAGCCGACCTTCTTGTTAATCTCGCGAATCAGCACGATCGGTATTTTCTTGATCGCTTCCATCGCCACCTTCTCGCCAATCTTGATGCCAACAACCTTCGCGACCTGTTGTGCGTTGGAGCCCACCGCGATGAGCGTGGCCACCGTTCGGACGTGCGGATCCTTGGGGTCGTAGCCGCGCAGGTACGCGATGGCGGCTGCCAGTCGTGCATTGATCACGAGTGAGCCTGCCATGTTCGCGGGAACAGTTACTGGCATCGCGATGAACCCACCGAGCCCGGTCACGAAACCGTTGACACTTGCCGCTTCGACCGACTCGACGATAAGCCTCGTGATCGCTTTCTCGATATCGTCATGCTCGTCCGGCCTGACTTTCCGTGTCGGCTCGGCATTGGGCTCGTAGCGGGCACCTTGTACGCGGGCCAGCCGATCTTCTGCCCAGCTAATCGACCCTGTCAGTGGACCGACACCCGAGTCAATCACTTTGCCGACCAGCTTCAGGAGGTGCCCGGACGCCTTTTCCTCGGCAGCCTTCGGTGTCTCCTCTGGTTCAAAGGTGGTCTTGTTGGCCATCGTGATGCCTCTCTGAGTTATTACAGGACTGTACTGAAGGCAGGAATGCCTAGGACGTGCAGACCACCACGAAGGCGGCCAGAATGACGATTACCTCACTTGTAATGAGAACACTGCACTAGACAAAGGGGAAAATCGATGCAGACAATGAAGCCGATTCCCGTTTCATATTTCGGTGAAATATTGGTGCAATCACAATTGCTTATCGAACTGTGCTGGAGACCATCTTGGTCGTGTAGCCGCGCCGGGATCCAGTGACCTTGACGCTTAGGACCTTGCCCCGGTCGCGACTGGTCACTTGGTACGTGGGTTTGGTTGCCTTCGAAATGGGGACGCCGTTGCGATGCCAACGGTAGGAGTACTTTGTCGGCCTGGCTGACCAGGTTCCCGTGCTTGCCTTGAGCGTGCTCCGGATTTGCTGCTTGCCAGAAATCTTGGGGGCCTTTGTCACGGTGAACTTTCCGACGGCCACCTTGGGTGTTGCCGAGCTGGACTTGGGCAGGTCCAGGTAGCCGGATCGCTTGTAGGTGACCTTGACGGAAATCTTTTTGCCGAGGTCCGCAGGTGCCAGGATGTATTTCTTCTTGGTGGCACCCTTGATGGTTTTGCCGTCCCTCAGCCACTGGTGGGATGTCCTGGTTGCCGCGGGGCTGGTTCTTGGCGCAACAGCGGTAAGCGTTGATCCGACTCGTTTGGTTCCGCTGATCCTTGGCGTGGAACCGCCGGTAAATGCGCCGGTGACCTTGTTGCTGGCCGTGTAGGTCTGGGTGGCTGGTAGGTACCATTTGGGTTGGTAAGACTTCCAGATGACCTGTAGCGTCAGCTTTTTTCCGGTGTCCGATACGACGGGTCGATATGATTGCCTCGTCGCGCCCTTGATGGGTTTGCCGGCGGCGAACCATTGGAATGAAGACCGGTAGTTCTGTCTCGACTCGAACCGGATATAGCGACCAACGGCCGCATGGCCACGGAAGAAGGACTTCTCGTTCGTGAGCTGGACAGTATCCTGGATGCGGACTGTTTCCTGGACGCTCAGCAGTGAGGACTCAAGCTTGGTTAGCGGGCCAGGGTTGATGGGTGCATTCCAGTACAGCAATGCGTCCATGGGCGTGTCACCAACAACGGATCCGTTGCCCAGGTACTTCAGGCCGTTCCATTCGATGAAGCTATCGGGCAGGAGGCGTTTGCCGTCGAGACCGATGAACGTTTGCACCGGGAAGGGCTTGTTGGCCTTGAGCGTCCGGGAGATCGATTTTTCCTTGAACGTGCTGACGTTAAGTGATCGAAGATCGGTCAGTGCCGTCAGCGGCCGCAAATCCAACCCGCCCCATGGGGCAAGCATCAGACCATTCAGGCCGGTCATGGTCGCGACCTTGTCCAAGGACTTGATGTCACCGGAAAGTGTCAGATGCCGAAGTTTCATGGGATTGGCAATGGAGTCCACCAGAGACTTGGCATTGTGGTTTCCGTAGTTCGCCCCCACGCTCGTCAGGTTGGGGAAGCGTTTCAGTACGCTGAAGTCATTGATCGCACCGCCCTGAATGAAAATACTGGTGACGGACTGGGGGTTAGGCGTCATTTTCAGTTCATCAAGCGTTGTAGCGTTGTCGCAAAGGATTTCAGGCGGCGAGTAGCAGAAAGACCGGGCAAGTGCAGGGGCGGGCGGAGCCACTCCTACAATGGTGAGTGTTGCAACGCAGGCGATTGCGGCCAGCCGCGTAAATTTCTTCAAGTTTCCCCCAGGAAGATTCAAGTGATTGCTCTATCTTAGGTTGACTTGGAAAGCACCGGGCAACTTGGATTCATCCACGCACTCAACGTCGCATTCGATGACGAGTTTCATGTGGCTGGCACGAACCGCGCAAATATCGCAGTGGCATCAAGCTGGCCAAGGAAGCGGTGTTCCAATTGCGCCAAACCCAGGGCAGTTGTAACACTGCAAAAGCGGCTGAGCCTCGACTTACCCGAAGAACTCGCCACCGAGTTCTATGCCAACGCGGTTCTGCAAAGTAAAACTTAAAGGGAAACGTCATCGCATTCATGTAACGGTCCGTAAATCGTGCGCAGACCATCGAACATCTGGAGAAAACCGAGGTCAGCGATATCCCGGATGGCCGTATTCTCTTAGTCAACAATGGCCCAAAGAAAGTTGCCCCTGAGACTCCCCTCGAAGTTTGGATCCCCATCAAGCCAGCTGGGTCCTACGTGCCAGAATCGGATTGACTCTTAACAAATTTTCGTGGTCCGTAGTGCAGCTGGCGAAGCGCCCGAAGGTACTGGTGCCGCGGGAGAGGATCCAGGTCACCAGGACGCAGACGACGATGGCGGGGATGTTGACGATGGCGCCGCGGCCTTCGTCCACAGGGGAGGCTGCCCAGCCGGGGAGGTCGATGCCGATGCCGGCGAGGAAGGCCGGGAAGTAACCGGGGATGCCGATGGCCACCACCGCCACGATGGCCATTTACTTCGGCAAAGCGCTTCGCCGAGGAAACCCCGCCGGTGGCCCAGGAACCGGCCCTGGTGGATATCACCTTGCCGACCCCTGTGTCGATCACCGGCCCCCGGTACGTGTGGCCCCGTGAGAGCAGTCCTACCGGGGCCACCCCAATCTGTCATGGTCGACCGTGCCGGGCACGCGGGAAGGGACCGGCCATGGCGGCCGATCCCTTCCTGCCCGTCCGAACCGTTCCCGCGGCGGCGATGCCCCGCGGGACGGATCTGTCGGGCGCTCGATCAGGCGACGCAGCCCCCGAGCGCTATCTGCCCGTCGATGGCCCGGATCTGGTTCTGGACCGTGCCGAGCTGATCCTGCAGTCCGATGACGGTTTTCTTCTGCGCTGCAATGGCGTCCTTGTTTGCGCCCTTCTTCGCCTGAAGCGTGCTGAGCTCCGCCTGGGCGTTCGTAACCTGGACGTCGAGCTTGGTCAGCTGAACCTGAAGGTCTTTCAACTGGGTTTCGGTGGCGCTGATTTCACCGTTGAGCCCGTTCAGCTGCGCCAGTAGCGGAGCCACCCTCGTCTGGAGGTCGAGAATTTCGGCTTCCTTCGTGGCGATCTGGCCGTTGAGCCCGGTGAGGTTAGCCACCAGCTTGTCCATGTCGCCATTGAGGGCCGCGATCTCGTCTTGCTTCGCAGCCACCGCGGCGTTGGCGTCGGGTACAGCCTTCGCGAGGGCCGGCAACTGGTCCTGCAGGTCCTGGAGCTCGGCGGCCTTCGTGTCGACGGCGGATTGCGCGGCGGTGTGGGCAGCAGTGGCGCCGTCCAGATCGTCCTTCAGCCCGTCGAGGACTAGCTTCTGCGCGGCGATGGCCTCCTGGCTGGCAGCAAGGCCCTCGGTCAGCGTCGGCAGTGCTGCTTCGAGGTCCGTCAGGACCTGCTGCTGCGCCGTGACGGCAGCCGCGGCGTCGGCCGCGGCTGCCTCAAGCGTGGGCAGTCCGCCCTGCAACTCCGCGAGCTCGTCGGACTTGGTGGTGACGGCACCCCTGGCTGCCGTGTCGGCCGCCTGGAGGGCGGGGATTTGGTCCTTGAGGGCGTCGATCTCGGCTGCCTTCGTCGAGACGGCGTCATTGGCGGCGGTCAGGGAGGCCTGGAGCGGCGCCGCCTGCTGCTGCAGGGCGCTGCTCTCCTGCTGCTTGGTCAGGAGTTGGGAATTGAGGGTGCTGACGGCGTTTTGGAGCGTCGTCAGGTCTCCCTGGTACCCGGCAATCGTGGCGTTTTTGGTGCTGATCTGGGCGTTTACTACTGCCAGTTCGTCTTGCTTGGCCTTCCGCAGTGCCAGCAGTCGAGCCCTCTCGTCGCTGTTGCCTTTGAGGTCCGAGATCTGCTTGGTGAGATCTGTGATGTCGGCTTCCAGCGTTGTCTTGCTGGCGGCCAGCGTCGCGAGCTCCTGCTGCGCCGTCGCAAGCTGGGCCTGCTTGTCCGTGATGTCGGCGTTCTTCGTGGTGACTTGCTGTTGGAGTGCTGCGATTTCCGCCGTCACGGTGGCGAGCTCATTGCTGTTGGCCGTGACCGCCGCGGCAGCGCCGTCGGCAGCGGACCGCAAGGTATCGAGTTCCGCCTGCGCAGTGTCGATCGCGGCGTTCTTGGCCGCGAGTGCATCGGCGGCGTCCAGCGTTGCCGTCTGCAGCGCGGTCAGGTCGGCTGTGGCTGCGGAGATCGCGGCGTTTTTGGCAGCGACATCGGCAGCGGCGTCGGTTGCACGTCCTTGAACGTCGGCCAGTGTCGATTTGGCGTCGCCGATCTTGGCCAGCTGGGCGTCGACTTCCGCCTGGGCGGCGGTGCCCGCCCCCTCAAGGTTCTGCAGTTCGGTCTCGGCGTCGCTGACGGCCTGCTGTGCGCCGCCAACGACGGCTGCGGCAGCCTCTGCCGTGTCGGACAGTTCCGTCAGCTCGCGCTCCGCCTGGGCGATCTCGGTGTTTTTCACCGCAAGCGCTTCTGCTGCCGCGGTTGCGGCGGCCTCGAGTGCTGCTCGTTCGACCTCCGCGGCGCTGATCTGGGCCTTTTTCTCAACGATCCGGGCCTCGACGTCCTCGGCGCTCCGCTGCAATTGCGCGGCTGCCTCCGTGGCCAGCGCTTCCGCTTCCTGCAGCGGTGCCAGCTGGTTTTCGGTGCTCAGCTTTTGCGCCTGCAGCTCCTCGAGCGCACCTTGCGCGGCGAGAACGGCATCGTTGGCGGCGGCTTGCTCGGCCTCAAGCTCGGTGAGGTTCTCACCGGCAGTCTTGAGCCGGGCATCGAGGTCCAGGCCCTCGGCGTCCAGCGCCGCAATGGCTGATTCTGCGTCGGCGATCTGGGCCTTCAGGCTGTCGGCGTTCGCCTGCAATTGCGTCCGCTCGCCCTGGAGCCGGGCGATGATGTCGGCGTTCTTCTTGGCGGACGCCTTGAGCAGGTTCTCTTGCACGGTTCCGCGGTGAGCCAACTGGTTCACCACCCCCGTGCAGATGCCTGCGGCAGCGCCGGTGGAACCGGTGGCTGCTGTTGCCGATGGAGCGAAGAGCAGCATACTGGTCAGGATGCCGGGCACGACGATGGCGGCGGCCAGCCGGCGAGTGAAGACAGAGTGATTCGACGGATTGAGCATTGAGTCCCCCCAAGGACTTGGAAAAATGCGGCCCCCCTGGGCCGAATCGGTAATGTCGACTCTAGGTGCGGGGGAAGGCCATCCGGCAGGGTCGGTCATACTCGATTCTTGGTTTTTGCTACCTGTTTTTCCCCCGGGTGTACTCAGTTTTGGCGTGGGACTACTTGTGTCGGACCTGGAGGATGTCGTCGTCCAGGCACCGGACCTGCGACGGCTAGATGTCCAGGCGTCTAGGCGTGGAATCCGCTGTCGCTTGCGTAGTCCACAATTAGCAGGTGCGTACCTTTGGTGTTGAAGAAGAATTCCTGATCGTGGATCCCGTCAACGGGGTCCCGCTACCCCTGTCCGCGGAGGTGATGGGCCTCCACGGCGCAAGCTCGCGGGCGACCGGCTCTTCCTCCCGGCAGATGCTGTCCGCGGAGCTGCACCAGGAACAGATCGAGGTCATCACGCACCCGCACAGCACCCTGGAGGGTCTGGCCACGGAGATCCTGGACGGCCGCGCCTACGCCGACGCGCTCGCCCGAAAAACGGGTGCGAGGATCGTCGCACTGGCCACCTCTCCGCTGGCGGTCTCGCCCCATCCCACCAGGAACGAACGCTATGACGCACTGGTGGAGAAGTATGCCCTCACGGCTCGCGAGCAGCTGACCTGTGGACTCCATGTCCACGTGTCAGTCGGCTCGGACGAGGAGGGCGTGGCCGTCCTGGATCGCATCAGGTCTTGGCTGCCCTCGCTTATGGCGTTGAGTTCGAATTCCCCGTTCTGGAACGGCCAGGACAGCGGCTACGCCAGTTACCGCACGCAGGCCTGGAATCGGTGGTCCTCGGCCGGGCCGATGGAGGTCTTTGGGTCGGCGTGGGCCTACCACGCGCTGGTGGCGGACATCTCGGCCACCGGGGTGGTCATCAACCCGGATTTTGACGCCCGTCTCTCCGCCCGGCACCCCACCGTCGAGATCCGGGTGTCCGATGTTTGCCTTGATCCCAGGGATACCGTTCTGATCGCAGCCCTGGTGCGGGCCTTGGTGGAGACAGCTGCCCGGGAGTGGAATGCCGGGGTGGAACCTGACAGGGTTCCGGCCATCGTCTTGCGGCAAGGGGTCTGGATGGCCAGCCGGTGGGGCGTCCGCGGCGAACTGCTCCACCCCGTAAGCCACAGGCCGGACACCGCACGACACGTCATCTCGGCACTCCACGACCATGTCCGGGATGCGCTGGACGAGTCAGGGGACGCGGCCTACGTCGTGGAAGCACTTGACAGGGTCCTCGGCAACGGAACAGGGGCCGACAGGCAGCGGAAGTCCTACGAACGAAACGGGCTTCTGGCAGACGTCGTCACCGAGGCCATCGGCGAGACCCACCAGGAACCTGCCGATCACCAATCTTCGGGGAACGGTGCACCGAGTTGGACATGGAATCCGTTGGCCGAGGCAGTGGCATAACCGTCAAGGGCGGCATTCTGACGGGGGAGTGCCGAAAAACCGATGCCCGGGACTCGCCTGCACAGCCCCGAAAACATGTGGGGTCGATCGGGCGGGTACGGAAAGTGACGGTATTTAACTGTCAGATTTTTGGTCTTCAGATGCGCGGTGGGGGATCGATTGAAGGGATGCTCCACTGAGGCCTAGGTTTCCCCGTGCGGCAGCACCACTCGTTCGTCGTGGCGCGGGCTGTCCGGGTTCATGAGCGAGTGCTTACGGCCGTAGAAGAAGTAGATGGCCAGGCCGACGACCAGCCAGACCCCGAACCGCAGCCACGTCTCCCAGTGCAGCTGCAGCATCAGGAACCCTGAGGCCAGCACTCCGAATGCAGGGACCACCGGCATAAAGGGGAGCCGAAAGGTGCGGTGGGCGTCGGGCTTCTTGTAGCGGAAGATGATGACGGCGAGGCAGACCACCACGAAGGCGGCCAGGATGCCGATGTTGGTCAGGTCCGCGACGGCCTTGATCGGGAAGACGCCGGCCAGGAACGCGGAGGCGATGCCGGCGATCCAGGTGACGCGCTGCGGTGTGCCGTGGCGGTCGGTCTTGGCGAACCAGCCCGGCAGGAGCCCGTCGCGGCTCATGGAGAACCAGACGCGGGTCACTCCCAGCAGGAAGGTCAGCATCACGGTGAGGATGGACAGGACCGCGAACACGGAAATGATCGTGGCGATGACCGGAAGCCCCACGCCGTTGAACGCGGAGGCGAATCCGGCTGTCGGGTCGATGTCCCGGTAGTTCTGCATTCCGGTGAGCACCAGCGTAGCCGCGACGTAGAGGAGCATGGCGATGATGAGGGAGAGGATGATGGCCTTGGGCATGTGCTTCTTGCCGTCGGTGGACTCCTCGGCCGCGGTGCTCATGGCGTCGTAGCCGAAGACCGCGAAGAACACCGTCGCGGCTCCGGCGACGACGGGTCCGAATCCGCTGGGCATGAACGGGTTGTAGTTCCCAGTGTTGATGTAGAAGATGCCCAGGCCGATGATGAAAAGGATCAGGATGACCTTGATGGCGACGGCCACCAGTTCGAAGCGCCCGAAGGTGCGGGTGCCGCGGGAGAGGATCCACGTCACCAGGACGCAGACGACGATGGCAGGGATGTTGACGATGCCGCCCCTGCCCTCGTCGGCGGTGGAGGCTGCCCAGTCGGGCAGGTCGATGCCGATCCCGGCGAGGAAGGCGTCGAAGTAGCCGGAGATGCCGATGGCCACGACCGCCACGATGGCGATGTATTCGAGCAACAGGTCCCAGCCGATGAACCAGCCAATGATCTCCCCGAGGGCCACGTAGCCATAGGTGTAGGCGGATCCGGCGCGCGGGATCATGCCGGCGAACTCGGCATAGGACAGGGCGGCGGCCGCGGATGCCAGGCCCGCGATCAGGAAGGAGAATAGGACCGCTGGGCCGACGCCGGGCTCGGTATCGCTGCCGTGGGCCACCAGTCCGGCCAGGGAGAAGATACCGACGCCGATGATGCCGCCGACACCGATAGCTGTCAGTTGCCACAGTCCGAGGGACTTGTGCAGGCCGCTGTGCTTGTTCTCTTCCTCGATTTCATCGATCGGCTTCCGCCGCATGATTGACTGCGATTTGTCTTTGCCGTTCATGAGGGACTCCTGCGTTGACGTGTCCAGCATTTCGGCCGCCTCGTGACGCAAGCGGTCTCGTCAACCCAGTATGTGATCCGGTCATCCAATTTTGAAGACCTGCAAAGCATGTGGTCCGAATGGGGTAGGTCAGTCGACGCCGTTGATCGTCAGTCGCAGGGTCACGTTGCTGTCCTCGTCAGACTCTTCGCGGGCGTCGGGCTTGAGTGGGACTGCGTAGGAGCCGTCGGTCTCTTTTAGCGAAGAAGCGCCCGCTAGTATGATTTCAGTTCGGCGGAATCGTGAGGCGCTAATACTCCATGAAATCTTGGACAGGTGGGGGAAATATGTGGACTGGGTCTTATGAAAATGAACTAAACCAATGGGGGGTTGGTCACGGCGGATTCTTCACACAGCGCGTTGAGTTCATCAGCTATGAGCGCACCAATCTACAGAACCGAATCCCAGCGGGGACACTGAACCTGATCTACGATTGCGGTTCATCGAACGGTAAACAGCCAACTCAAACGTTAAAAGAAGCAATCAAACAGTATTTGCTCTGTCTAACTAGGCATGAGGACATCGATTTGTTGGTGATTTCCCACTTCGATCTGGATCATGTCAACGGCCTAGAGTATTTGGCCAGCAATCTGAGAAGCGCAGGACACAGCGTAAAACGGGTCTGGGTTCCCCAACTGGATTCGCTGACTGCGGTGATTTTCGCAGCAACGGCACCCAGCTCCCTTGGATTGGGGTATCCGCAGCTGCTACTGGATCCGGAACGGGTGTTGGTCGAACTGTTTCCGAATGCGCAGATCTCTCGGCTCGGTCCTACTACTGAACAGATTGGTCACGAGCCTCCCGAGCCCGTGGACGATCCTGAAAGAACCTTCGAGCCCGTTGGCCTCACAGTGGCCGATTCACCACGCGGCGGGATCGTGGTCCAAACAGGCAATGTTCAAGGAAGTTTTACAAGGAGAAGCAGCGCGACCGGCCACGCTGGAGCCACAGCTCTCTGGGAAGTACGGCCATACGTCCTTGAATCGACAAATGTAGCTGCCGCCGAAGTTCGCGCCCGCGTGGAATCTTTGATTGGACACGGAGTAAGAGCAGCCACAGTTCAAGACATCCTTACGATACGGGGTGACAAAGAGTTGATGGATGACTTTAATGCTGCCTTAAATGCGCACCGGAGGAACGGTCGAAACACGACCTCGGCGCAACGGAGAAAGGGTGCTAGGACGAATCCAAATATGTCCTCGATTTGCGCATATTCGGGTCCCGTATCCCCATTTGATTGGTGCCGTCACAGGGCCGGCTGGAACGCAGACCCGCTCGGCCAGCCGTGGGCAGTGCCCGTAGCCCCCGCCTGGCTTGGTACCGGGGATGCGGGGCTGCTTCATACCCTCGATGTCCAGCATCTTGTCAGCATACTCACTCCACAGCGGCTAGACCGTGTAGGTATTGCCTCGGCACCCCATCATGGATCCCAGAGCGACTCGGGAGTAGATTTCTGGAACGAGTTGCCTAATCTACGATTTGTCACCACGGAGGCCAAGAATATACATGGATCCAATGGTGGAAACAACCATCCACACATGGCAGTCCTGAAAGAGTTGGCTCAACGAAATATTAGTCACCGAGCGGTGACTAAGAACTTGAGTCATACATTTCACTGGATCGACAAACGGCTGCGGTAGACATACATAGCCTATGATGCAAGGAGGGAACTTTTCGTTGGCCACGCGATCGTACTAACTTGCTCTGTGACCGCGATACTGCTCCAGCCTGACGCTGTAGGGGCGGCGCAAATTGCCTCGGTAACAGGCACTGACCCTTGCCACGAACCCTTGTCAGGCTATGGTGAGGCGCAGGGCTCGCAAATCAACATCTGGCTAGGTATTACGTTCGAGCAATGCAAATTGTTGGACGACGTCGTTTTCTACGGAAACAACGGTTGAGACAAAACGGCCAATCCGATGAAATGATGCCACGCTTGTTGGCTGAATGCGCACTGGCAGGCTTGTCGCTGAAACAGATCAAGACCGCGATGGAATCCATCGGGTACAGCAAAAGCAGCGCCCATCAACGGGACCGGTGGGAATCGAAGAGAACCACTGGGAAATTCGGCCGCTAACGTAACTCACCTTCCTGACAGACACGCCACTGCGGTCATGACTGGCGCCTAGATGCCGCGGTGGAGATCGCCCAATGAAATGCTGTGCGTCGGCCTGGGTTTCTGCTGACGGTGGCACCAGGTGTTCATCATGACGTGGGCTGCGAGTATTCATGACCGATTGCTTGCGGCAGCCGGAGAGATAGCTCGTTAGGCCGGCCACCCGACAGATAACAAACCGCAGTCCCGTCTCCCTATTCAGCCAGACTGTCAGCGGCGTTCTCTCTGAATTCACTTACTGTCGCGGTAATCGTAGACAAGAATCCGTAGACGGTCGAACCACTTTGATGTGTGAATGATTCGGTTGAATTCACCTTCTCGACTTGACATAAGTTTCAAACGCGACAAGCGGCTGAGGTCCTGCCAGTCGCCTCTCAAGACGTACAGGGCGCTACCCACGTGGGGGTTTTCAAACGCAACGAAATCAGGGCCGCATTCATAGCCGACATATCGCTGCATGCCAGACGATCCCAACCACTGCTTATCCGGCTGAAGAGATTCGACCTTTGCGAGGCGGTCAATCATTATTTCGATGTCGCGGGTCGACGATGTGCCGCCGACGGTACGGATCACGTATTCACGCACTTCATCCAGAGTACCAGGAGGCAACGGGTCCCATTTAAGGGCGCCGTTCACGCGGCGGAGCCCTCCGTTGTTCGTTATGCCTTAGTTCTTGTGGGGCTCCCACCAGCCGGGCGTGCCTTTGGCCTCGCGGAAGCTGGCAGGCACCGCCGTGCCGTCGCCGTCGTTCCAGATGGTGGCCAGCTCGTCGCCGGTGAGGACGCGGTTCCACAGCGCGGCGTCGTCCAGCGCGCCCTGGAAGAACCGGCCGGCTTCGCGGTCGGAGCCCAAATGCAGGCCGTCGGTCCGGGCAAGGGTGCCGGTGCCGGCCTCCTGAGGGTCGACGAACTCCGTGATCTCTTTGCCGTCAAGGTACAGGTGGGATGCGCCGGTTGCGGCATCGTAGGTGAGGGCAGCGTGGTGCCACTGGCCTGCGGCGGGCGCGACTCCGGACTCGGCGACCACCGACGTGCCGTCCGTTTGAACGGAGTGCGCGAGGTTTCCGGCCTCGGCAAGTGCCAGCGAAATGGCTCCTGAACCGGAGGACTCCAGCAGGGGCTGGCGGGCGCCGAGTTGTTCGGGCTTGAACCAGACGGACGCGGTGTAGGACGGGGAGTCGTCCGGCAGCCGGAAGGAAGAACAAGCGCTCTTTGATCCGTTTGTGAACGTGTGTTCAAAGTGCCGACAAATGTTGCCCCCGATGGGACCGTGGCCATGAAGGCGCACTTTCGGCTCACTCGGGCGGGAATGGGCAGCGCAAGGATGCACTATTTCGATGATGTGCACGGATCGGGGAAGCTCTACATCGGCTATGTGGGCGCCCACCTAACCAACACTCAAAGTAACTAATGCAGTCGCGCAGACAAGGGATGAACGGTTATTCAGCGGTTTAAGCCGAGCGAGACAGGGTTTGTCCGGTATTGTTTGCTTGACGGGTAAAGAATTTCAGAAGGGCGCATTCATGACGGAGCCGTGGCTGTCTGCGGAGGATATCGCTGACCATCTCGGCGTCGCCAAAGACACCGTTTATAGCTGGATTGCCGAGAAGGCCATGCCCGCCCACAAGATCGGACGCCTGTGGAAGTTCCAGACCAGTGAAGTCGACGACTGGGTGCGTAGGGGTGGTGCGTCTGTCGATGGAAGCTAAAACGCGCCTTCAACGTCGAATACAAACTATGCCGGCAGCCCCTGCTTACCACGATTTATTGCCTGGAGCAGAGAGGAGGCACTTTGAAAGAGCCCGCCCAAACGTCAGCACGCTACGCGCTGTCTTTCACTAGCGGTGGCCTTTTGGCCCGTGAAGCAGAGCTGATCACATCCCTGTACTTGCTGAGTGGAGATTGGAAAGCAGTCCGACGAACTGTGATCGAGCAGAACCTATTACAAACCCGCACTTCGTCGTCGAGCCTGCGACTCTCCCGCGAGGTCATTCAGCGTCTCGATGTGCTTAGTGAAACTGAGCTGGAACTCCTCGTCGAGTCGAGTCTCACCGAGCGCTGCCACCTCATGTGGATCGCTGCCTGCCGTCGCTACGACCTCATCGGCGAATTCGCCGAAGAAGTCCTCCGTGAACGTTTCCTGCTGATGACGCCGACGCTCGGCATCGAGGACTTTGACCGGTTCCTCACCGGTAAAAGCCTGTGGCATCCCGAGCTCGACGATCTCACAGGCTCCACCCGCGCCAAGCTCCGCCAGAACATTTTTCGGATGTTGTACGAGGCCGGGCTCCTTAACAAAGAGGGCGACATTGTCCCGGCCGTGCTATCCGGACGAATCTTCGACCTCTTCCAGGCTCGTACCCCGAGCGACGTGCGTTTCCTACCGACCAACTTGCCCACCGAGGTGAACCAATGATGAAAACTGTGGCCGAACGAAACCTTCAAAACGAGGAAACGCACGTATATGAGGTGCTGCGCAGCCAAAGGTTCCTCAAAATGGAAGGGCTCTCCAAAGAAGTTCCCTTCTTCATATACCCCTACCCTCCGGCCTGGGCGTTAGATGTGGAAGCGGCACGGGGCCGCATAACCACCAAGCTTCGCAGCGATGACGGGCTAAGCGTAGTCGAGATCAATCTCTACGACCTCGCAATCCGGCTCCTGAACGAGCGAGGTGTGTGGGAACGGCTCCTCGAATTGGAACCTACCCAGGATAAGTACGAGTTCCGCGAGATTCTTCAGGGAATGCTCGACCCCCACGACCACCTCGCACCCGCGATCCGCGAGTACCTGGTCGAGAATCCGAGCGACATGGTTTTCCTCACCGGCATCGGTGAGATCTTTCCCTTTATCCGGACCCACACGGTGCTGGAGAATTTGCAAAGCGTCGTGGTCGGAAGGCCAATGCTTGCGTGGTTCCCGGGGACTTACGAGTTCACACAGATAACTGGCCACCAACTCCGCGCCCTTAACCTCACCACGAGCGACAGCTATTACCGAGCCAAGGACATTCTGGAACAGGAATCATGACGATGACCCAGATCAACAAAATATTCGCCAAAGACATCCAGCGCCCCATTGAAGGTGTCATCAAGGCAGATGACACCTCCCAGCTCGGCGTCGAGGTCGAGGAGTATGTTCTCACCAACGAAGCCTCCAAGGGGTTCGAACAGGTTCTTGAGGCCTACACGAACTACACCAACGCTAATGGCGTCTGGATCTCCGGTTTCTTCGGATCCGGAAAATCCCACCTGCTTAAGATGCTTGCCCATCTCCTAGGCGACATCGACGGCCACGACTATTCTCGTGGAAAGGTGTCGGAGTCTTTCCGTGCCAAGGCGGACGACGCGTTCCTTCCCCCGCTGATCGTCAAAGCTGACAAGATCAAGGCCAAGAGCCTGCTGTTCAACATTGACCAGAAGGCCGTCCACGGTAGCTCAGATCCGAATGAAAGTTTGCTGAAAGTTTTCGTTAAGGTTTTCGATGAGTCACGTGGCTACTTCGGGAATCACGGGCACATCGCCCGGTTTGAGCGTGATCTTGATAATCGCGGCCAGTATGAAGACTTCAAAAACGCGTTTCAACGCATTGCAGGGATCAAGTGGTCGCAAGGCCGGGAGCAAAGTGCGATGGAGGCAAGCAACATCGATAAAGCCTTCGCTGAGGTCAATGGTAGATCCAGTCCGGGCATTATCCGTCAGTACAACACCTCGTACTCGGTGTCGATTGACGACTTTGCCAAGGACGTTGCAGTTTGGCTGGACCAACAGTCCGAAGGGTTCCGACTTAACTTCTTCGTCGACGAGGTCGGACAATTCATTGGTACCAACACCCAACGCATGCTGAATCTGCAGACCATCGCCGAGTCGCTCGCGACAAGGTGTAAGGGCCGTGCGTGGATCTTCGTGACCTCCCAAGAAGACATGGAGAAGGTCGGTGGGGATCGCACCAAGACCCAGGCCAACGACTTCTCCAAGATCCAGGCGCGCTTCGCGAACCGGCTCAAGCTGACTAGCCAGGACGTAGAAGAGGTCATCCGCAAGCGCCTACTCACTAAGAACCTTGCAGGGGCCGTTGAAGTCGGTAAGATCTACGCGGCCGAGCACGCGAACTTCAAGACGCTCTTCGACTTCGTCGACGGTGGACGATACCCGAACTATCGAGACGAGGAGCACTTCGTCGGTGCCTACCCGTTCGTGAGTTACCAGTTCCCGCTCTTCCAGTCCGCGATCGAGGGGATCTCGGATCACAACTTCTTTGAGGGCCGCAATAGTTCCGTCGGTGAACGCTCTATGCTGGGTGTTGTGCAAGAGGTCGCTCAGCAGCTCGTAGGAGAGTCCCTCGGGAAACTCGCGTCGTTTGACCAAATGTTTGCAGGAATCCGTGCCTCACTGAAATCGGCAAACCAACGCGCCATCTTGAACGCCGAAAACAGCGGGAAACTCAGCGAACTCGCGATCCGGCTGCTCAAAGCGATGTTCCTTGTGAAATATGTTGACGGGTTCAAGGCCACACCGCGCAACCTGACCGTGCTCGTCTACGACCGGTTCGGCACGGACCTGACCGCGCTGTCGAAAGATGTCATCGAGGCCCTTGCCGTGCTGGAGGCCCAGACCTATATCCAGCGCAATGGTGACGTGTACGACTACCTCACAAACGAAGAGCAGAAGATCGAGCAGGAGATCAAGAACGTCGATATCGACTCTTCTGAGGTTTCTGCGAAGCTTTCCAAGATGCTCTCCGAATCGGTGGTGAAGACCAACAAGGTCATCTACGCGAAGAACAACCAGAACTTCCCGTTCGGGTATAAGCTCGACGGAACGCCGGTGGGTAAGCAGTACGAACTCTCGCTGCATTTCACCAGTCCCGACACCGACTTCAGCCTGGATCAGATCAAGGCACACAGCGCGGGCCTCGATGAGTTGCGAGTGGTGCTCCAGGCCGGCAGCGAACGCATCCTGTCCGATCTCAGACTCCAGCTCAAGACCGAAAAGTACGTCAAACGAGCCCAGACGAGCAGCCTCACCGCGATCGAACGAAGTATCTTGCAGGCCAAGGGCACGCAGAACGCCGAGCGCGAGAAGGAGATCGTCGAACGCCTCCGTGCTGCGGTCGGTCGCGCAACCCTCGTTCACAACGCCGGCATCCTCGATGTGTCGTCAGTGGATCCGGTGACCCGAATCAGCGATGGCTTCCAGCGGCTCATCGCGGCGACCTACCCCAACCTGGGGCAGCTCGGCGGTCACGTCTTTGGCGAGCAGATGATTGAGGCTCTTGCCAATCCGGTCGAGGGCGGGTTGATCGACACGTCCTTCAGCTTGCTCCATGTACCAGGTGGGGATTTGCTGGGGTATCTGGAAATGCGTGGCAAACGCCACGAGCAGGTCACCATGAAGCTTCTGGTCGATAAGTATACGACCAAGCCGTACGGCTGGGACCAATGGTCGATTGCCTCGGTCGTAGCGTACCTCGCCGGTGAATCCCAGATCGAGATCACCTTGGACGGGAACCTCCTGAAGCGCACCGAGATCGGCAACGCGTTGCGCAACACCCAGAAATATCCGCACATGGTCGTCGCGCCTCAGCGCGTGTTCGATCAGAAGATCGTCACGGCCTTCCGCAGATTTGTTGTGGACTTCACGGATGAGGGCGCGATTCCGAAGGACCCGCTTGAGCTTGCCCGCGTCGGGAAGAAACTTCTCGAGCAGAAGCTCCTTGAGCTGAAGACGCTCAGTGCGGGGGCACGTTATCCGTTCATCGATCAGCTGGATGGGCCCATCAGTATGCTCACGCAGCTGTGTGATCACCCGGCCGAGTGGTACATCGCCGAGTTCGCCGACGCGGACGATCTCCTCGAGGCGAAAGACAACGTGATCGACCCGGTCAAGGCGTTCCTCCACGGTGTGCAGTGCAAGATCTACGACACTGCCTCAGCGCTCATGCAGACGCATAAGTCGAACCTCGGCTACCTGCCCATCGATGCCACCGATGAAGTGTCGCTGTTTCTCGAAGACCCGCAGGTCTTCCGGGGCAACAAGATCAGTCTCTTGAATTCTGCAACCACGGCCCTTGAAAGCCGCATCTGTGCAGCCATCGAAGAGCATCGGACTGCGGCGATCGCTGACATTAATGCGCGCTGGGAGCAAGTCCCAGCTAGCCCGGCCTATCTGGAAGCGACCACGGCCGCACAGCAGTCAGTCACCCGTAAAGCCCAAGCGGTAATCGACTGGGTGCTGCACGAGGCCCAGATCCCCGTCATCGGATCTCTCGCCGCGAAGTTCGCTGCTACGACTTATCCCGAGATCCTTGACGAGCTCGCTGCTGCTGCCCTCGCACCCGAATCCGGGGGCGGCCTAGGCCCTGACGGCCCCACTCGGCCCGCGCCGGCACCGGTGAAGCAGACCATCGCGATCCAGAATCTCATTCTCCCCGGCGCAGGTAACGTTCTTGAAACAACACCCGACATCGAGCATTACCTCGACCAGCTCCGGGACACGCTGGTGGCCATGATTAACGACAACAAGCGCATTGCGCTCTAGGCAAGTAGGACACTCACGTATGGACACCAATCCTCTAGAGCGCTTCGCCACCTGGGCCCGTCGCGAACTGATCACCGCGGTCGAAGCCCAGGCCACCTCCGTGCTTAGCGCAGGCTCGGTCGCCCGCACCGAACGGGCAGCCGCGGTCAAGAGTCTCGAAAATGAGATCAGCCGTAACGGCCTCAAACACGTGATCGATAGGGTCGCCTACACCTGGTTCAACCGCATCATCGCGCTGCGGTTCATGGACGCACGCGGGTACACCGACGCTGGCATCGTCTCGCCCTCGCGGGGCCATGTGCATGGCCAGCCCGAGATCCTCGCCGACGCCAAACGCGGCAACATCGACACTGACGTCGTCACGAGCACTCGAGCCGCCGATGCCATCATCGGGCTTCTTGACGGTACCCGCCGCAGCACCGACGCGGAGGGGGAGGCCTATGCGCAGTTGCTCACCGAATACTGCCGGTATTGGCACAAGACGATGCCGTTCATGTTCGAACGAGAGGGTGACTACGCGGAGCTCCTTGTACCCGCTAACCTCCTCGCCGACGGCGCGATCCTGTCGCGCGCGCTCGAGGTGCTCACCGAAGAGGTTTGCGACGACGTGGAGGTCATCGGCTGGCTCTACCAGTTCTACATTTCAGAGCGTAAGCAGGAGATTTTTGGTAGCAAAAAGAAGCGTGGTGCTGCGGAGATCCCTGCTGCTACCCAGCTCTTCACCCCGCACTGGATCGTCCGCTATCTCGTGGAGAACTCCCTCGGCAGACTCTGGATGCTTAACCGTCCATCGTCCGGAATCGCCGACCAGATGGACTACTACATTGCTCTGGTTGACCATGAGACGGATTACCTCAAGATCAATAAGCCCGAAGAGATCAAGATCATTGACCCCGCATGCGGCTCGGGCCACATGCTCACCTACGCATTCGACCTCCTTTACGCGATCTACGAGGAAGAGGGTTACGCGCCGTCTGAAATCCCCGCGCTGATCCTCACCAACAACCTCTATGGGACTGAGATCGACTCGCGCGCGGGTTCGTTGGCGGCTTTCGCATTGACGATGAAGGCGCGCGCGAAGCAGCGGAATTTCTTCAACAAGCAGGTCGAGCCAAATATCTGCGTGATCGAGCCGGTTTGGTTCGAACCTGATGAACTTAACTTCCTCATGACTCGAGGCGGCGATCCCGACGAGGAGATCGCATTCTGGAATCAGTTCACTGACGCTGACACATTCGGTTCCCTGATACAGCCCGATTCCGATGTCACGGCTCGACTTTCGCGACACTTTGAGACTCTCAATGCGAGTGGTGACATGCTCAATGCTGATGCAATCGAGCGGGCCGGCCACGTTGTGCGTCAAGCGGGTGTTCTAGCGTCGCAATACTCCGTGGTGGTGGCAAACCCGCCGTATATGGGTGCATCTCGGATGGACGGCAACCTGACCGTCTGGCTCAAATCCGAGCTTCCTCTGGGCCGCGCGGGTCTGGATGTGGCTTTCTGGGAACGGTCGATGGCACTGTTGGGCTCCGGGGGGCGCGCGGCCCTCGTGACGATGCACTCGTGGATGTTCCTTGCGACTTACGCAGAATTCCGTGCCGCGATTTTCGAACGTTGGACGCTCTATGGCGCGTTACACCTCGGGCCAGGTGCATTCCCGGAAATCAGTGGTGAGGTTGTTGGCACGGTCGCGGCAATTATGTCCCCGTCTAGCGATCGCAAGGTGCGCGCGGCCTATGTCAAACTAACGGATTCGAAATCCAAGGAATCCGACGCAATCCGGGTCTCGACAGGCGATGACGTCTCACTGCGCTTTGATGTCTCACTCAATGAGTTGGCGACCATCCCTCGCACCCCGATTGCATATTGGATGGGTGAAGCCGAGCGTCAAGCATTTGGAGTGCGTCCGTCCATTTCCACGATCTGCCGGTCTGGCAATGGGTTGACGAGCTCTGACAATAACCGTTTCCTGCGCTTCTGGTGGGAGACCAACCTGTCAAGCATTGAATCGAACCGCGGCCCCGGTGAATTGCCGAGTTCGAAGCGCTGGCACCCAATCAACAAGGGTGGCGGCTTCCGTCGGTGGGCGGGTAACTGCGATTTCGTGATCGATTGGGCGAACGATGGCAAGGAGCTTTATGACCTTCGTCCTGCCTCTACAGTCCGGAATCCGGGTCTATTCTTCCGGCCGTCTGTGTCTTGGTCTGACATTGTTACGGGACCCGTTTCATTCCGGTTCTACCCGAAGGGGTGGATCTTTGACGCTTCAGCGAACAGTCTGTTCCCAGAGGGAGACGACATTGAGGGGATGCTCGCGTTCGCTAACAGTTCATTCGCGGGTCAAATGGCTCCTCTGCTGAATCCGGGGCTTCATTTCAAGCTCGGCGACATGGGGTCGCTTCCGTATCTCAAACGGACAGATTCGGGTTGGCGTGAGGAGATTGACGAGCTGATCGACTTGGCGCAGCAGGACTGGGATAGCGTCGAGACAGGCTCTGGGTTTGAGATGGAAGGCCTTACGGCGCGGCGAGGCTCAGAGGCTGTCCTGCTCACCGAGCTGGCCAGGCAGGTCGTTGAAGATGAGATCACAATGACCAAGCGCGTGCATGAGTTGGAAGCAAAGAACAACTCCGAGATCGCAGCGCAGTACGATCTTGACGCCGAGTACGCAAAGGCTGGGCCAATTACTGACGTCTCGCTGATCCAGAACCCCTGGGCTGGCGGGAAGGTATCAGGCTTTGAAGCAGAAGTCCGGCAAATTCAGCGACTCGTGGCCGATCTTGTCTCCTACGCGGTGGGCTGCCTTTTCGGCCGGTACAGTCTCGAGGAGCCTGGGCTGATTCTCGCAGACCAAGGCGCGACGCTTCAGGACTACCTCGCGAAGGTGTCGACACCGACGTTCGCACCGGACGGGGACAATGTCATCCCGTTCGTTGATGGTGAGTGGTTTGAGGATGACATCGTCGCCCGGTTCCGTCAGTTCCTCCGCGCCGCCTTCGGTGAAGAGCACTTTGAGGAGAACCTACGGTTTGTGGAGGAATCGCTCGGTGTGAAGGCGCTTCGTGACTACTTCATCACAAAGGCGGGCCAGTCGAAGTTCTACGATGACCACGTGCAACGCTACAGGAAGCGCCCGATTTACTGGATGTTCTCCAGCCCGAAGGGCTCCTTCAACGCCCTAATTTACATGCACCGCTACACTCCATCGACGGTGTCTACTGTGCTGAACGAGTACCTGCGGGAGTACCGCGGCAAACTGGAAAACGCGCTCCAGCATGCTGAGCGCGAGGCCGCGGGGGATGCCTCCGCTAAAGCTCAGAAGGAAGCCGATCGGATGCGTATAATCCTCGCCGAGTTACGCGACTACGAGCACGATGTGCTTTACCCGTTGGCGACTCAGCAGGTCTCGATCGATCTCGACGACGGTGTGAAGGCGAATTACCCGAAGCTTGGTAAGGCGCTGAAAGCGATCAAGGGCCTGGAGTTGGCTGAATGAGCAAAGCAACCTCAATTCAGGGTCACCTCGCGTCGCGTTTTGCTCGGCACAGGCTGGTGATTTGGCTCGACGCGGAAGGCAGCTATGCGTCCGACCTTGACAGGCATGTCCCATCAGGCATCACAGTGTTGCGGGTTGAGAACGATGAGTTCGCGATCAAGCATCGTGTGCTGCGCGAAAACCCAAGCGGTAAGTTCCTGATCTACCGGTGCGGGCGTACTCCTTTGGGGCCCGCGAACTGGTTACTCGATCTTGAGCTGGCCTACGGCACGTTCACTGCCGACCGCGGTGCGCTGCTGCGTGCCGACCTTGGCCTCGCTATCGCTGGCGCCGATGAACTCGTCGCCGCTCACGAGTCGTTCTTCGCGGATGGCAAGCTGCTCGCAAGGTTCAAGGATCTGCTGCGTGACAGCGATGATCTGGTGACCGTGCAGGCAAAGATGTGCTCTGCCGTGCTGGGACAGAAGGAACACAGCCTCTCAGAGCTGATGCGGACGCTGCTCATAGAGCATGCTGGCGGTGAAAGCATTGGCTACGACGCGCTCCTTGAGCATGGCCTTGCCGAGTTCCACTGGGACGGCGCGGCCAAGATCTACGGCTACCAGCCCGAGACGCCGAGCATGGCTGGATTCGTGTATTGGATGTTCCGTCAGGCCCACGATGGGTTCGCCGCCACAGCATCGAACGCGGCACGCAACATCGAGATTGACTTCCGTAGCTTCCGTAACGACCGGCAGAGTACCCAGGCGCTCAAGACCCTTGCACTTCAGGCTGAGGTAGACCTTGACTACGCCGATCACGCGTCTGCTGTCTCGCTGGATGAACTCTCCGCCGCCGACATTTTCGACGCTGGAGAGAAAGAAATCATTCGACGCTTGATCGATGCGATTTCCGCGCAGACCATGTCTGGGCGTGACATCGCTGACGCGATTCGGGCCCGCCGTACAAGCATGTGGTTCGACGACTATGCGACGCTCTATGTTGCGCTAGGCGCCGCTGCCGAGCTGCTCCCGCTGATCAAGTCGGTGCGGCTCGACTTGTCGACTTTCGATGAAGGGCTCACGCGGTATCGCGACGAGCTGTACCGCATCGATCAGCTATACCGGCAGTTCACTCACGCGGGGCACACCGCGGAGTTCAAACAGCCGCTGGAAACCCTCACCGAACAAGTCGAAAACGCCTACGTCAACGACTTCCTTTATCGTCTCGGCACGGCGTGGCAGCAGCATGTCGACGCGATCGACCGATGGAAGAGCCCGGTGCTCACCTCGCAGAGCTCCTTCTTCGACCACTACATCGCGCCGATCATCCGCGGCGGCCGCAAGAAGGCCGTGGTCGTCATTTCAGATGCGATGCGGTATGAGGTCGCCCACGAGCTACATTCTAGGATCCGCGGTGAGAACAAGTACGAAGCCAGCATGGAAGCGATGCTCGGTGTTCTCCCGAGCTACACCCAACTTGGCATGGCCTCCCTGCTGCCTCACAAGGCGCTCGGACACTCCACCGAGGGTGACCCCGTGCTGGTTGACGGCCAGCGCTCGGACGGGACCAACAACCGAACCAAGATCCTCGCCGCAGTGGGCGGGACCGCGATCCAGGCCAAAGACTTCCTGAATCTGAAGTCAAGCGAACGCCGTGACCTGTATTCGGCAAACCAGGTGCTCTACGTCTACCACGACACCATCGACGCCACCGGAGACAAAGCGGTGTCCGAGCACCGCACGTTCAAGGCAGCGGATGAGGCGATCGACGAACTTGTCAGTCTCGTCAAAGCGCTCGCAAGCGCGAAGGCCACCAACATCTTGGTAACTGCGGACCACGGCTTTCTCTATCAAGACGGGAAGCTACCCAAGCAATTCAACCTTACGGTGAAACCGCAGGGCGACAAGATCGTTGCCGAAAAGCGCCGGTACGTGTTGGGACGAGGGCTGAAGGACGATCCTGCCTTCCGGAAATTCCTCCCCGAACAGGTCGGTTTGAGTAGCGATCTTGAGGTCCAGGTCCCGAACTCGATCCTCCGCATCCCGCAGCCCGGTGCCGGCTCCCAGTTCGTGCACGGCGGGGCTTCTTTGCAGGAGATCGTGGTTCCGGTAATCACGATTAACAAGAAGAGCTCTGATACGGTCGAGCTAGTCAACGTGGACATTCACCCCGAGACCGACAAGATCACCACCGGCCAGGTCGTCGTGAAGCTATACCAGTCGATGCCGGTCACCGATCAGCGACCGGCTCGCCGCCTTCGGGCCGGGCTGTATTTCGGGGAGACGCTGATCTCGAATCAAGTTGAGTTGCTCTTTGACCACGCCAGTGCAGAGGGACGGGACCGGTTCCAGAGTGTCCGGCTTCTGCTGAGCCAGGACGCTGAGCAAGCGAACAACCAGCGCGTCGAATTCCGGCTTGAACAGCCGATCCCTGGCACGGGTGACTGGAAGCGGCACAAGAGTGCGCCTTACACGATCAAGCGCTCCTTCACCTCCGACTTCGACTTTTAAGGACCCCTGATGAGCGATGACCTCGGCCTGACCCAGCCTGCCCCGGAGACGGAGACGGCAAACCTCTACGTGACCGAAGCTGACGGTGGCGCCTCCGAGCCCAGCGCGCTGGATCGCAAGATCAACCAGCACTTTGCCGGCACAGTTGTCCGCAAGGACCTCGTCAAGGCGGTCAAGGGCAACGCGATCGTTCCCTCATACGTGCTGGAGTACCTGCTCGGACAGTACGCAGCGTCCGATGACGAAGCCACCATCCAAGCGGGGATCGATTCAGTACGAAAAATTCTCGCCGACCACTACGTACACCGCAACGAATCCGAATTGGTGAAGTCAACAATCCGAGAGAAGGGACGCCACCGGATCATCGACAAGGTCACCGTCACCCTCAACGAGAAGGACGATGTTTACCAAGCCGAATTTGCCAACCTCGGCATCAAGGGTGTCCTTGTAGAGCCGTCAACTGTGAAGGCGAACCAAAAGTTACTCGTTGGCGGCGTGTGGTGCATCTGTGACATTGAGTATTTCCACAGCGACGATACGCGTATGGTGCCGTGGATTCTTGGTTCACTTAAGCCGATCCAAATGTCGAATTTTGACTTCGATGGCTACCTCACCGCGCGCCGTGAGTTCACCACCGATGAGTGGATCGACCTGCTCATCCAGTCGATCGGCTTCAACCCCGAACTGTTCGGCCGTCGATCGAAGCTTCTTCAGCTTGTTCGGCTCATCCCGTTCGTCGAACGTAACTACAACCTTGTCGAGCTGGGACCGAAGGGCACCGGCAAGTCACATATATTCTCGGAGTTCTCGCCCCACGGCATGCTGATCTCCGGTGGCGAAGTCACAGTGCCTAAACTGTTCGTCAACAACGCCAACGGACGGCTTGGTCTCGTCGGGTACTGGGACGTCGTCGCATTCGATGAGTTCGCGGGCAAGAAGAAGCGCACCGACAAGGCCCTCGTGGACATCATGAAGAACTACATGGCGAACAAGACGTTCTCCCGTGGCGTGGAAACCCTGGGTGCTGAAGCATCAATGGTGTTCATCGGTAATACTTCGCGCACGGTGCCGCACATGCTTAAGCACTCTGACCTGTTCGATGAGCTTCCGGACAGCTACCACGATTCCGCTTTCCTCGACCGACTTCACTTCTACATTCCTGGTTGGGAAATCGACACCATCCGGAGCGAGATGTTCTCGACCGGTTATGGGTTCGTCGTCGATTACATCGCTGAAGTACTTAAATCCATGAGGAACGCCGATTATTCCGACCGCTACCACACTCATTTCACGCTTGGTCAGGATATTTCCACACGTGACCGTGACGGAATCCACAAGACATTCTCCGGACTCGCGAAGCTCATCTACCCACACGGTGAGGCTTCACCGGAAGAACTCAAGGAGCTGCTCCGTTTCGCCATCGAAGGGCGAAAGCGCGTGAAGGACCAGATTCTGCGGATCGATTCGACAATGGTCGGAGTGAAGTTCGGATATACGGACCTGAGCGGCAAATGGACTCCGGTTTCCACGCTGGAGGAAGACGAATACCCGGTCTACTATCGGGACCGTCTTCGCAAAGCCGATAACCCAGAAGGAAAAGCGACTAACGCTCCGCCGGGACTTGTTACCTCTGGTACGTCCACGACGGAAACCGTGGATCTCGCAAAGACGCACCAGTCGTTGCCCGACGGACACCGTGAGTACCAGGAAAACCAGCGCGGTGTCTCATACAAAGAACTGCTGCTCCCGTATCTTCGTGGCGCCACGGAGATCTCGATTATTGACCCCTACATTCGACTTCCGCACCAGGGGCGCAACCTCGTCGATCTTCTCGCACTGCTCGCCACCGAGAAAGAGGCCGCCGACGAGATCGGGATAACACTAGTGACGAAAGAAGTATTGGGGGAGTTCCAGCGCCAGCACTTGATGATGCTCAGGGACATCCAAGAAAGCGCTGCGGCGGTTGGCATCAACTTCAACATCGCTTGGGATGAGACGATTCATGACCGCTCGATCCGGTCCGACAATGGATGGAAAATCTTGCTCGGCCGGGGCCTCGATATCTTCCAAAAGGGCTCCGGTAATCAGTTCGACATCGGTGCCAGGCATCAGGAATTCCGCCAAGTTGTCGCCTTCGGCATTACCTACATCCATGAGGAGGCTACACAAGCATGACCGACGTCCGCATAAACGGTGTGCGACAGCAGCCAGTGGCCGAGGGCAGATCATCAGGAATTTCGCTAGAACGTCTTCGCACGATCGTGCAGGATTCGCATCTCAACTTCTTGATCGGCGCAGGTACGTCAAGCAGCTTCTTCGCAGCCCTTGGCAACATCGAGAAAGCGCTCACGGAACTTGCCGATGCGGAAGGGGATGAGGCCTCAAAGCGGCTCGTTCGTGCGTCGATCCAGGCCTATTTCTTCGATAATGTCCTCGTACCGAACCAGAAGATTCTTAGCAGAGACAAGTCGGCGGAGCCGGTTTTGCTCTCCTATGCGAAGTTCTTGCGAACTATCAACCGAACATTGCTCAAGCGCTATAGCTCCCTACTGCCTAAACAGGTTAACCTTTTCACGACCAATGTCGACATGGTGTTCGAGGTGGCGATGGAACAGCTGGGCATTGACTACTGTGATGGGTTCAGCGGCAAAATTCGACCACGATTCGACCTGGGTGACTTCAACACTATCCGCTTCCGGATGGGAAGCCGCTATGAACATCGATCCGAGGTACCGGTGTTCAACCTTGTCAAACTTCATGGCTCTGCAGCGTGGCGCCAGGAAGAACGTAGCGGGGAAAAAGCTGACATCTTTTTCGATCACGGGCTCACACTTATCGTGGACGCCGAACGTCAGCTTAAGGCGGCTCACGGCGTTCTACTGGACGTCCTCGTTGACCCGAAGCCCACGGAGCATGGACCAGCGATCCGCTCAATCAGCGACCTACTCGCCGAGGCCGACGCTAAGGTGCAAGAAGGTTCAGATCTAATTGCGGTCACCGCGTTCGCCTCGGCTTATGAGAAGCTGGGCATAGTCAATCCTGACAAGCGCAAATTTGCCACGACGGTTCTTAACGAGACCTACTATGAATTGATCAGACGCTTCGCGAACGAAATGGAAAAGGAAAATAGCGTTCTTTTCGTTCATGGGTTCTCCTTCCGGGACGAACACCTCCGGGACCTTGTGGTGCGCGGTGCCCGAACGAACCCAACGCTGCAGGTCATCGTATTTTGTTTTTCTCGCAAAGACCGGCAAAGCTATGAGCAGCTCATGCCGGAGATGGAAGTAAAGAACGGAAATATCCTGTTTGTTGCGCCAGCCGAGCCGGCTGAAAGCGAGGACGAACGCTACGCAACTCTGGATGTTGTCGACGAGGACTACTTTGCAGCGCTCATCGCTAACAGGGTTCCTGCACCAGATCAACGAATCGAGCTAGACATCCGCACCGGTCAATTGGGGAGCCTCTGATGCTTGACGAAGCAGTTCTTGAACACGACGCGGTTTTCCAGGTCGGACGGGTAACTTCAGTCGACGGTCGTCGTGTAAGGGTAGCTGTCGACAAACTCAAGAACAGCTCCCACATCCTCTACCGCGGCGGAATCGTTCGCAATGTCTCCGTAGGCAGCTACCTCAAGATTGTCAAAGGCTTCGTCGAACTCATTGCCAAGATAGACGGAGAGATTGTTCAGGAGGACCGATCAACTTCCGCAAAGTATCAACGAGGAGTTGATCAACTGGCGCGCCAGCTCGACGTAAGCCTCGTCGGATACATCGAGAACGGGCGTTTCGAACGTGGCGTTCGTGAGATGCCACTTCTTGACAACGCATGTTTCATCCTTACACAGGGGGAATTTCAGCTTATCCACACCTTCGTCGATGACGACGATGTAGCGCTCGAGATCGGAGCTCTTGCGATGGAGCCGACGCAGCCGGTCGCGGTTGGCGTCAACTCAATCTTTGCCAGCCACGTGGGAATCTTCGGTAACACTGGTAGTGGAAAGTCCTACACGCTGGCGAAGCTCTACCACGAGCTGTTTGAACAGTACGGACCAGTGGGTACCTTTCGGAAGAGAACCCAGTTTGTTCTCATAGATTTCAACGGTGAGTATCTCAATCGAGACGTACTGGATGGCGACTCACGCTCCACCTCGGCAGTGACTGGAGACGCGAACAAACAGGAGTATGCATTGAGCACCCGTGCGACTTCGGGTCCCAGACTGCCGCTGTCGCAAAGCGCAGTCAACGACATCGGATTCTGGACTGTGCTCCTGGACGCTACGGAGAAAACTCAGGCACCCTTTTTGGCACGGGTGCTTTCAAGCGACTACTGGGAACGACGTCTGGAAAATTCCCATGACTTGTTAGTGGTGCTTGGTGAAATGGTTCTGCGAGCGACGAAGAGCAGCGATGTGTCTATGGACCGTCAGACGGTCCTCAACCTCCTTACAGAGATACAAACGTGCCTCGGCTCGTCCCCATCGCAAGAACTTGCGGACATGATCGGTGACTTTCAACAAAATCTTCACTACAACGCTACTATGCGGAAGTTCTACTGGGGCGCCTGGACCAATTATATTGACACGGACCATGCATTATGGGAGTCCTACACGAAGGACAAAGTTACGGCACTGTCAATTGACTTCGCGACGATTGAACCTGGCATCGATTTAATCAGATTCAAGATTGTCCTGCAGTATTACAACGACATCATCAGCGGGTTTTCCAATCGTGAGCATTTGGCCCCATTGATCAAAAGGCTCGAGACTCGCGTTCCGGATATCAAGAAGCTTGTTACTGTCTCAGACGATGAGCCCTTTGATAAGCCCTTGATCGTTGTCTCACTTAGAGACGTCAATTTGTCGATGCGCAAGGTGATACCTATGTTGCTCTGCAAGCATCTCTATGAGCAGAAGAAGGAGATCGACCCAAGGAACCAGCGCTACCTAAATCTGATCATTGATGAGGCACACAATATTCTCTCACTCGAGTCGTCGCGGGAGAGCGAAGCGTGGCGCGACTATCGGCTTGAAACATTTGAAGAAATTATTAAGGAAGGGCGGAAGTTCGGTGTATTTGTAACGCTGGCAAGCCAACGACCGCACGACATCTCGCCGACTATTATTTCGCAGCTCCACAACTACTTCCTTCATCGCTTGGTAAACGATCTTGACATACGGGCAGTCGAGAAGGCTGTTGCCTACCTCGACCGAGTTTCTTTCGAATCGTTGCCGATTTTGCCCACAGGGGCATGCATATTGGCTGGTGTATCAACGCAGGTTCCGGTCGTGGTGCAGATCGCTGCGCTTCCCGATGAAGCAACTCCCAACAGCCGAACTATGAAGGTAACCTCGGACTGGTTAAAGCCGTTGGGGATCGAATCTCCTGGGCTGGGTGAACAAGAGGAGGAGTCCGAAGCACCTCCTTCGAACTGGATGGACGACTGGCCTCCGTTCTAAAGAACGTTCAAACTGTGATGGCGTTTACCTCTGACACCGTGACTGAGGGTAATGCTGATCCCTTGTCACCGCGTACCGCCGTAAGTTTGTCATTCGTCGGTTTCTCTCACCATAATCCGGGGCCCATCCATGGCTAGGGGACTATCCGGTGAATAAAGAGCCGTGTACCAAATATCTGAGAATGCCATTTTGCGTGAATTACTTTTGGAGTCTAGTAGGGCGTGCTTCTCGCTAAGTGTTCCAATAACCAACTCTGCGCCAAGGGTTCGCAGTCTCTCTTCCAGCCACTCGGGCTCAACCAAAAGAGCACTCTGGCCATTCTCCCCGTCATCAAAGTTTATTGCTTTCGCGATGACCCGATTGCCGGATTGCCATTGGGCTGAGAAACCGACCCACCGGGCATTACCAAGCAGTTCACAGGTCGGAACGTAGAAATCAACGTTTTCATCGATTGAGCAGTCGAGTGTGTGGCCCTCCCACATATATTGCTCAACAGCAGGCCAAGCAGTTAGCTGGATGTCGAGAAGCTCATCTGGGATATCACGGTCATCAATTA
Source organism: Paeniglutamicibacter sp. GQ140 (assembly GCF_059759235.1). NCBI lineage: Bacteria > Bacillati > Actinomycetota > Actinomycetes > Micrococcales > Micrococcaceae > Paeniglutamicibacter > Paeniglutamicibacter sp. GQ140. Next base: position 273,937 of record NZ_JCAXDW010000003.1, read on the forward strand.
TTGTTTTTGATCTCGACTTCATGATGGGCGACCATTCTTGTTCACCAAGGTACTGTGTGTGAATTCGACTGGTATCGGGCATCCAACGACCACTTAGCCCACGTTTGCTGATGAATTCCTGGAGCTTCTGACCGTTGCCCGAGGGGGTCAGCCACGAAAATTGCAGGAAGAATACGTCGAGTTCGCGCTTCGTTATGCCTCTCCGAGCAGCGTTTGCCCTATCCCAGGTGGAATAGCGCTGAAGCGCGATCCATTTTTGACCCTTGGAATCAACTGGCGTAAATAATTGTGGCGCGGTCGGGAGATCATCAACGCGAGCAACCCACTGCTTCGCCTCTCCTGTACGAACCATGCTTGGCGAAGCTAGCGCTGACGACGAGTCACCTCGGGACTCAACAATGGTCACTCTACGAGTACTTGAGAGTTCATCGGGGGGTAGGCTCGGGTCAAAGTCCCTTCCATACCAAGACCAGGGCCCTTCATAGACCATGGCATCGGCCCCCCAAGAGTCGTATGCAGGATGGCAGTTATCAGCGAGCCTGGCAAGCAGCTCTTGATGGGCAATCCATTGGTATTTCTTGCCGAAACGTTCGGACTTGTGTGAGTCACGTCCTTTTCTTAAATCATGGTTCTGTTCAAATTCGCCAAAACGCTCGGTAGTCCAGCCCAAACCTATCGCCCGGTGTGCAATCCATCGACCTGCCCAGTCTGCGTCAACTTGTCCAGCTGGATCTTGATACTTCTTCGCTGGTGGTGGCCCTGACAAAGGGTACCGACTGAAGAAACCTGCATCAGACTTTACGACATACCTGTTGAAATCACCCATCCAGTCAAGACACGACGACAAGATCGATGACGCGCGCCACTCGACGAAATCACCAGCTTCATTCTTGAAATATCCATAACGCTCGCGCAGCTGGACTGCAGTGGGTGGTTCTTCCGGAGCTGCGGCACCGTATGGAGGAGAAAACCGTGCCAGAGAACCGTCATCTAATAGATCGCGGGAATGCGCCCAATACGCGATCCCACGTGTGGAATCCCTCGCGACAGCGTGTATAGGTAGTCCTGTATCGGCCCATTCCAGAAGTAGCCCGACGATACATCTCACCGCATCGATGTTGTTGTCTCCCTCGACCATAATTGCACCGTAAATGCAGGTGAGTACTCGCTCTTGAACGTATGGGTCATCGACCTCACGAGCCTTCGCTATGAGGGCGGGGACTTGGGCAAGATGCGCACTAAGCACCGAGACGAGCAACCTGCTAGTTCGGTCACGCAGGAACCTGTTTGAGGACGTTAGCAGCCACATTAGTCCTATGCACGCAAGCCGCACCTGTTCTGGATTCGTATTGGAAGCTCCACGTACTGCCCATTCCGATATCTGAGCGAACGCTGGTGAGCGGTCGTCAGTCCGGAAAGCATCGACGGACCAAGACGCATCGCGTTCAGGCATCGGGAGCGAAACCAGTTTCGAGTGTAGCCAGTCCGCATTGGCCAAATGGTCTTCTTGGACGGAAAGCGCGAGGACGATATCAACCCAGTTTTCACGGTCGGCAAGGAGCCCGTCCTCGAGGAATTTCATTGTGCGCCGACTGAAAGAGGATGATGCCCGGTCGACTAGACTTTCGAGTGTTGCTTCGAGAAGGCGGTAGTCTGCGGCACACTCTGGCAGCAAATCGATTAGCTCGATACCGTATTTCTCAGGTAACAGGACGCCCATTGCTCGCCAGAGCCAAGGCTCGGTTTGGAGAGTACGCTTGAACTTGGTCGGCACGTTTTCTGGCTGATTCGTACCATCGAAGCTCTCACCGTGTGCGAGAAGCTCAGAATGATTTGCGTTAATTTCGAGTCGTCTTGAAGCCAAAAGCTGCTCAGAATATGCCTGGAAAGGGAAAGCCGCGGACTCGTTGCCTTGGTAACTGGGCCGGACCTCCAGGAGACCCTCACTAACCATTTGTTGAAACAGCGTCTCTGGCCAGTCGCGGCCTGGTAGAAGCTGGTCGATCTGCTCTTCCATCTGTGATCGCGACACAGCTTGGCCCGCATTGACAAGGAGCAGATCGGCCGCGACCGTAACGGCTTTCTTCACAACTGGAGTGCTGGGCGAGAGCCGTAGAGCTTCGCGTACACGTTCGCTCTGAACGTTTGCGAATCTCTCAAATAAAGTAGATCGAGTTGGTAGATCAGCGTTAGCTGAGGCGTCAGCCGCTACGACCGAGCAGTACATCCGAAGAAAGAGTGGGCTATTAAAAGATGCATCAAGCGTCATAGTGGGAGGTACAGAAATATTGAACAATCGACAGTATGCAGAGATAGCCTCGAAAATGTGTCCAGCGAAGCCGGGATGACTGACACGTTCCATTGTTCGTGGAGGCGAGATTATTTGATGATAATCAGTGCGATAAGAAACGACCAATGCCAGATGCTGGCGTGACTCGATCTGTGCTCGCATTGGCGCGAGTTCTGTTCGCCACATACGCGGGTCTTGGGCTTCATTGAGGGCATCGACAATGATCACCGCGCGTGTTCCACGAGCCTCAGCTAGTGCGTCGATTGCGTCTAGGAATTCGTCGCTTGACGGAGCCGGGTTCCCGAGTATAGAAGACATGGCTGACCACCAGTTGTCGTTCTTAATCCTTTGACCGGGAACGACGATCGCGGGAGTTCCTGCGTCCAGAAGTGTTTCACTTAGTTTCATTAATGCGTGCGTTTTACCCTGCCCAGCAGGGCCCTCTAGCGCGACTGCCCTGTCCGCGTATATTCGTGTTTCTCTACTGCCAGCGAAATCGATCAGATTCGACGCTACGGTGAACGCCATTTCTAAGTTGCGTTGATTGGCTGGTTCAGTTGTCCGGAGGCAAGTTGTGGCGCTACTAGCTATGGCATTGGCGGCCTCGCATAGCGCCGGGAAATCAACTTGGGCTGTAGGCAAAGTGTTGAACTTCGAAGATCCGCGGAGACTTTCTTGCCTGACGTTCTCTATGGCGGTGAGATTAATTTCGACGTCAGCCGTAGCGTCTCCCCACATGCCATGATCTTTCCGACAAGCAATGAGCAAGCGGGAGATGATAGTGCTAATTTTCTCGAGGAACCGTGGTGTGGCACAAACTGCATCCAAGAATTTCTCAACTTGTGAGACTGTGTGGGCATCCGGTGTATATCGTCGGCCGACCACCTGAACAGATTCGTTCCACCGTTGTCGGAGCCATTTATCACTTATCTCTATGTGATTGAACCAGTAGGACCTACGCCCTATGTGTTCCTCCTGCATCAGCGTTGAGAGAACATCTCCGGCTCTGATGACTTCGAAGGTCAAACGACTTGCGCCTTGAACATTATTCCTCCAGCGCGCAACCGCGTCATCCCACCGCTGTTGATCCGATTTGGACCGGCTTGACGCCGCATCTGTGAAGTCATAGGGAACAATGAAGACAAGGCGTGTCATCTCGGGGCGTTTGGTCGCCACCGTCTTTACGGATTCAAGCATCCCGCTGAGGGCATCTTCTAGGTTCTTATTGAACTTGGCTTGGAATCCCTCTTGATGGCCATCTTCGTAGATGTCATACCACTCGACGCCTCCGTCAGGTGCACGAGTCTTTCGAGTTTCTAGCCAGCCGGCTTTTGGCGTTCTGCGTAATTGATATGCCAGCTCTTCCCAAGCCCGGTTTTGGGATCCTTCATATTCACGAATGTCCCGCAAACGTATTCCTGTGGTCGCCACGAACTACATACCTTTTTTCTAGTCGAATTCCAAGCTTTGATTAGTGTATCTGAGGATAGTTTCTAGATAGGTTCGAATCTTGTAAATGAAGAAGACTGAGGGATCCTTCGCTATAAAACTATTAGCAAACAGCTCCCCCGTTTGCCGGCATGAGTTACGGATGAAACGCGGTTGGTCTGGATCTTCGGGAGCATCGAGTGCCTCGCATGCATTCTTCTCGACGGCTCAAAATCCTTGTATCGAAGATCATTCCATTCAATGAACAAGTCCATCTGTCGGGCAATGTAAGAGCCGACTCGGTAGATAAACCTGAAATCCCCACTGTTGTTAACACGGGGGATAACTCGTTCGGCGTTGATCTCCCCGCTAGTTCAAAACGCGCCTCCGAATGGTCGCGAACTCACAGTCACTCGAGCGTATTGGCGCGCCCAGAGGTGCGGATAAACCATCAGTCCGCGCCGTCACTGCGCCGAATCCGTTAACCCGGTAGGCTGGTATACGTATGGCTTGCAATTTCGCATGACCAGCACAGAAACAAGACGAAATATCCGCGCACTTCGCGCACTTGACCCACCGGAAGACAGTCGCGGTCCTCGGTAGTGGCTTTCGCTCTTCCTCAGGAAGAGCGCGAGTCTCGATCGAAGACCAGATTGCACCGATGTGTGGCCTGTTCGCAGTGTGCTGCGGATATTGATCGAAAGGACACGCCCCATGGAGGGTCCCGAAATTCAATTCGCAGAGGCCGTGATCGACAACGGTCGATACGGCAAGCGCGTTATCCGCTTCGAAACCGGCCGTCTGGCCCAGCAGGCCGCAGGTGCGGCCATGGTCTACATCGACGAAGAAACCGCACTGCTCTCGGCCACCACGGCCGGCAAGCACCCGCGTGAAGGCTTCGACTTCTTCCCGCTGACCGTGGACGTCGAGGAGCGCATGTACGCTGCCGGCCGCATCCCGGGCAGCTTCTTCCGTCGCGAAGGTCGCCCGTCGACCGAAGCCATCCTGGCTTGCCGCCTGATGGACCGCCCGCTGCGCCCGGCCTTCGTCAAGGGCCTGCGCAACGAGGTCCAGATCGTGGTCACCGTTCTGGCGATCAACCCTGACGAGCTCTACGACGTGGTTGCCATCAACGCTTCCTCGATGTCGACCCAGCTCTCGGGCCTGCCGTTCTCCGGCCCGATCGGCGGCGTCCGTGTTGCCCTGGTTGACGACGGAAACGGTGCCCAGTGGGTTGCCTTCCCGAAGCACAGCCAGCTGGAAAACGCCGTCTTCAACATGGTTGTTGCCGGCCGTATCGCGGGCGACGACGTTGCCATCATGATGGTCGAGGCCGAGGCCACCGACAACTCCTGGAACCTCATCAAGGAACAGGGCGCCACCGCCCCGACCGAAGAGGTTGTTGCCCAGGGCCTTGAGGCTGCAAAGCCGTTCATCAAGGCACTGTGCGAGGCACAGGCAGATTTGGCAGCACGCGCCGCCAAGCCGACCGTCGAGTTCCCGGTCTTCCGCGACTTCGAGGACGACGCCTACGCAGCCGTCGAGGCCAAGGCCACCGCCAAGCTCACCGAGATCTACCAGATCGCCGGCAAGCAGGAGCGCGACAACGCTTCCTCCGCCTTCAAGGACGAGGTCGTTGCCGAGCTCGCCGCCGAGGGCACCGCCTTCGAGACCCGCGCAGGCGAGATCTCCAAGGCCTTCGGTGCTGTCACCAAGCAGGTCGTGCGCCAGCGCATCCTGACCGACCAGGTCCGCATGGACGGCCGCGGCCTGTCCGACATTCGCAAGCTCACCGCCGAGGTCGAGGTTCTTCCCCGCGTCCACGGTTCGGCGATCTTCGAGCGTGGCGAAACCCAGATCATGGGCGTCACCACCTTGAACATGCTCAAGATGGAACAGCAGATCGACTCGTTGAGCCCGGTAACGCGCAAGCGCTACATGCACAACTACAACTTCCCGCCGTACTCCACCGGTGAGACCGGCCGCGTGGGTTCGCCCAAGCGCCGCGAAATCGGCCACGGTGCCCTAGCAGAGCGCGCCATCATGCCGGTGCTGCCGTCGCGTGAGGAATTCCCGTACGCCATCCGCCAGGTCTCCGAGGCATTGAGCTCCAACGGCTCGACCTCGATGGGCTCGGTCTGTGCATCGACCCTGTCGCTGCTGAACGCCGGTGTGCCGCTGCGCGCAGCCGTCGCCGGCATCGCCATGGGCCTGGTGTCCGACGAAGTTGACGGCCAGACCCGCTACGCGGCCCTGACCGACATCCTGGGCGCCGAAGACGCCATGGGCGACATGGACTTCAAGGTTGCAGGTACCTCCGAGTTCATCACCGCCATCCAGCTTGACACCAAGCTCGACGGCATCCCGGCATCGGTCCTGGCAGCTGCGCTGACCCAGGCCCGCGAAGCCCGTCTGCACATCCTCAATGTCCTGAACCAGGCCATCGACACCCCGGACGAGCTCTCCACCTACGCTCCGCGGATCATCTCCGTGAAGATCCCCGTAGACAAGATCGGCGAGGTCATCGGCCCGAAGGGCAAGATGATCAACCAGATCCAGGAGGATACCGGAGCGGATATCTCCATCGAGGACGACGGAACCGTCCTCATCGGCGCCACCAACGGGGAAGCTGCAGATGCAGCACGCTCCGCGATCAACGCCATTGCCAACCCTCAGGTTCCTGAGATTGGCGAGCGCTACCTCGGCACCGTCGTGAAGCTGACCACCTTCGGTGCGTTCGTTTCGCTGACCCCGGGCAAGGACGGCCTGCTGCACATCTCCGAGCTGCGCAAGCTCGCCGGTGGCAAGCGCGTTGACGACGTCGAGGACGTTGTCTCCGTGGGCCAGAAGCTGCAGGTTGAGATCACCAAGGTCGACGATCGTGGAAAGCTTTCGCTTGCCCCGGTTGTAGCCGAGGAAGACCTCGTCGAAGCCGAGTAATCCTAGGTTTCTAGGCTGAAAAATCCCGGTCCACCTATTGGTGGGCCGGGATTTTTCCATGTCCGCCCGAAACCCGGGATCAGCGGCGGGCCTGCCATCCGTGGCGGCCGCGGCCCGGGGACTGTCCCGTGGTTCCGTGCCGTGGGGGCGTGCATGGTGAGAGTCCGCTCATGAACTGGCAATGAATGGTATGCCCTGTGGAAGAATGGGTTAATGCCTTTCGTGCGCCACTGCGCGCGAATAACCCAATGCTCCGCACGCAGCCTGCGCGGACAGTAAGGATGTTTTCTGTGGTCATGATTCCCCTGCCGCTCACCGGCTTCGGAATGTCTCCCGCTCCCGCGGGGGAGCGCGGCGTCTCCGACGCCACGGCCCCGATCGAGGCGGGGGACGCCACCATCATCCACGGCGAGGCCGGTGGAGCCCTGGTGCGCCGCTCGGTGTTGCCCGGTGGCGTGCGCGTGCTGACCGAGGCCATGCCCGGCCAGCGTTCGGCCACCATTGGTTTCTGGGTGGCCGTCGGATCCCGCGACGAGCAGGAAGGCCAGCACGGCTCCACCCATTTCCTGGAGCACCTGCTGTTCAAGGGCACCAAGCGCCGCACGGCCCTGGAAATCGCCTCGGCCTTTGACGAGGTCGGCGGCGAGTCCAACGCCGCCACCGCAAAGGAAAGCACCTGCTACTTCGCCCGCGTGCTGGACTCCGACCTGCCCATGGCCATCGACGTCATCGCCGACATGGTCACCTCCGCCGTGATCGATCCCAATGAACTCGAGCAGGAACGCGACGTGATCCTCGAGGAGATCGCTATGGACGCGGATGACCCGGGGGACGTGGCGCACGAGCGCTTCGTCGAGGCCGTCATGGGCCACCACTCCCTGGGCCGTCCCATCGGCGGTACGCCCGAGGCCATCACCGGCATCGGCCGCGACGCCGTCTGGGAGCACTACCGGCGCTTCTACACCCCCGAGGAACTGGTCATCACCGCCGCCGGCTCCCTGGACCACGATGAGGTCTGCGACCTGGTCCTCAAGGCCCTGCGCACCGCGGGCTGGGAACTTGAGGAGGGTGCCTCGCCGGTGCCGCGCCGCGACACCACACCGGTGGAGATCACCGGCTCCCAGCGCATCGACGTGATCCGCCGCCCCGTCGAGCAGGTCAACATCATCATGGGCTGCCCGGGCATCGTCGCAACGGACGAGCGCCGCCACGTGATGAGCGTGCTCAACGCGATCCTCGGCGGCGGCATGTCCTCGCGCCTGTTCCAGGAGATCCGCGAGAAGCGCGGGCTGGTGTACTCCACCTACTCCTTCTCCGCCGCGTACTCCGACGCCGGCTACTTCGGCATGTACGCCGGGTGCGCCCCGGCCAAGACCGAGCGCGTCATCAAGCTGCTCGGCGAAGAGCTGGACAAGCTGGCAGCCGACGGCATCACCGACGAGGAGCTGCGCAAGGCCGTGGGCCAGCTCTCCGGCGGCATGGTGCTGGCACTGGAGGACCCGGGATCGCGCATGTCGCGCCTGGGCCGCGCCGAGCTGGTCACCGGCGTCTTCCACGACATCGACGAGTCGCTGGAGCGCGTCAAGGCGGTCACCCCGGAACAGGTGCGCGAACTTGCGGCGCTGCTGGCGTCGCGTCCGCGCACCATCACCGTGGTGGGCCCGTTTGATAAGCCTTCGGACTTCGGAATGTAGGCCTTCCGGCCTCTGGTCAAAAGGACCGTTTTTGCTTCTTTGGAAGAAAAAACGGTCCTTTTCTCAATTTCCAGGAACTTTCGGTGTTTTTCCAGAATTCCTAGAATGAAAGATTCTGACCATGGCTTCGTGGTCTGATTCAGGAAGTGGCTCCTTGGGCATCATGGATGCTGTTGTCGCCGATCATCGCGAACAAGACATGCCATGACAGCGCGGATGTTTGAGGGCAAGGCCGCCAACGTTTGCTCGAGTCTCAATCCCGCAAAGGGCCCGCAAAAGGAACAGGTTTGTCAAAGATTGTGGTCCGGCTGATGAGATAGGTTTAAATGTGATTGCCGCGGCTAAAACAGGCCATTTACTGTTACCTACAAGTAATCCCTAGTAGACTGCAAGTTATCCCAGAGCCTTCCAAGGAGCACATCATGCTGAACCCACTCGACCTCGGCGCGACCTCGTCCCCGCAGGTAGGAAATCCACTGGAGCTGGAGCCGCCGAAACCAATAGTTGAGGTTGTGGTTCACGCTCCGGAGAAGGTCGGCGGCATGATCCTGGTGGATGCCGATGCACAGCAGAAGCACGCCGAGAATGCCAAAACTTTTCTTGATGACCTGCTGGCCACACCGCTCCAGAGCCCGGAGTTTCAGACCAAGTTAGCGCAGTTGACGCGGCTGGGCGAGGGAACGATGCAGCAGGCAAGCTCCGCATCCAACCGCATGTTGAAGAGGCCGGCAGCCGCCCTCGCAGCCACCGGCGCGGACCCTGCATCGCGTACCGGCAACACCCTTGCGGAACTGCGACAGATCGTCACCGAGCTAGACCCCAAGCGCCATGATTTGACTGGCGCGAAGCGCATTCTGCGTTTCCTTCCCGGAGGCAACGCTATCCAGCGATACTTCATGAGGTACGAGTCAGCACAAGAACAACTTGACGCCATCACCAAGGCACTCAAGGGTGGGCAGGACGATCTCCGTCAGGACAACGCCGCCATCCAGACCGAACGCGATGCTCTCTGGGCAGCGATGGGGCAGTTGGCGAACTACGCCGTGCTCGCGAGCCACCTTGGAAACGGTTTGGAGCAGAGGATCGTAGAGCTGCGCAATACGGGCAAAGCGGACGATGCCACAACACTTGAAGCAGACGCCCTCTTCTACGTCCGCCAGCGCCACCAAGACCTATTGACCCAGATGGCGGTATCCATCCAAGGGTACTTAGCTCTTGATGTGGTCAAGAAGAACAACTCCGAGCTGATCAAGGGTGTGGATCGGGCGCTGGACACAACTCTTGCGGCGCTTCGAGTAGCGGTGATAGTTGCGCAGGCCCTGGCTCAGCAAAAGATCGTGCTGGCGCAAATCGATGCCCTCAATTCCACTACCTCGGACTTGATCGTCTCGACCTCCGAACTCCTTCGCTCCCAGGGCACAGCCATTCATAAAACTTCTGCCCAAGCCTCGATCGACTCCACCAAGCTGCAAGAAGCGTTCGATAATGTTTTCCAAGCCATGGACGAGATCGATAGGTTCAAGGTCGGAGCTGCACAGTCGATGAAACAGACAGTGCAGGTCCTTGAAGGCCAAGTAGGACGCGCGCGAACTCAGCTGGAGCGTAGTCACGCCTCTGACGCAGCCACTACGCACACACGGGGGGCATAGTGATGTCGCGCTTCACGCGAGGGAACATTCTCAAAGTGGTTCTTGCCTTCGTATTTTGGCTTTTCGCCGCTTTCTACTTGCTCATCATTGGCATGGGTGCCAAAAACAAAAAGGTCATGCTTGAAGGTGGGCTCTACGCTGTCCTCTTCATTGTTGCTTTTTCTCTCCCCAATGGCAGCGGCGCTATGATCGGTCTCGGATCCATGGTCTTGTCAGCCGTGCGGTCCTACATGCTTCGCGATCTCTGGCTCCCTAAGAGAGTTCGGAAACTGCGCAGTGGCGAGGCGGTCCAGATACCAGCGCCAGCCCCAGCGCCGCCGATACAGTTCTACCAGCCGTCCCAGGCAGCGACTCCGGTTGCTGGAGCTTCGGACGAACTGTCGCCCGCTCTGACATGGGTGAGCGCGCAGGCTAAGCAGAACAAGCACCGTCTTCCCGCTGATACGTACGTAACCATTCTGGAAACGTGCCAGATGCTTGACTCGGTCATCGACGCGGAAACCCGGCAGCCCTCTGGCGATGCGCGCTTTGAGTATGAACTCGAAGCCATGGTGCGGGAGTACCTACCAAATGTTCTTCAGGGATTCCTGGCCGTACCGCCGAGCATGGTGGACAACCGGCAACCAAACGGGCGAACACCCAATGAGGAATTGGTTGAGCAACTTAGCCTCCTTATGGGACAGGCCGAGACGTTGCACTCCACCCGGCACAACCAAACTTCGGCGGATTTGACCAGTACGGGCAACTTCCTCAGGGAGCGGTTCGGGCACCACCAACCAGGTGGCTTCGACTTCGGGATCAAGTAAAAAACACGGACCGAAACCGCCGGTGTTTCGCTGCGAGAACGCCGTGCCAGGTGTCTTTGATTACTTGCGGCGCTGCTGGCGTCCCGCCCGCGCACCATCACCGTGGTGGGCCCGTTCGATTCACCGGCCGACTTCGGAATGTAGCCCACGCGGCACCTTGCCTTCAAGGACCGCCCTTTTCCCGATTCGGGACGAGGGCGGTCCTTTTTCGTGCACCGTGAGACAATCTGGACCGCTTATCGCTCATTTGCCACCGTTCGTCTTGGTTCACCCGGATGTAACGTGCATATGGTCACCATGCGTGCAACGTGACGTAGGATAAGTGCTTTGTGACAGTAGTCACGCTCGCACTTTCACGACTCGCACGAGAAGATATGGGACCCGTACTTATGGACGACCTCGCAACTCTCCTCGGTGACATCAGTAGCGTCATCTGGGGACCCTTCCTGCTGATCCCGCTGCTGCTGGGCACCGGGCTGTACCTGACCTTCCGCCTCGGCGGACTCCAATTCCTCAAGCTGGGCGCGGCGCTGCGCCTGGGGCTGCTCAAGCGCAAGGATGCCGGCTCGGAGGGGGACATCTCCCAGTTCCAGGCATTGACCACCGCACTTGCAGCCACCGTCGGCACCGGCAACATCGTCGGCGTGGCAACCGCCATCGGCATCGGCGGCCCCGGCGCGCTGTTCTGGATGTGGGTCACCGGCCTCTTGGGCATGGCCTCGAAGTACTCGGAGGCCTACCTGGGTGTCCGCTTCCGCGGCACCGATGCCGCCGGGGAGAAGTCCGGCGGACCGCAGTACTACCTGGAGCGCGGCATCCGCGGCCCCCTGGGCAAGTTCCTTGCGCTCTTCTTCGCCATTGCCGCGACCATTGCCTGCTTCGGCATCGGCAACATGACCCAGGGCAACTCGATCTCGGCCAACCTGGAGAACTCCTTCAACGTCCCGACCTGGACCACCGGCCTGGTGCTGACCATCATGGCCATGGTCGTTCTCGTGGGCGGCATCAAGTCCATCGGCAAGGTCACCGCCGGCTTCGTGCCGATCATGATCGTCTTCTACGTCGCCGCTGCCATCTACATCCTGATCGCCAACGTGGGCCAGATCCCCGCGGCCCTCGGCCAAATCTTCACCGAGGCCTTCACCGGCACCTCCGCGGTCGGCGGCTTCGCCGGCTCGGCCATCATCATTGCCGTGCAGTTCGGCGTGGCCCGCGGCATCTTCTCCAACGAATCGGGCATGGGCTCGGCAGCCATCGCGGCCGCCGCGGCGCAGACCACCCACCCGGTCCGCCAGGGCCTGGTCTCCATGACCCAGACCTTCATCGACACCATCATCGTTGTCACCTGCACCGGCCTGGTCATCATCACCACCGGCGCCTGGAACTATGTCGACCCGGAAACCGGGAAGCAGATCTCCGCATCGCTGATGACCGGACACGCCTTCACCTTCGGGCTGCCGGGGGAGTGGGGGCACTGGATCGTGACCATTGGCCTGGTCATGTTCGCCTTCTCCACCATCCTGGGCTGGTCCTACTACGGTGAGCGCAACATCGAGCGTCTCCTCGGACGCAAGGCCGTCATGCCGTTCCGCGTGATCTTCTCGCTCGTCGTGTACGTGGGCTGCACCACCCAGCTGACCGCCGTGTGGAACTTCTCCGACATGATGAACGGCCTGATGGCCATCCCGAACCTGATCGGCCTGCTGATCCTCTCGGGCATGATTGCCCGCGAGACCCGCTGGTACCTCAAGCACGACCCGAAGCTCGAGGCCACCAAGGACGAGATCGAGGCCTTCATGAAGGAACGTCCGGGATGGGCGGACTGGAAGGCCGGGGACGTCCTGGGCTCCAGCCGCATGTCCAGCTCGGAACGCGACGCCGTGGGTGACCGCTCCTAGCGCCATCCTTTCCGCAACCGCGGACACCACAGGCGATCCCCGCCACCAAGGCCCTCACGGGCGACGGTGGCGGGGATCGCCTTTTGGGTTTAGGCGAAAGATATAGCCTGAGCGATTGTCGCCCGGAGGGCTGTATGGGCGAAAGTTCCTTGGTTTTGGGGAAATTGGCGGCTCAAACCCATGGATTACCCAGTATCGCGCGATGTATCTTTAAGTATCGTTCGTACGTCGTTAGCGATAGAGGAGAGCATCATGCACCACTCAAATCCAACGGGCGGATTCTCCGCCAACAACCTCGACGGCGTGTGGCAGGCCGTCGAGGAGCTGCGTTCACGCTTCGAAAAGCGCGCGGGCACCCGCGCCGGACGCGGCGAGGTGCGCTCGGCGGTCCTTGCCCTGCTCGCCGAGCGGCCCATGCACGGCTATCAAATCATCCGGGAGATCGAGGAGCGCAGCGGCGGGGCCTGGAAGCCCAGCGCCGGCTCCGTCTACCCCACGTTGCAGCTGCTGGCTGACGAGGGGTCCGTCAACGCCGAGGAATCCAATGGCCGCAAGATCTACTCGCTGACCGAGGCCGGCCGCGAGGAGGTTGCCGACTCGAAGCTCTCGGTGCCGTGGGAGCCCGCCGGGGGATCGGCGGGATCCGGCGGCGGATCGCTGCCCAAGGCAGGCGTCGAGCTCGCCCAGGCCGCCGCCCAGGTCGGCCGCACCGGCACCCCGGAGCAGGTCCAGGAGGCTGTGGCGGTGCTTGAGGAGGCACGCCGCAAGCTGTACTCGATCCTCGCCCAGGGCTAGCGGGTGGCCTCCGGTCCCGGGGACCGCGCGGACGTGATGGCGGGAGCGGGCAACACCCGCGCCCGCTACCGGCGCATCCTGCGCTTCGCCGCCTGGAACCTCACCGTGACGTGGTTCTTCGAATTGCTCCTGCCCCGCCTCGGGCTGGCCCGGGTTGCCGAGCGCACCCGTCCCCGGCGCATGCGGCGCTTCGCACAGCGCTTCCATGTGCTCGCGGTGAACCTGGGCGGCCTGATGATCAAGGTCGGCCAGTTCATGTCCTCGCGCCTGGACGTGCTGCCGCCGGAAATCACCGCCGAGCTCGAGGGCCTCCAGGACGAGGTGCCGCCCGTCCCGTTCCCCGCCATTCGCGCGCTGGCCGAGGCCGAGCTGGGCACGGGGCTGGAATCGGTGTTCGCCTCTGTCGAGCAGGTGCCGATCGCCGCCGCCTCGCTCGGGCAGGTGCACCGGGCGCGGCTGATGCCCGAGGACGCCGCGGCGGCCGGGTTCGACACCGTGGTGGTGAAGGTGCAGCGGCCGGGCATCGACGGGATCGTCGCCACCGACCTGGCGGCGCTGCGCAAGGTGGCCGGCTGGCTCAGCCACGTGCGCGTGGTGTCCAGGCGCGCCGACGCCCCGGCGCTGGTCGAGGAGTTTGCCGGCACCAGCCTGCAGGAAATCGACTACCTCAACGAGGCGGCCAACGCCGAGCGCTTCGGCGCCGACTTCGAAGACGACCACCGCGTGGCGGTGCCCGGGGTCGTGTGGGAGCGCTGCACCCGCCGCGTGCTCACCCTGGAAGATGTCACCGCCATCAAGGTCACCGACCTGGCCGGGCTGCGCGCCGCGGGCATCGACCCGGGCGAGGTGGCCCCGGTGTTCGCCGCGGTGATGTTCGAGCAGCTGTTCACCAGCGGTTTCTTCCATGCCGACCCGCATCCCGGCAACATCTTCGTCACCCCGGCCACCGACCCACGGGCCCCGCATCCCTGGAAGCTGACCTTCATCGACTTCGGCATGATGGGCGAGGTCCCGCCCAACACCCGCAGCGGGCTGCGCAAACTGCTGATCTCGGCCGCCGGGCGCGACGGGAAGGGACTGGTGGCCGCGATCGGGGAGCTGGGCGTGCTGGTCTCCACTGCGGACACCGCCGAGCTGGAGCGCGCGCTGACGCAGCTCTTCGCCAGGTTCGGCGGCATGGGCTTTGCCGAGCTGCGCGAGGTTGACCCGAGGGAGTTCCGCGAGTTCGCCGAGGAGTTCGGTCACGTCATCCGGTCGCTGCCCTTCCAGGTGCCGGAGAACTTCCTGCTGGTGATCCGTGCGATGTCGCTGACCTCCGGGGTGTGCAGCTCGCTGGATCCGGCATTCAACCTCTGGGACTCGGTCGAGCCCTATGCCGCGCAGCTGCTGCGGGAGCAGCGCGGCAATATCGTCCAGGACGTGGCCGGGCAGCTGCTGGAGGCCGCGACCCTGGGCCTGGGCCTGCCGCGGCGGATCGACGCGCTAGTCGCCGGGCTTCAGGACGGCTCGCTCGCGGTGGCAAACCCGAAGCTTGAACGCCGGCTGGCGCGGGTCGAGGCCACCGGGAGGCGGACCGCCTCGGCACTGGTGTTCGGTGCCCTGCTGCTCGCCGGCGCGGTGCTGCGCGGGGACGATGCGGTGCTGGGCACCGTGCTGATGTGGCTTTCGGCGCTGCCGCTGCTGCACGGGCTGTGGGCCGGGCGCCGCGGGCGCTGAGCAGTGCCGCTATCCGCCTGCGAAGGGCGGCAGCACGTCCAGTTCATCGCCCGGACGCAGGGCGCGGGAGCGGTCCTGTTCGCTCACGCCGTTGACCAGGAAGCTGCAGCGCCCCAGCACCGTGGCCAGCGAGGTGGTGCGGCGCAGCAGCGGCCCGTCGGGGACAGGGGCAGCGGCGGGGGTGTTGGCTGCCAGGTGCTCGAGCACGCTGCCCAGGGTGGCTCCGGGCAGCTGGAGCAGGTCGAGGCGTTCCTCGGTCTTGCCCGCGGCCTGGGCCGCGGCGGCGAAGTATCGAATGCGCATTATCCTCCGATGGCGCTCATGGAGCGGTCCGATTGTACAAAGTCCTTGGATCCCAGCCCGGTGTGGTCCATGCCGTGGGCCCGGGGCTTGCCCCACATCGCTGCCCGCCAGCGCTCGGCAATGGCCCGATCGTCCGAGCCGTCGCGCAGCAGCGCGGAGAGGTCGGTTTCCTCCCGGGAGAACAGGCAGCTCATGACCTTGCCCTCGGCGGTGATTCGGGTGCGCTTGCAGTCGGCGCAGAATGGCTCGGAGACCGAGGCGATGATGCCCACCGCGCCCAGGATGGTTTCGGGGTCGGCGTGCGTGGAGACCAGGAAGCGTTCGGCCGGTGCGCCGTCGCGCGGCTTGGTGTCCGGGGACAGGCGGAAGCGGGTCTCCAGGTAGGCGCGCAGATCCGCGGCGGTGACCATGTTGTCCTTGCGCCACACGTGGTCCGCATCCAGCGGCATTTGCTCGATGAAGCGCAGCTCCAGGCCGCGCTCCAGCGCCCAGGCCAAAAGCTCGGGGGCCTGCTCGTCGTTGATCCCGCGCATCAAGACGGCATTGATCTTCACCGGGGCCAGGTTTGCGGCCAGGGCCGCGTCGATGCCGGCGAACACCGAGTCGATGTGGTCGCGGCGGGTGAGCTTGGCGAAGGTCTCGGCGTGCAGCGTGTCAAGGGAAACGTTGATGCGGGTCAGCCCGGCCTCGGCGAGCGCCGCTGCCTTCTTGGCCAGCCCCACCCCGTTGGTGGTCAGCGAGACCGGCAGCTGCGGGTGCTCGGCGCGCACCGCGGCGATGATCTGGGCCAGGTCCACGCGCACCAGCGGTTCGCCGCCGGTGAGGCGCAGTTCGCGCACGCCCAAATCGCGCACGCCGATGCGCACGATCCGGGTGATTTCCTCCAGCGTGAGCAGCTTGGACTTGGGCAGCCAGGCCAGCCCGTCGGCGGGCATGCAGTAGGTGCAGCGCAGGTTGCACTTGTCGATCAGGGAAATGCGCAGGTCGGTGGCCTGTCGGCCGAACTTGTCGCTGAGTCCGGGGGCGTCTGCGGGTGCCGGTGTGAGGATGGTGGGCATGGGCAGGCTGACGGTGCTGCGCGGTGTTTCTGTGTTCGTCGCCATATATCGAGGGTAGTCCACCGGGCTGGACATTGCCTGCTCCGTGGCGCCGCCTTCGCGGACAGCACACCGCCGGCCGGGGCCGCATGCCGGGCGCTGCTACGCGACGAGTCCGCTTCCGCGGAAACGGCCACCGATCCGGCGACATGCACTTGCGTCAAGCGGGCTTTACATGTCAAGCTAGTTTTACACGTCAAGCACGCTTTACATGAGGAGTGTTCATGAGTACAGGTATCGAAACCGACACACGCACACGCTGGGGTCGTATCCGTTTCGCCGGCCGCCGCCTTCCCGCCATGGCCTTCGCCATTCCGACCGGGCTCCTGCTTGCCTCCGGTGTCGGTGCCCTGACCCTCTGGACGGGAGTGGCCGAGGGCGAGCAGGCGATATACATGGCCGGAGTGTTCGCGCTCGTCATGTCCTGGGGGTTCGTGGGCCTGGTCTGGGCGGTCGTTGTCGACAGGAAGAGCTTGCGCGGGGCCATCGACAAGCCGGACGATTCGATCGAATCGACCTGGATGGATACCGCCACGGCCGGCGCCTTCCGCGACACCATCATGCTGACCGGCCTGGGTCTGGGGATCCTGTCCATCACGGGGTACGAGCTGGATGCAGTCTGGGCGCTCACCGGCGTCATCGTACTCGGGTTCTTCAGCACCTGGGTGCGGTACCTCATGGCCAAGAAGCGGGGCTGAGCGTGAAGAACTCCCTGCACGAACGCCGGCAGGAGCGTGGCTGGTCCCAGCAGCGCCTTGCCGACGAACTCGGCGTTTCCCGCCAGACGGTCATCTCCATCGAACGCGGCCGGTTCGACCCGTCATTGCCGCTGGCCTTCCGTTTGGCCGCGGTCTTTGGGTGCAGGATTGACGATCTCTTCGACCCCCAAGGGGAAACCACGCAGTCCAGCTGAGGCTTGGTGCCTGGCTACATGCGACTGCCGGCCATCGGTCCGGCGATGCAAGCCGTACAACGGAGAGACAAGCCGGGGTATGGACATGATCCCCTGCGCGATGAAGCGGAACACCATGGAAATCCGATTCAGCGTCTAGTCTCGCTCGAATGGCTTGTGAAATGCCCGGGATGCTTCACTCATCTCGGGTATTTTCGATTCAATGGGATTCTGATTGGTTCAAGCTGTTTCGGATAGCTATTGCTCGGAGCCTAGGTCTTGGCTGCTTGGATTCATGACGTTAACCTGTGGCGACAATATGGGCGCCACGGGTAGTCGCTGCATAAATAATTGCTGAGATCGGTTCTAGAGCTATTAATTTTAGTTCCCGAATTCTAAATTTTTGCCCATTTGACTTATTACGTGTCTGGTCCAACCGCTCTCGTCCACGAAGGCGCGGAGGCGTTCTTCGCATCCGTCCGCAAGGGACTTTCGGTGGGATGTCCACGCGATGAAGTCACGCACGATCATGTTGTGAGAGTCCGACACTCTAGAACTGTAATCAAGGCTACTTCCAGGCGAAGCCCAGCCCAGCTGGGCCACCGTCGTCACAGTTGTCAAAAGTGCTGCACCTATCAAAGCTAAATCACCGTATGTCACATTTGTTTGTCCGGAGACTTGATCGAGGAGTGTGGGGAGCGGTTCATTTGGTTGGCTCATGTGGTTAGTATGCATCTTGTAGATTGACGAACGGATGCATCATGCCCGGCACGCCGTCAATCCTCGCGCCGTTCTGCTTCGAGGCAATCAGCCGGCGCAATGCGAGGTCGAAGACGGCGCACTTGGGTTTCTTGCCTGCGGTGCCCTTGCTCGCTCGTGATCGGCCCTTGCGACTGCCGTGGAGGTTCGCCTTCCATCGGCAGTCGATTGTATAAAATTGTCCACGAGCGTAAATGCCGCAGCACATGCCGAATGCCCCGGGCAGTGGTCGGTGCGGTGTCCCGCAAAACGGCGCGGCTACGCAGGACGGTGGATCCCCAATGACCGCAATCGGGTCCCAGCTACCCCCGAACGCAACATCAAAGGGACGCTGCCAAACGAATTCGTGTGGAAATGTCCGAAGACCGCGGGCAAGGGAAAATGTCGCTTTCCTGCTTGAACGGAAGCTCGGTTCCTCGCGTGGGTGGAACAGCCGAGCAAGCCTGGAAATAAAGAGCGTGGCAGTTTGCCGCGGTGCCCATGGTCCCGCTACCCGTCGGAGCTTGGCATTCCCAGGCCTCGGGAATCCTCCCTTGCCGGTTGCGACCTAGGATGGAAGGCATGAGACCACCATTCCGTCGCAGCGTCGCCGCGCACCAAGTCGCCATCGAGGCGTTGCTCGGTACCGCCCTGCGATCCCCGGGCAGCGAGCCGGTGCCTCTGGACGATGCGCTGGGCCGCAACCTGGCCTCCGATCTGGTGGCCCCGCGGGCCCTGCCGCCCTGGGACAACTCCCAGATGGACGGGTACGCCGTCAATGCCTCGGACCTGGGCACCGGCCCGCTGCGCGTGGTCGCGCCCATCGCCGCGGGCCAGGGCGCCACGGCCCTGGCGCGGGGGACTGCGGCACCGATCATGACCGGTGCCCCGATGCCGCAGGGTGCCAACACCGTCATCCCCATCGAGGCGGCAGCCCCCGACAGTTTTCCCACAAGCGCGGAACTCGCGGAGGGAAGCACTGTGGTGCTGCCCGACTCCAGCTCCGAGGGCAATTACGTCCGAGCCCGCGGCAGCGACATCGCCGAGGGCACGGTGGTCTTGGGCGCCGGGACGAGGCTGGGCCCCACGGCGCTCGGCGTTGCCGCGGGGCTGGGGCTGGCCGAGCTGAACGTGACCGCCCGCCCGCGCGTGCTGCTGCTGTCCACCGGGGACGAACTGGTGGCACCGGGCGGAACCCTGGGCCCGGGGCAGATCCACGATGCCAACACCACGCTGCTGCACACCGCCCTGGCCGCCGCCGGCTGCGAGGTCACGACCGCTGGGGTGCTGGATGACTCGCCCGAACAGTTCACCTCCTCCCTGCGGGCGGCGCTGAAGGCCAGCGACCGGGACTACCACCTGGTGCTCAGCAGCGGGGGCATCTCCAAGGGCGCCTTTGACGTGGTCAAGGCCGTGCTCGCCGGGCACGGCGTGGAGTTCGGCTCTGTGGCCATACAACCCGGCGGCCCCCAGGGCTCCGGGATCCTGTCCCTGTCCGGCTGCGACCCGGTGCCCTTCATCGCGCTGCCCGGCAACCCGGTCAGCGCCTACGTCAGCTTCGAGATGTTCCTGCGCCCGGTGCTGGCCGCCGCCCTGGGACTGCCCGAACGCGCCCGGGCCACCGCCACGCTCGCCGCCGACCTGGACTCGGTGCCCGGCAAGCTTCAGGTGCGCCGCGGAAGCTACGCTAACGGCACCGTCACCCCCGTCGGCGGGGCCTCCTCACACCTTTTGGCCGCCCTGGCGGCCAGCAACGCCTTCATCCTCGTCGATGAGCACACCACCACCCTGCCCGCGGGAAGCCGCGTGGAGATCCTGATCATTGGAGACGGCTCATGACCCGTGAAACCACCCCCGAACCGCCTGTCGAACCTGCGGGTGCGGCGCTGTCGCACGTGCGCGCCGACGGCAGCGCCCACATGGTCGATGTCAGCGCCAAGGCCGAGACCAACCGGGAAGCCACCGCCGAGGCCTTCGTCCACACCACCGCGGAGGTCATGAAGCTGATCACTAGCTCCGGGATGCCCAAGGGGGACGCGCTCGCCGTGGCCCGGATCGCGGGGATCATGGGGGCCAAGAAGACCTCCGAACTCATCCCGCTGTGCCACCCGCTGCCCATCTCCAAGGTCGTGATCGACTTCGGGCTGGACGCGCAGGACGCCGTGCGGATCGTCGCGACGGTGAAGACCCGCGGCGTGACCGGGGTCGAGATGGAGGCGCTGACCGCGGTGTCCACCGCGGCCCTGGCCCTATATGACATGATCAAGGCCGTCGACAAGCATGCGAGTATCACCGACATGCGCGTGCTGGCCAAGTCCGGCGGCAAGTCCGGCTCCTGGGACATCACCCCGAAACAACTTCCGAACCCCGAAGGAGAAATAAGCGCATGAGCGCCTGCGAACCACTGGGGGCCCCACGCAAGGCCGCCATCCTGATCTCATCCACCCGTGCCGCCCTGGGCATCTACGAGGATGCCAGCGCCCCGGTCATTGCCGACTGGCTCCAGGAACAGAACTTCGACGTCATCCCCGCCATCATCGTGCCGGACGGGCCCTCCGTCGGCGCGGCGCTGCAGGGCCTGCTGCTGTCCAAGCCGCGGGTCATCATCACCTCCGGCGGCACCGGGCTGAGCCCGGATGACATGACGCCTGAGGAAACCGAACCACTGCTGAACCGGATGGTCCCGGGCATCATGGAGGCGCTGCGCGCCGAGGGCCGCGCCAAGACGCCGATGGCCGCGCTGAGCCGCGGGTACGCGGGCATCTCCGGGGAGACGTTCATCGTGAACCTGCCCGGTTCCCCCTCCGGGGTCATGGACGGGCTCACGGTGCTCACCCCGCTGCTGACCCACATCTGCGAGCAGCTGGAGGGCGGCCATGTCCACTAGCGCACCCGGCGCCCCCGGCGAAGCGGTCTTTGCCGGGATCAGCGACACCCCGATCGACGCCAACACCGCCTGGGACGCGGTGGAGTCCGAGCACACCGGCGCCGTGGTCACCTTCGGCGGCATCGTGCGCAACCACGACGGCGGCCGCGAGGTGCTGCGGCTGACCTACAGCGCCCACCCCAGCGCCCCGGCGCGGATGGTGGAACTGGTGGCAGAGGTAGCTTCCCGCCACCCCGGGACCCGCCTCTG
Source organism: Paeniglutamicibacter sp. GQ140 (assembly GCF_059759235.1). Classification (NCBI taxonomy): domain Bacteria; kingdom Bacillati; phylum Actinomycetota; class Actinomycetes; order Micrococcales; family Micrococcaceae; genus Paeniglutamicibacter; species Paeniglutamicibacter sp. GQ140. Next base: position 295,319 of record NZ_JCAXDW010000003.1, read on the forward strand.
GGCGGCACACCGGGTGGGGGAGCTGCGCATCGGGGACGCCGCCCTGGTGGCAGCCGCCGCCGCGGCCCACCGCGGGGCGGCCTTTGACGCCTGCCGCGACCTGGTGGAAACCGTCAAGGCCCACGTCCCGGTGTGGAAGGAACAGTTCTTCGCCGACGGCGAGGTTGAATGGGTGGGCAGCGCCTGAGCCCGAGGCGTCCCAACCGGCGCGCGTTGTGTGGTGCGTCCTGCGCGCCGGTACCCTGAGTAGATGACCAATGCACCAGAAATTGCCCAGTGGATCCTTGACGCGATTCACAAAGAAAAGACCGTCCACCAGGAAGCACTGGTGCCCCGCATCGCGGAGGCCTTCGGCGATGAGTGGGTCTACACGAACGAAAACGGGCACCCGGCCATCAACCGCGACGTCCTGAAGTCCCTGCGCAAGTTGCGCGACGCCTCGGTGGCCTGGAACCGCGAGGACCGCAGCTGGAACGTCGTCGACGCCAGCTAACACCACCGAGGGGCCGCCGGAATCCACGTCAGTATTTTCCGGCGGCCTTTTTGCTGCCCCGCTTCTTCCCTGTCGACCGCCGGGCCACATCTCGGAGCACCATCCCGGCAGGGGCCCGGCTGTAATGCAGCCCACCATGTCCGCGCTCGTGGCGCCGGTCACCGACGCGGTGCCGGCGCCAAATTCCCGATAAGCTGGAAGCCATGAGTGCACCACTGAAAGTCGCCGTGATTGGCGCATCGGGACGAATGGGGGCCGAGGCCGTCAAGGCCGTCGACTCCGCCACGGACATGGAACTGGTTGCCGCGCTGGGCCGCGGGGATTCCCTGGAAACCATCCTGGAGGCGGGGGCCACGCACGTGGTTGACCTGTCCGTGCCGGCAAGCACCGAGGAAAACGTGCGCTTCGCCGTCGAACACAGCATCCACGCGGTGGTCGGAACCACAGGCTGGGACGACGCCAAGCGCGAATCCCTGACGGCGCTGCTGGCCGAACACCCCGGAACCGGCGTGCTCATCGCCCCGAACTTCGCCCTGGGATCGGTGCTGGCCAGCGCCTTCGCCGCCACCGCGGCACGCTACTTCGAATCGGTGGAAATCATCGAGCTGCACCACCCCAACAAGGTCGATGCCCCCTCGGGCACCGCGGTCCGCACCGCCGAACTCATTGCCGCCGAGCGCGCCGCCGCAGGCGTGGCCCCGGGCCCGGACGCCACCGAAACCCAGCTGGACGGCGCCCGCGGCGCAGTGGTCGACGGGATCCACGTGCACTCGGTGCGCCTGCGCGGACTGGTCGCCCACCAGGAGGTCCTGCTCGGCGGGGCCGGCGAGCAGCTCACCCTGCGCCACGACTCCTACGACCGCGCCTCCTTCATGCCCGGCGTTCTGCTGGGCCTGCGCACCGTGGCCTCGCGCCCGGGGCTGGTCTACGGCCTTGACGGCTACCTCGAGTTGGGACGCTAGAGAAACATGAAAACCAAGATCTGGGTCGGCGCCATCCTGCTGCTCTTCGTGTTCTACCTGGTCGCCGCGTTTGGCTCGGCGGTCCGCTTCATCTCCGCAGACGAACCCATCGCCAAGGTCATCGGCGTCGCCGCCCTGGTGGTCCCGCTGGTGGGGGTGTGGATCCTGGTCCGCGAGGTGCTCTTCGGCGCCCGCACCCAGAAGATGGCCGCGATCCTGGCCGCCGAGGGCCTGCTGCCCGAGGACACGCTGCCGCGCACGCCCTCCGGGCGCATCGTCAAGGCCGCAGCCGACGAGGACTTCGTCCAGTACAAGGAAGAGGCCGAGGCCAACCCCGCGTCCTGGAAGTCCTGGCACCGCCTGGCCCTCGCCTACGACGCCGCAGGGGATCGGCGCCGCGCCCGCGAATCGATGCGCACGGCCATCGGCTTCTACCTGGCCGACAGCAAGTAGGCAGGCCCGAGGCACGATCGATGCCCCCTGGAGCGGTTCTTCCCGAACCGCACCAGGGGGCATATTTCTTTGACGGCCGGGGTTCGACAACGTCAAGCAAATTGTGAGGGGACTGAGATTCGTCCGTAATAACGCTTTCCATACATACCTAGCCTGCACGCGGGTCGACATTCCGACCGGGATTCCCAACACGTTGTTCGCAATCCCCAGATGACGGACCGTGTCATGGGGCGAGCATGCAGCGGCTACTGCCTGATCGCGTTCAGGATGCGCAAGCGGCGTGCTTCAAACAATTCCAGGTTGTCCGAGCGGTATCGCGCGTATGTTGGAAGGTCGGAGGGCAACGCAGGCGATTCGAAGTTGTCGAAGGGGAGTAAGAAGCGTACTGCGCCATTCGCATCCACGAAGTCGCCGAGATGAAAATGATCGACGAATCCGGCGAAAGAGCCGAAAAGCGCAAAGTAGTTTTCATGGCGTTCAATGGTCCCGGCCAAGGGACTGGCGCCGCCCTCGTAAAAGCGTCGGATTGCCTCGAGAGTCAGATCCCATCGATCCTGTATCCGAGGATGAATGCCCCGACGCTGGTTGAGGCTGGCCCGGGAGACCGGGAAGATCATGAAGCCACAGATGGTGTACGAGCGCCGCAGGAACCTGTCATTGACCTCGTCTGGAAGCTGCGCGTAGAGGTGACTCAACTTCTTCCGATGCCGGGTTGCAATCGTGTCGCTGCCGAGAACAATTCTCGTGCCGTTCGCTTCATACACAAGATACGGTGAGAGCGCACGACCCGCCTGAAGCTCGAACGGCTGCCCACTGGGTAGAGGCTTGCTCCACAGTAGCTGGTGGTATCGCCGGAGAGTCGGGCTGTGACTGTCGGGATCCCTGCCCTCCGGAGTGTCATCGAAGAAGTTGAAGTCGGGATCGATTCCATCATGCTCGCTCATGCACTGAAACTAGCAGTAACCGGTGTCAATTCATTGCTTGGGACCCGATTCGGGCCTTCGCTTGAAAGAAACAGGTCAGCCGCAGGCTATGTGACGGCTGTTGCGTCCGCAGCCATAAAACCGCAAATGATCCATCCACCCATGCCGAGCCGGCAGTCCTGGTCTTGGCACTGGTCGTCGGGTTGCGAACCTCCAGAAAAGGAACCTGTGTGGGCCTGCCCTTGTCGGGCATAGCCGCCAAGAACTTGACCGCGTGGCATCAAGCCGTTCCTCTGCACGTAGGTATGGCAGCCCATCATCTAGACGTGGCACACGGCATGGACTTGGATGGTTCAATGGCCACCCGGTGAAGGGCGTCGGCGCGGTTCAAGTGCCATTCATGCCGAATTCATTTCCCGGTGATCGAATCTGATCGGGCCAGACCCCGTGCGCCACCGCGTCACGGAGAGACAGACGACCGAGGGAAATCATGAAGAAAAGCGCAACGGCGGCTTTCGCCACCGTGACCTTGGCAGCCGCAATGGCCGTGGGGGCAATCGCCCCGGCCACGGCTGCGGTCGACGAAACGACGTCCATCGAAACGATCCAGGGCACGGGTGCCGCGAGCGGGATGCTCGGGGAGCAGGTCACCGTTCGAGCGGTGGTCACCGGCGCCTACGCCGAGGGCGGCATCCGCGGCTTCTACGTCCAGAGTGCGGGCAGCGGAAGCGAGGTTTCCGCCGAGGGCAGCTCGGGGATCTTCGTCTACTCGCCAGGCGGGGTGGCCAAGGTTGCCGTGGGCGACCACGTCGAGGTCTCCGGGACGGTCGGGGAATACTTCGGGCTGACCCAGCTCAGCGCCTCGGCCTCCGGCGTCACGGTGCTCACCGAGCCGGCCGATGCCGTCAAGCCCCTGGCCATCGACATCCCTTCCTCGGACGCAGAGCGCGAGCGCTTCGAATCCATGCTCGTCGATCCGCAGGGCGAATGGACTGTTGCCGACAACTATTCGCTGAACCAGTTCGGCGAAATGACCCTCGCCGAGGGCGCTAGCGAGATCCTGCCCGGCGAGCGCACCCTGCGCCAGGCCACCGACGCCTTCGCCCCGGGCAGCGCCGGGGCCCAGGCCCTGGAAGCCGAGAACCAGCGCCGCTCCCTGGTGCTGGATGACGGCGCCACGCTGAACTTCCTCGGATCGAACAACAACAAGTCGGTCCCGCTGCCCTACCTTTCGGCGGGCCACCACGTCAGCGTCGGTGCGCAGGCCACCTTCACCGGGCCGGTCATCATGGACTACCGCTACGACCTGTGGCGGCTGCAGCCCCAGGGGCAGGTCACCGGGGCCGAGGATGCCGACATCCCGGCGTCCTTCGCCCAGGCCAGCACCGAGGCGCCGGCCGAGGTCGGCGGAAACGTCAGCGTCGGCAGCTTCAACGTGCTGAACTACTTCACCACCACCGGAACCCAGCTCTCCTGCTGCACCTACTACACCGACCGCGCCGGCCGGCCTGTCACGGTGCGCGGCGGCTGCGACGCCCGCGGCGCCGCGAACGAGGAAAACCTGCAGCGCCAGCAGGCCAAGATCGTCTCGGCGCTGAACAAGTTCGACGCCGACGTCGTGGTGCTGGAGGAAATCGAGAACTCCGCCCGCTTCGGGCTCGATCGCGACCACGCGCTCGGCACCCTGGTGGAGGCGCTTAACCGGGCAGCCGGCACGCAGCAGTGGAAGTTCGTGCCCAGCCCCGTGGCAGTCCCGGCAGACGAGGACGTCATCCGCACCGCGATGATCTACAAGAGCAGCGCGGTGAAGCCCATTGACGAGTCGGTGATCCTGGACGACGCGGCGTTCGACAACGCGCGCGATCCGCTGGCCCAGGCCTTCCAGAGTGTCGGCGGAAATTCCAAGAGCCGCTTCCTGGTTCTGGCCAACCACTTCAAGTCCAAGGGCTCGGACCCGAAGGACGGCTCGGAGAACGCCGACAAGGGCGACGGTGCAGGGGCCTGGAACGCCGCGCGCGTCGAGCAGGCCGAGGCCCTGGTGGCCTTCGCCGAGGGACTGAAGAAGGAACGCAACACCAACAAGGTGCTGCTGGCCGGGGACTTCAACGCCTACTCCGCCGAGGAACCGATCCAGGTCCTGGCCGAGGCCGGCTACATGGATCTTGGTGCAGCGGCGGACACCCGCAGCTACCTCTTCGCAGGCCGCACCGGCTCCCTTGACCACATCCTTGCCTCAAGCGAGGTCGCGCCACAGGTCACCGGTCAAACCATCTGGAACATCAACGCCACCGAGTCGGTGGCCTACGAGTACAGCCGCTACAACTACAACGTGGCGCAGCTGTTCTCCCCGGACCAGTTCCGCTCCTCGGACCACGATCCGGTGCTCGTGGGGCTGCAGCTGAATAAGTAATAGGCGCTCGCAGGGAATCCGGTGGATCGAAAAGATCCACCGGATTTTCTGCGCTCATGACGATGCCCGGCTCTTTTTGTCTTGCTGGCTGATGGCCGCGGTCCAGAGTTGGGACTCCAGGCATAACTGGAAACCGAGAGCTGCGCCGGCGTCATCCTTCTGCTCTTCGTGTTCGACCTAGCCGCGGCGTTCGACTCGGCTGTCCATTTCGTCTCTGTCAAGGAGCCCGTCTCACGGCTCTAGCGCACAGTATTTCCTCGCGTTGTGGGTCATGGGGCAAGCGGCGGCCGATCGACCTACCCGGCTTAGAATTGAATCGTTAGCCCGATTGGTGCTCCCGTCTGCATCTCCTGTCTAAGGATCGGTGGTAAGTTTTGTTGACGTTGCGCCAGTGCGGTGCGGAAAGGAAACGACATGACCATTGCTGACCAGCGATCTGCCTGGGTTGAAGCTGCGACCCACAGCATGAGCCTTGAAGGCCTTGAAGTCAGTGACGAATTCCGCGCAGATTCCGAAGATTATGTCGCCGGAAAAGTGACATCTGAAGAACTGGTACGCAAAGCACGTGCTCGGTTTGGGCTCGACTGACTTCGATAGTTCGGCGCCCGACCCCTACCTGGACCCAGCAACCGGGATACTCAGGAACCTCGTCGGCGCAACTACGCGTCAACAACTTGCAGCTGTCGAAGCTGATCTCGTGGCTGCCCGCGTGGTGCAGCTGCTAAACGGTAGTGTCTCCATTGCAGCGACGCGGGATCTTCGGGAGATGCAAGGGATACACCGCCATATTTTCGGCGATATCTTCTCTTGGGCTGGGACGATCCGGATCACTGACTTGGCCCGCGCCGACAATGAACCGTTCTGTCCCGTATTCCTCATTGAGCGTGCCGCAGCAAGTGTCGCCCAGCAACTCAGTGATGACGAGCACCTCAAGGGGCTTGACCACGGAGCGTTCGTGAACAAGCTTTCGTATTACTACAACAGCGTCAATTACATTCACCCGTTTCGTGAAGGCAACGGTCGAACGCAGCGTGAATTCTTGAACCGAGTGGCGGATTCTGCAAGCTGGTTCATCAATTGGGGGGCGGTATACGGAGATCAACTCAACGAGACCAGCAGGCTCGCTCGCGAAAACCTGGATCTTGATCCGTTGATCGTGATGTTTAGGGCTTGTGTAAGTCCCGTGGCAGGTTAGTCAGTTGTTGTCCGTGGCCGTCTTAGCGGCTTTGTCGAATTGGAACTCGAGACATCTGGTAATCAAGAACAAGGTGGAACCCATCCACTTGCATTGGCGCTTTATCCAATCGCTGCCTCGGGTTCCGCGATTGGCTTCATGGTAATCGCGCCCCACGGTCGATGCGCATGGCCAACACCTTCGCTCTGGCCAACAGTAAGTAGATAGCCCCCAAGGCATGATTGATGGCCCTTCAGGCGGTTTGCAGGAACCGCTGGCGAGTCCAGCTGTCTGAGCTGGGGCCATGACGAAGATCTTGCACCTTGCAGAACTGCAATTCTGGGAACAGGCCCAAGCCGCGGGCGTCTTTCGACATTCGACCCGGGCGCAACGCTGGCCGAGGTCGGCTTCATCAACTGCTCGTTCCCGGGGCAGCTTCCGGCGGTCGCCGCCTACATCTTCCCTGATCTTGCCGGCGAGCTGGTGGTGTTGGAGCCGGACGCGCAGTGATTGCCGCCGCAGGAACAGAGATCCGTATTGAGGACGGCGGCGACGGGCCATGCTTTCCACACCTCTACGGGATCACTCGGCTGGGCCATCGCCTCGGGCCTGTTGGGCCTGGTGCTGGTGCCGGGCCTGTTGCAGACCGTCACGCTCATCTCCGGGCAATAGGCCGTCGCGGTGCGACACATCGTGGATGGGGCGGCCCCGACTCGGTAGGGTTGCAAACATGACGATGAACGCGGGGGAGACGTCCATCATTCGACCACTGGGGAACGACGAGCAGGATCTGCTGGCGCGTGCCACGGTGGGCAACGCGAACTGGCCGGGACCGCGCTTCACCTTCGACCAGATCCTGCAGATGCCCACCTTCGCCCGCTACTTCACGTGGTGGCCCGGGCCCCACGACTTCGGCCTCGTCGCCGAGGACCCGGCCGGGACACCTGTTGGCGTCGTGTGGCTGCGCTACTTCTCAGCGGCCGCGCCCGGTTACGGCTTTGTAGACGAGTCGATCCCCGAACTCTGCGTCTGGGTTGCCGAGGGACAGCGCGGCCGCGGACTGGGGAGCCGGCTGATCACCGCCATCCTCGGGCAGGCACGATCCCTGGCCCTGCCCGCGATCAGCCTCAGCGTCGAGGCGGGCAACCCCGCGCGGCTGCTCTACGAACGTCTCGGGTTTGTTCCGGCCGGACCGTATTTCGACGAGGGCACCCTGCTCATCCGACTCTGATTCGGCTGCCGCAGCCTCCTCAACGCGGTTCCGGCCGCCCGGACTGACGCAGTGTGTGTTCCAAGCAGCCGGTTTCGGGCGCAGGGGATCCGTCGGATGCTACCTTGGTGGCATGCGGACGTTGCGTGGGGCCTGGTTCGGCGTGATCATCATGGTGGCCGTGGCACTCGCGGGGTGTTCGACACCGGCCGTGGAGAGCCGGCTAGACGAGTACACGGACCGCGCCGAGGAGATCCACGCGGGGATGCTCGGGCACGTTCCCGGGAACGGGGCATCCGAGGTCGGCATGACCTCCGAGCCGCAGATCGGCGAGCAGAATGCGCTGGGCCGCAGGGAGCTCGACACCGCCTTCTGGACGACCTGGTCGACCGTCGAGGTGGCCACCGACGCGACGCCCGCCGAGGCGGCAGGCGCGGCCGGCACGTACCTCCTGGACCGGCGCTGGACGGCGGAGCCGACGGTCGACCAAGGTGGAACGATGCCGTTCATCACGGTCTACCGCCTCGCCGATCCGGACGGCGAGTGGATCGTGCAGATCGCGTGGACCGCCGCCGACGACGACGACCGCCGGGTTTCCCTGTCGGTCCAGAGCCCGCTCACCGTCCGCGGCGCCACGTCGCTGCCCGGGTGACGCCCGTCCCGGCCGCGCAGGCCACTGGCGCCCGAAACGCAGGACTCGGCTTCATCATGACTTCACGCCGCGGAAGACGACACACCCACACCGCTGCGGTCCGGGCGGCATCGTGGGGGGATTCCGACCTACTGGAAGTCGACGGCGCCGCTGCCTCCTCAGCGCAGGTCAAGCCGCATCAACACGCGCGGGTAGCCGCCAATGACCGAGCCGGTGTCTGCGGCCTTCGCGAATCCCGCGCGTTCGAAAAGGGCACGGGTGCCGACGTACGCGGAGGTGCGATCCGCCTGGCCGCCTTGGTTGTCCAGCGGGTATCCCTCGATCGCCGGGGCGCCGGATCCCCGGGCGAATTCCACCGCTCCTGCCAGCAGCGCGTGGGAAATGCCCTGGCCGCGGTGACCTGCCCGCACCCGGATGCACCACACCGACCAGACCTCGAGGTCATCGACGTGCGGGATCGTGCGGCTGCGCGCCAGCGCCGTGTCGGCCCGCGGGTGCACCCCCGCCCAGCCCACCACGTTGTCGCCTTCGTAGGCGAGGACCCCGGGCGGCGGGTCCTGCGCGCACAGTCCCCGCACGATGTCGGCCCCCCGGCGCAACCTGTCCGCGCTCGCCGAGCCGCCCAGACGGTGGCCCAGGCACCAGCACGCCGTCGCATCAGGATCCCGCTTCGGGCCCAGCATCGTTTGGACGTCGTTGAAATCCGTTGCGGCACGCACCGAGGTCACCATTCCTCCACGGTGCCACCAGGCCGGGGGATCGGCAAGGCCCGCACCGAGCCTCGCGGCGGCACGCAGGGACGCGCCCGTGGTTCCGGATCGCGAACGCTGGACGTCGTAGGGTGGCTGGATGACCGAACTTGCGTGGGGCGGGTACCCCAATGCCAGGGACCTGGGCGGATTGCCGACATCGCTTGCCGGTGGCGGCGCGACAATCCCGGGCCGGCTGGCACGGGGGCCGCGCCGGGAGCGACTCGACACCGCGGGCTGGAACGCGGCCCGGCACTGGGGGCTGTCCACCATCGTGGACCTGCGCTGTGCCTATGAGACCGGAGCCCAAACCACGGACCCGGTGGTTCCGGCCGAGGCGCTCGCCGGGTTCACGATCCGTCACACACCGACCGAGGACCACGAAGACCCCGCGTTCCGTCAGACGTGTTTCCCGATTTTGGATTCCCCCCGAATACTGGAGCCACAACTGGCGCCTGCAGCCGCACCTGGTGCGGGCGGCGCTCGAAGCCATTGCCGCATCCACCCCGGGCGTGCTGGTCCACTGCAGCCGGGCGGGACCGCACCGGGATGATCTGCGCACTGCTTTTGGGCAATGCTGGCGTGGACCCGGATTTCGTCGCCGCGGACTACGCCGCATCGGTCCGTGCCATGGCCGGTGTCGCGAACCATTCACCCACCATCGACCAGCAGGCCGAATGGACGACGAACACGGTGGACTCCTGGTTGGCGGACAAGCTCCCGATGGTTAGGGAAGTTGCCGGGGGAACCCGCGAGATCCTCGATGTGCTGAGGGTGGGGCCGGCGACGCGGGAATCCTTGCTCTCGCTGCTGGTGGACCCGTAGCGGCTCGCTTTCGATGCCAACGACCGGGGCGATGGTGCTGCGAACCGGCGTCGGGAAGCTCTGCTAATCACGGCAAGTGCTGGGCCAGAGGAATCCCGGCAACGGGCGGAAGCCGGGAATCGCAACGCCTGGTTCGATCGCCAAGCCCCGGCCGTGGCCCTGTTCAGCCTTTGAAGGGTTCGTCGCCGAGTAATTCCACGGCGGGGAGCTTCTCGTCCGGGCCGTCGAACGTCATGTAGTCCACCGAATGCAGTCGTCCGTCCACCGCCCAGAGGTTGAGGTGGCCCAGGGCGGTGTTGCCGTCGAGGACGTCCACGGTGGCAAACGGCCCGCCCGAGCGCTGGGGAATTCTTGGAAGATCCAGGTCCTCGGGCACCTCGACCAGGAAGCATTCGCAATCATCGAATTCAAGTCCGCCCCAGCGGGCGTGGGCCAGCTGCTGGAGCGCCTCGCTGGTGCCGCGCCATGTGCCCGAGCACAGGCGCTCCAGCAGGGCACGTTCATGGGGGCTCAGCGGATCACCGGGCACCCGGCGGGGGTCGTCGATCATCGCACCATCATCCCGATCTTGAAGTAGAGCAAACCCTTATGATCCCACAGCGGCTTGCTGCTGCCCCGGCGAAGAGGTCCGCCGTGGATGGACAACCCCAACGCGGCACGCCAGCGTATCCGTAAGGCAGAAGGCATCCGGGGCTCCAGCGGAACGCGCCGGCCCACGAACGGGAACAGGGCAGCGGGGCCGACCGCCCATGCCTTCAAGACACGCTCATTGCCTGCGGGGCGAAATGACCTGCCGGGGTGGAAGCACGCCCAGGCACGAGGCGAATCGCGGTGGATTCCGTTCCGAAGCGTATGGGAAGCGGATCGAGCGGCGGGAGAGCTATGGCACGGCCGGTGCAAGGCCGGGGCGCATCCTTGCGGCGAGCTGGCCGCGGCTGTGCACCGAAACCTTGGCGAAGATGGACTTCAGGTGGTCCTGGACGGTGTTCGGGGAAATGAATAGCCGCTGCGCGATTTCCGTGGTTGTGAGCCCCGAGAGGACCTCGGTGCAGATTTCCCGTTCACGCATTGTCAGGCCATAGGCGGCAGGCATCAGGCCGGCAAGGTCCTCCGCGCCGATCTCCTTGATGCCCACGGCAACGGAATCTTCCCGGGTGCCCAGCAGCGGGGAGGCCTCCAGCATCGCCCACCTACCGGTGGCATCGCGCACCTTGGCCCGGAACTCGCCACTTGCGGAACCACTCGCGCCGATGGCCACCACGTGCATCATGGTCAGGAAGCGGCCCGGGGCGGTCGCGTCGATGCGTTCCTGCCAGCTTCGGGCCCCGGGGGTCAGTGAGCAAAGTGTGCCGTCCCGATCCAGTACCGCTATTGCGGGTCCGGACGGCGGGGGCCCGGCCTGCAGTTCCGAGCGTATGCACAGCCTGGTTGCCGTCGTGATCGCCGGGGCCACGGCCAACAGGAACTCAACCTCCCGATCCGTGAAGTCCTTTCCCATACGCACCAACCCGGCCGCCCCCCAACAGGCCCCGTGGCGTTGAAACACCACCCGCAGCTCGCGGTCCAGGCCCAGAGGGCGCCACACCGCTGAGAACCGGATGCTGCGGCTGCGTTCCAATTCCGGAAGGTCCGAGGACCTGGACAGGGTTTCCCCGCGCAGGGCCATGGCCGCGAACCGGTGGGGTTCGCTGTTTGAGTATTCGGCCTCGGCCAGCAGCGGTTCGAAGGCAACCGGAATCCGGTTCTGTCCGCTGGTTATGCCGCTGATGACCAGGGATTCGGGGTCCATGGATGCCCAACAGGTCAGCTCGACATCGACGACCGCACCGACCAGTTCGATCACCGCGGCGTGCAGTTCACCTACGCCCATGCCGGTTGCGGCGAGGGCCGCGATCTCACGGCCGGCATATTGGGCACGTCCCTCCCACATACCACCATGATCCCACCGGACGAGTGCCGAAAAAACCCCAGATTCATGGGATCGACAGCGAGCCGGTGCGGACCTACCGTCTAACCATGAAACAGGAAATGCAGTTCGTGGCGGCGGGCCTTGGGCGCGAGTTGCGGGCGCCGGATGCCACCTTGGTCGTGAAGATCGATGCGGGCCACACGGGCAACGAATACGAGCTTTTTGAAGTAGATGCCCCACGTGGTCCCGCGACACCCCTCCACCGGACGGGGTGGGGCAAGGCGTACTACCTGCTCGCTGGACGCATGCTGGTACAGGTCGGGGACAGCTCCACCGAGATGGGGCCCGGCGACTCGATATCCATTCCGCCGGCAGCGCGGCATACCTTCACGGTGATGAGCAGCTCGGCCCGGTTTCTGGTGATCAGCATGGGTACCGGCATGGGCCGCTTCCACCTGGACTTGGACCAAACCGTGACCGCGGGACTGTCGGAGCCTGAAACCTTTGAATTGCTGGCAACGGTGCTCGGTCGCCACGATGTCACGGTTGAGGGAATGGAAGCGAGACCATGACCGCCGTCGTCTGGGTCTTGGCACTGCTTGCGGCACTGGTGCACATCGTGGTGTTTGCCTGGGAAAGCCTGCTTTTCCACCGCCCCGGCGTCCACCGGCGGATCTTCCTCGTCGAGTCTGCAGATGTTCCGGCGGTGGGGCTGTGGGCGTTTTGCGTTGGGTTCTACAACCTCTTTCTTGCCCTTGGCATGGTGGGAGGCGTGTGGTTGTGGGCCGCGGGGGAGGAAAGCGCGGGCCGGATACTGGTGGTGTATATCTGCCTCTTCATGGCACTTGGCGCCCTTGTCCTGCTGGTGGCGGACCGCAGGGCCATGGGCAGGCCACGCGGCAGCGGTGTCGGCGGCGTGGTTGGGGAGGGCGCGCTGCCGCTGGCGGCGCTGGTGGTGATGGCGTTGTAGCCCCGGCCAGGCCATCCGAGGGAGCCGCGCCGGTCTTCCACCGGCCTACTTGCTGCGCGACAACGTGGTCGAAACGCCATGCACCAGCGCCTCCAGCGGCCCGCGCCGCCCCAGGAACTTGAAGAGAAGCCCGGCCAGCAGGCAGCCCACCGCGTAGGCGATGAACAACCCGGTGCGCGGCAGCGGGGCGGAGACGTCGCTGAAAAGATCCAGGGCCACCAGGTGCGTCGCATAGAGCGTGAGCGTTGCGGCGCCGGCCCCGGTCAGCGGCCAGAGCAGCATCTCGCCCACCTGGCCGAGCAGCGCGGACAGGGCCATGCACAGCAATTGCGCCGCCCCCAGCACCGCCAGCGCGCAGCCGACCACGTGCAGCATGTCCAGCGGGGTGCCCGCATGCGGGGCGGAGACCGCCAGGAACCAGGGGCTGTCGGACGCGTTGCCCAGCCGCTGGCCGGTCACCAGCGCCACCGCCAGTTCCTCCCGGCCCAGCCCCGCGGCCCTGGCCAGGGAGGCGAGCGCGCCGGGCTGGTCCAGCAGCCAGGCCGAGAGGGCCTTGGCCCCCACCGCGAGCGCGGCGCCCGCCGCGCCGACGGCCAGGGCCACCGGGGGCCGCTCGAGCGCCAGGCGGCCCACGCAGAGGCCGGCAAGGATGAAGCCGAACCAGGCCAGCAGCGGGTAGTAGCCGGTCAGCAGCAGGTCGGCCAGGAACACCGCGGGGGTAAACAGGTCCTCGGGCAGCGGGGAGGCGCCGAGCCGGTGCGGCTCGAGCAGCCCGGCGGCCCAGGGGCGGGCCAGATGCAGGGCGAAGGGGGCCAGGGCCAGCCAGCCGGCCGCCCAGAAGCCCAGCGTGCGGGCGCGCATCCCCAGGAACGGGATCGCGCACAAGAACAACACCGCGTAGTGGACCAGGATGACCGCCACATTGGTGTCAAGCATGCCCAGCCCCAGGCCGATCACGAAGACCAGCAGCGCCCGCACCGCCACCGCGCGGCGGATGCCCGCTAGCCTGGGCGCGCCGATGCTCCCCGAGCCGCCGGAAAGCAGCGCGAGGCCCACCCCGGCCAGCACCACGAAGAGCGCGGAGGCCCGGCCGGAGAAGAAGACCGCTGCCCACGTGGCGGCGGGGGACCCGTCGGCATCGAGCATGCGCAGCGGCATGATGTGCACCGCAACCATCCCCAGCAGCGCCAGCCCGCGGGCCGCGTCGACCCCGGCAATGCGGGTGCGGCTCCCGGTGCCGCCGGAACCCGGGGCACGGCGGGACGTGGCGCGGGAGGAGAATTGCGTCATGTTTACAGCCTAAACGCATGTGCCGAATCAAGGCTTCGTGCGTGCAAAGTGTAACCTTGGAACCATGGCTGAATCTGCGTTGCATACCCCGGGCAAGAACTACACCTTCGGAACGGTGCTCACCGCCATGGTGACCCCTTTCAAGGACAACGGGGAGGTCGACTTCGATGCGGCCGCCAAGCTGGCCGTCAAGCTGGTCGACGAGGGCTGCGACGGCCTGGTCGTCACCGGCACCACCGGGGAAACCTCGACGCTGCGCGACGAGGAAAACATTGCCATGTTCGCCACGGTCGTCAAGGCCGTGGGGCACCGCGCCAAGGTCCTGGCCGGCTCCACCACCAACGACACCGCGCACTCCATCACGCTCTCGCTGGCGGCCAAGGAGGCGGGGGTCCACGGCATCCTGGTGACGGCCCCGTACTACAACAAGCCTTCGCAGGCCGGTGTCATCGCCCATGTCGAGGCCATCGTCGCGGCGACGCAGCTGCCGGTGATGCTCTATGACATCCCGGGACGCGCCGGCATTGCCATGGCCCCCGAAACCATCATCGAGCTGGCGAAGAACCCGCTGGTCGTGGCGCTGAAGGACGCGAAGGCGGACTACCAGTCCACCACCACCGTGCTGGCCAACACCGACCTCGACGTCTACTCGGGCGACGACGGACTGACCCTGCCGCTGATGGCAGCGGGCGCCGTCGGCGTCGTCTCGGTCACCGCCCACGTTGCAGCCGCCAAGTACCGCATCCTGGTCGACGCGATGCTCGCCGGGGACCTGGCCACCGCCCGCGCCGCGCACTTCGAGCTGGACCCGATCCAGCGCGCCGTGATGGGCCACGTCCAGGGCGCCGTTGCGGCAAAACACATTCTTAACTGGCAGGGAGTCCTGCCGAACACCGTGGTCCGACTGCCACTTGTGGCACCGTCGGAAACGGAACTCGAAACCATCCGCACCGATTTGCGCGAGGGCGGATGGGAGATCTAGAAAGGTAATTCATTCATGACCGATTCCTCCACCGTGGCCACCGATACGGTGCTCCACAACCTTCCGCCCAAGCTCAAGCCGGGCACCTTGCGCATCGTGCCGCTCGGTGGCCTTGGCGAGATCGGGCGGAACATGGCCGTCTTCGAAATCGACGGCAAGCTGCTGATCGTCGACTGCGGACTGCTCTTCCCCGAGGAGCACCAGCCGGGCGTGGACGTCATCCTGCCCGATTTCAGCTACATCAAGGACCGCCTCGACGACGTCGTGGGCGTCGTGCTCACCCACGGCCACGAGGACCACATCGGCGCCGTGCCGTACCTGCTGCGCCTGCGCAACGACATCCCGCTGATCGGCTCGCGGCTGACCCTCGCATTGATCTCGGCCAAGCTGGAGGAGCACCGCATCAAGCCGGTGCTGCGCCAGGTTGCCGAGGGCGACGTGGAGACCTTCGGCCCGTTCGAGACCGAGTTCGTTGCCGTCAACCACTCGATCCCGGACGCCTTGGCCGTGTTCATCCGCACCGAGGGCGGCTCCGTGCTGCACACCGGCGACTTCAAGATGGACCAGCTGCCGCTCGATGGCCGCATCACCGACCTGCGCCACTTTGCCCGCCTGGCCGACGAGGGCGTGGATTTGTTCATGACCGACTCCACCAACGCGGACGTCCCCGGCTTCACCACCGCGGAAAAGGAAATCGGCCCGGTGCTCGAGTCACTCTTCGGCCGTGCGCGCAAGCGCATCATCGTCGCCTCGTTCTCCTCGCACATGCACCGCGTGCAGCAGGTCATCGACGCCGCCGCCGTCCACGGACGCAAGGTCGCCTTCATTGGCCGCTCCATGGTGCGCAACATGACCATCGCCGAGAAGCTTGGCTACCTGCACATCCCCGCCGGGATCCTGGTGGACATGAAGAACGTGGACAAGCTGCCCGACAACAAGGTCGTGCTGATGTCCACCGGTTCGCAGGGCGAGCCGATGGCCGCGCTCTCGCGCATGGCCACCGGCGACCACCGGATCCAGGTCGGCCCGGGCGACACCGTCATCCTGGCCTCCTCGCTGATCCCGGGTAACGAGAACTCGGTGTTCCGCGTGATCAACGGACTGATGCGCCTGGGCGCGGACGTGATCCACAAGGGCATGGCCAAGATCCACGTCTCCGGCCACGCCTCGGCCGGCGAGCTGCTCTACTGCTACAACATCGTCCAGCCGCTGAACGTGATGCCGGTGCACGGCGAGACCCGGCACCTGATCGCCAACGCCCGCCTGGCCGCCCAGTCCGGCGTGCCGGCGGAGAACGTGCTGCTCACCGAGGACGGCTCGGTCGTGGACCTCAAGGACGGCGTGGCCAAGCTCGTCGGCCAGGTCGACTGCGGGTTCGTCTACGTTGACGGTTCCAAGGTCGGCACCATCACCGACGAGGACCTCAAGGACCGCGTCACCCTCGCCGAGGAGGGCTTCATCTCGATCATCTCGGTGATCAACCGCCAGACCGGCAAGCTGATCTCCGGACCCGAGATCCACGCCCGCGGCGTGGCCGAGGACGACAATGTGTTTGACGAGATCAAGCCCAAGATCGCCGAGGCCCTCGAGGATGCGGTGCGCAACAACCCGACGCACACCACGCAGCAGCTGCAGCAGATCGTCCGCCGCGTCATCGGCTCGTGGGTGTCGCGCAAGCTGCGCCGCAAGCCCATGATCGTCCCGGTCGTGCTCGAGGCCTAAGCACCCAAATGAAGTGTCCCGCATCGTCGTGAAGACGGTGCGGGATTCTTTGTTTGTGGGCTCTGTGGGAGATTTCTAGGGTTGTCCGTCCTTTTCGAGGCCCATTCCCGTCCCGCAGACACCAACGAGGCCGCGCATGGGCGTCCAGAACCGCACCGTGTCGGGTGCGGCAACAAAGCCGTTAATTGGCTGATGGAAAGGGCCCGGACCGAACTGGGAAAGTTGTTTACAGATCATTGCTTCGTTGTCCGAACAAACTGTGACGGGGCCGTGGGCAGGTCCGCGGGTGCCCTTCGTGGCGAAATAGTGCCGAAAACCGCCACGGTTTAGTAGGGCTCATGACTAGACTAGCCATTGAATTCAGAACACGTTCTGAGTTAGAGTGGGCGCATGAGCACAAGAGAATTATCCCGCACCACGTTTCAGTCATCGGAGCTGAGCCGCGGGTCCGCCGATGTCTTCGCGGCCGCAGCAGATCATCCTGTCGAGGTCACACGTCGTGACGGTGAGTCCCTGGTGCTGATGTCCGGGAGCGCGGATCGGGCGCGTACCGCACTACTGGAACTCGCCGCCCAGCTCGTTGCTGTATCCACGGACACGGAAGGAACGCTTGTCGGCCGCATGGCCGACCGCTACCCGTGGATGCTCGCCCTGGGCCCCGTCGATCAGGAAGCCTGCGTCCACGATATCTTGACGGCTGCTCGTGCATCATTTGCCACAAACCAGCCCCATCTGGCCATTGCAGAGCTCACCTCCTGGCGTGAAACCGCCACTGCCATCGCTGCCGGCCTTGGCAAGGCTCCGGTGGAGTGGCTTGACGCGGCCGAAAAAGTCGAGCGTCCATAGCGTATGGCGAAAGGCGAGAAGGTCGAGCGCCCGACGAAGAAAAGCGAATTTGACATTTGGTTCGCAACGACTCAGGCTGCACGTGGTTGGAATGACCTGAAAGCGACGACCCGGAATTCCCTGGTAGACACCTGGGACTTCTTGACGCGTACACCGATGGTGAGTACGCCCACGAACTATCGGCTCAAAGGCGAACTGGGCATGGTGAAACGTGATGGGTCCACGCATGAACGATGGCAGCACAAGCCCACGGCGAAGGGCGACGCCCGCCTTTGGTTCTACACCGTGGGCCACAACGTCTACATCGAGCAAGTGCACACGAAACATCCCAACGAAACCAAGCGATGATGCCGGAAAGCTGAATGGATCGGTGCCGTTTGGTCTTTGAGCCAGCACCAAGGCTTCGAATCAGTTCCGTATACATTCGCCGCGGCTGCCCCGTTCCACAACGATTCCTTGCACGCCGCCAACGCCTGTGATGCTTCTCCACAGCCCCGGTTCCCCGGTGAACCGTGTAAATTCGGGGTCCCGGGGCCGGCGGGCGATACCCTAGAGCCATGGCCCCACGTACCTCCTCGCAAGGCGAGGGGAAAACGACCACGCGCAAACCGCGTGCGTCGACCTCCCCGTCCAAGACGACCCGAAGCTCCAAGGGCGCACCCGCACCGGTCGAGCACGACTTCCCGCTGCCGGTGCGCATGGTGCGTTCCGCCTGGATGGGCATCGCGCGCGTCACCGGCGGGGCCTTCCGCAAGGTCGGTCGCGACGTGCACCCGCCCTACGAGGTGCGCCGCGACGGGACCGGGCTCTTCCTGGTCATCCTCGCCGTGGTCATCGCCTCGGTGGAGTGGTGGGGACTGCGCGAGGCACCGGGCTACGGCGCGTTCGTGCACGCGGTGGCCGGGGGCAGCTTCGGGTTCATGGCCGCGCTCATGCCGCCGATCCTGCTCGTCGGTGCGATCCGGCTCTTCCGCTGGCCGGAGGAGCACCGCGCCAACAACCGCGTGGGCATCGGCCTGGCCCTGCTCTCGCTGGCCGGATCCGGGATCTCCCACGTCGTCGGGGGACTGCCCGCCATCTCCGCGCCCTTTGACGAGCTCTGGGGGGCCGGCGGAATGCTCGGCGCCCTGGCGACCCTGCCGCTGGCGGGGCTCATTTCCGGCCCCGGGGCAATGGCCGTGATGATCGTGCTCGCGCTGCTGAGCCTGATGATCCTCACCGCCACGCCGTTCAGGCACATCCCCGCGCGCTTCCGCGAGGGCTACGAAAAGCTCATGGGCCAGCACCCGGAGCCCGGGGCCCGCACCGGCACCGTGGAGCTCACGGGGGAGGAGCACGACCAGTCCTACCTCTACGACGAGCAGCCGGAGAAGAAGCCGCGCAAGAAGACGCGGTTCTTCGGCAAGGACAAGGACGCCGATGAGAGGTCCGCCGAGGACCTGCTGGGCAACACCGGCGAGGGCGCCTACGACCAGGCCGTGATCACCGACGCCTACGACCACACGATCGCACCCGGAAGCCACCCGGTGGACCTCTATGACGAGGCGGTCGACACCGCCCACGAGGAGCCTGCCATCCGCCCGGGCGTGCGCCGCCCGACCAAGGACGAGCGCGACCGCGCCGCCATCATGGACGCGGTGGGACTGGGCCGGGAGCCCGAGGCCGACACCCAGGCGATGAGCGCCATCGACCTGGCCAGCTACGACGACGACGCCACCGGCGCGATCCCGCAGATCCCCTCGCGCCCGGCCGCCGCCCCGCTGCCGCCGATCCCGGCGCGCACCGAACAGCTCCAGCTCTCCGGGGACGTCACCTACACGCTGCCGGCCTCCGACTTCCTGCCCGCCGGCCCGCCGTCCAAGGAACGCTCCGAGGCCAACGACGCGGTCGTCGCCGCGCTGACCGACACGCTCACCCAGTTCAAGGTCGACGCGAAGGTCACCGGCTTCTCCCGCGGCCCCACGGTCACCCGCTACGAGATCGAGCTGGCCCCGGGCACCAAGGTCGAGCGCGTCACCGCCCTGTCCAAGAACATCTCCTACGCCGTTGCCTCCTCGGATGTGCGCATCCTTTCCCCGATCCCGGGCAAGTCCGCGATCGGCATCGAGATCCCCAACGCCGACAAGGAAATCGTGGTGCTGGGCGACGTGCTACGCAGCCACAACGCCCGCAAGACCGACCACCCGATGGTCATGGGCGTGGGCAAGGACGTCGAGGGCGGCTTCGTCGTGGCGAACCTCGCCAAGATGCCGCACCTATTGGTGGCCGGCGCCACCGGCGCCGGCAAGTCCTCCTTCGTTAACTCGATGATCACCTCGATCCTGATGCGCGCCACCCCGGACGAGGTGCGCATGGTCATGGTCGACCCCAAGCGCGTGGAACTCACCGCCTACGAGGGCGTCCCGCACCTGATCACCCCGATCATCACCAACCCGAAGAAGGCCGCCGAGGCGCTGCAGTGGGTGGTCAAGGAAATGGACACCCGCTACGACGACCTGGCCAACTTCGGCTTCAAGCACATCGACGACTTCAACAAGGCGGTGCGCAACGGCAAGGCCGTCCCGCCCGAGGGCTCCAAGCGGATCATGAAGCCCTACCCGTACCTTTTGGTCATCGTCGACGAGCTCGCGGATTTGATGATGGTCGCCCCGCGCGACGTCGAGGACTCGATCGTGCGCATCACCCAGCTGGCGCGCGCCGCCGGCATCCACCTGGTGCTGGCCACCCAGCGCCCGTCCGTTGACGTGGTCACCGGCCTGATCAAGGCCAACGTGCCCTCGCGCATGGCCTTTGCCACCTCCTCGGTCACCGACTCACGCGTGGTGCTCGACCAGCCCGGCGCCGAAAAGCTGCTGGGCCAGGGCGACGCGCTCTTCCTGCCGATGGGCACCTCCAAGCCCATGCGCGTGCAGGGCGCCTGGGTCACCGAATCCGAGATCCACTCGGTCGTCGAGCACGTCAAGGGCCAGCTGAAGGCCGAGTACCGCAACGACGTCGCCGCCGAGGCGCCCAAGAAGCAGATCGACGACGACATCGGGGACGACCTGGAGTTGCTGCTGCAGGCCACCGAGCTGGTGGTGACCACGCAGTTCGGTTCCACCTCGATGCTGCAGCGCAAGCTGCGCGTGGGCTTCGCCAAGGCCGGCCGGCTCATGGACCTGCTCGAGTCCCGCGGCGTGGTGGGACCCTCCGAGGGTTCCAAGGCCCGCGACGTGCTGGTCAAGCCCGACGACCTGCCCGAGGTGCTCGCCGCGATGCGCGGGGACGAGACCGGCGCCGGCGACGTGGTCCCGACCGCGACCGAGGCGGCGCTGGCCGAGAACGCCAACGCCAACCACTACGGCACCGACCTGGTCGCGGAGGACCTCGACGGCTTCGAACAGGCCGTTGACTACCACGACGGCGCCGACGACGAGGGCTCGGAAGACGCCTGGAACCTCACCGGAAGGTAGCCTTGAGGCGTGACTGAAACCCCAGCGAACCCGCAACCGGCCCACGTGCCGACCCTGAACATCGCCAATGTGCTCACCGTCCTGCGCATCCTCATGGTCCCGTTCTTCGTCTGGGCCCTGGTGGCCGACGAGAAGGACTACGGGCTGATGCGTTGGGTGGCCGTGGCGATCTTCGCCGCGGCCATGTACACCGACAAGCTGGACGGGGACCTGGCCCGCAGCCGCGGGCTGATCACCAACTTCGGCAAGATCGCCGACCCGATCGCCGACAAGCTGCTCACCGGCTCCGCGCTGGTGATGTTCTCGATCCTGGCCGAGCTGTCCTGGTGGATCACCCTGGTGATCCTGGTGCGCGAATGGGGCATCACCCTCGTGCGCCTCGTGGTCATCCGCTACGGCGTCATGGCCGCCTCGCGCGGCGGCAAGCTCAAGACCGTGATGCAGACCGCGGCGATCCTGCTCTACCTGCTGCCGTGGACCCACACGCTGGACTGGCTACACGCGGTGGCGTTCATCGTGATGCTGCTGGCCCTGGCAGTCACCGTCGTCACCGGCCTGGACTACCTGATCAAGGCCTGGCAGTTGCGCGCCGCGGCCACCCCGCGCGGCTAGCCGCCGCCCGCCAACGCCAAAGGACCCGGGCAGATGACACAACCCCAGGACGCAAGCACCTGCGCCGAACTGGCCGGTCGGGTCATCGCCGCCGCCAAGGCCGCGGGGACCAGCCTTGCCACCGCCGAATCCCTGACCGCCGGAATGATCGCGGCAACACTTGCCGAGGTGCCCGGCGCCTCCGCGGTGCTGCAGGGCGGGGTGGTGAGCTACTCGAGTTCGGTCAAGGCCAGGGTGCTGGGCGTGGATCCGGCGCTGCTGGCCGAGCGGGGATCCGTCGACGGGGAGGTTGCCCGGCAGATGGCCGTGGGCGCCCGGCGCGCCTGCGGGGCGGACCTCGCCGTCTCCGCAACAGGTGTCGCAGGTCCGGAGGCCCACGACGGCAAGGACGTGGGCACCGTGTTCCTGGGCTATGCCTCGGGCTCGGGCAGCGGCTTCACCGAGCACCGCTTTGCCGGCGACCGGGCCGGGATCCGGTTCTCGAGCACCGTGGCGGCACTGGAATTGCTTGCTTCCCACCTGGTGCCCAGCAAGCACACAGCTTGATGGGGCATGGTGGCTATGAATCGTTTTGTGACACCAATGCAGATCGATTTGCGATTGTTGTGGCAAATAACCCGCGGCAATGGCTAAGGTGGGGGCGTGGGAACAAAAAACGACTCCCGGCAGTTATTACCCATGACGGGCACAATACAGTGACCCGCACCGATCGCCCCACAAGGCATCTTAGGACCGGAGAACAAAAGGCAATGCACATGGTCAAGCAACCAGTATCGGTAAACGGTGTGGTCCGTTGGCGTGATGTGGGCCTACAGAGCGAGGTCCGCCGCGACAAAGAGGAGCGCAAGATGGTAGTCCTTCGACATGAAATCGGCGACGTGCTCCGCGATGTACGTCAACGCCAGGGACGCACCCTGCGCGAAGTCTCCCACAGTGCCCGCGTCTCCCTGGGATATCTTTCCGAGGTCGAGCGGGGACAGAAGGAAGCCTCATCCGAGCTTCTCTCCTCGATCTGTGGCGCCCTCGAGGTGCCGCTCTCGCTGATGCTCCGCGAGGTCAGCGACCGCGTTGCCATCGCAGAAGGCATCACCATTCCGGATACGGTTCCCGTGGACCTGACCAGCGAGTTCGCTGGCGAATATCCGGTTGAACTCGGCAAGCGCCTGGCCCCGAGCCACTAGACAACCCACACGGACCCGGTGGTGTACCCGGGCTCCGTTGCAGGGCCCCCGTGCGGGCGTCCGTTCATCGTGAACAGGACTCCGGCACGGGGGTCTTGTTGCTTAAGGCCCGGGCTTCCCGTGGCACAATTGCGAAGGTGCGATTGAGTGATTTCTGGCGTCTGATGGACGACGAGTTCGGTGCGGGCTATTCCCGCACGTTGGCTTCCTCCCTGGTGCTGTCCGCCGTGGGCGGGGTCAGTGCCCAGGAGGCGCTGGCCAAGGGGGTCCCTCCGCGGGACGTGTGGCTGGCGGTCTGCGAGATGCAGGATGTGCCGCCCGAGCGCCGCCTGGGCAGGGACCAGCCGATCAAGAAGCGGTAGAATATTCGAGGAACACGCCCACCGCCTTCGAATATCTGTTCGGAAGAGTGTAGAGTTCTCAGTGAGAGTTCGTCGGGGTGCACGTTGCCGGGTTTTCCACAGCAACGACGCCCCGAAACTAAAGTGTCGGCCACCCGTCGTACGCTCGTGGATAGACAAAGAGTACCGGCCAAACCCCTCATTGGGTGGCCCTAACAACCGAGGTGAACAATGGCCGTTGGTAAAGATCGCGAGAAGGCCCTCGAAGCTGCACTTGCACAGATCGACAAGCAATACGGCAAGGGTTCGGTCATGCGACTGGGCGACAAGACCGTTGCACCCATTGCCGCCATCCCCACCGGATCGGTGGCACTCGACATCGCGCTGGGCATAGGCGGCCTGCCGCGTGGCCGCGTGGTGGAGATCTACGGTCCGGAATCCTCCGGTAAGACCACCGTTGCCCTGCACGCCGTGGCCAGCGCCCAGCGCATGGGCGGCATCGCCGCCTTCATCGACGCCGAGCACGCGCTGGATCCCGAATACGCCAAGAAGCTGGGCGTCGACACCGATGCGCTTCTGGTTTCACAGCCGGACACCGGCGAGCAGGCCCTGGAAATCATGGACATGCTCGTGGGCTCCGGGTCCGTCGACATCGTCGTGATCGACTCCGTGGCAGCCCTCGTGCCCCGGGCCGAAATCGAAGGCGAGATGGGCGACAGCCACGTCGGCCTGCAGGCCCGCCTGATGAGCCAGGCCCTGCGCAAGATCACCGGCCGCCTGTCCCAGACCCGCACCACGGCGATCTTCATCAACCAGCTGCGCGAAAAGATCGGCGTGATGTTCGGCAGCCCGGAGACCACCACCGGTGGCAAGGCGCTGAAGTTCTACGCCTCGATCCGCATCGACGTGCGCCGCATCGAAACGCTGAAGGAAGGCACGGTGCCGGTCGGCAACCGCACGCGCGCCAAGATCGTGAAGAACAAGATGGCCCCGCCGTTCAAGCAGGCCGAATTCGACATCATCTACGGCCAGGGCATTTCGCGCGAAGGCAGCCTCATCGACATCGGCGTGGACCAGGGCTTCGTCAAGAAGTCAGGTGCATGGTTCACCTATGACGGGGACCAGCTCGGACAGGGCAAGGAGAACGCCCGCAAGTTCCTGCGCGACAACCCTGACCTCGCCAACGAACTCGAACGCCAGATCCTCGAGAAGCTTGGCATCGGCCAGGCCGCCGAGGACAAGAACGGCGAGACCTTGCGCGTGGTCAAGGAGTCCTAGTTCCGTGGGCACCACCAAACACCAGGGCGGTTCGTCCGACTCCCCACAGGGAGCCGAACGGCCGCTTTGGTCGTTCCCGGCCGACGGCAATTCGGACTGGGGCGACCTCTCCGAAATCCCCGTCTGGGCGCACAGCGAGGCGGCCTCGACGGCCCCGCCGCCCGAGGAGGCTCCCGGACCGCCGGAGGCGAAGCCCGCCTTCGGGGAACGCGCCGGATACGCCGGACGCGGCTCGGCACGCACCCCCAAGCGCGGCGCCGGCGGCACGGGATCGTGGGGCGGCGGCGGACGCTCGGCTCCCTCCGGTGCCAAGCGCACCTCGACCCGGACTCCCCGGACCCGGGAGAGGACCCCGCGGGAAGCCAAGGAACCACTTGAGCTGAGCGATGAGCAATATGCCACCAAGGGACGCGCCATCCTGCTTCGGCAGCTCACCGCCTCGGCCAAGAGCCGGGCGCAGCTGAAGACGAAGCTGCTGGAAAAGGAGATCCCCGAGAACATCGCCGAGGAACTGCTGGACCGGTTCGAGGAGATCCAGCTCGTGGACGACGAGGCGTTTGCCGAGGGCTGGGTGCGGTCCCGCGCCCGCAGCCGCGGCCTGGCCCGCGGGGCAATCAAGCGCGAACTGCGGGAAAAGGGCGTGGACGACGAGACCGCCCAGCAGGCCCTGGAACAGATCGACGACGGCGACGAGGAAGAACGCGCCAGGGAATTGGTGCGCACCAAGCTGCGGCCCGATTCAATGGGCGCGGACCGCGACAAGGCGCTGCGCCGCCTGGTCGGGATGCTCGCACGCAAGGGCTACGGCGGTTCGATGGCATTCCGCATCGCGCGTGAAGAGTGGGAAGTCCGCTTCGGAGAGCAGGACTAAAACGCGGACTTCCCCGGTGCTGCTGCCGGACGGCAATTGCCGCCCGATCCGGGTCGCCGGGCAATCGATGGGCGGGATCCGGCCGGATGCCCACCGTCTCTCGTGCGTCGCGGTGCACCCAAGGTGGATCCCACGGCCTGTAATCCTTGGAAAAATCCATGTCATCTTGTTAGAGTTATTCACGTTCGAGTCTCCGGCAATCGCGCTGGAGTTGCTGACCACCCCACGAATCCTTGGAGGATTTCATGTCGCGTGTCCTATCAACAGAGCAGGCAAAGACCGCCATCCAGCAGATCCAGGCGATCATCAACGGCGGTTTCACCGACCAGATCAGCCAGCTGGACGCCCAGGGACGCCTCCTCTCCGACCCGAACGTATGGGACGGCCCGCTGGCAGCCCAATTCCGGGGAACCACATGGCCGGAAACCAAGGCCGCGCTGGACAAGGCACGCACCGAACTCGAGCAGCTGCGTGGCCAGCTGAACCAGATCTCGACGAACATCTTCACCGCAGGCGGCGGCAACTAGCCGGATTTTCCTTCGCCCCCGTTGTCACCGGCCCTGCCGGACAGACGACGGGGGCGCATTCAATATCTTTTCGGGGCATCGACGGTGCCCGGGTGGTTTTTTCGGGGAACTGGCTGTTCCCGCGGGCTGATGAGGGAGTATTACGTGGCCAATCTGGGGGCCTTTGAGCACGACGTTGCATTTGATTTCGGTACCGCCAATGCGTTGATTGGCGCGTTCCGAGCCGCGGCGTCGAAGATCGAGGGGCAGGCCGGATCGCGGTCTTCCTTGGTCTCAGCGGCACGCACGGAATTCAAGGGCCACTTCTCCCAGCTCTTTGCCGACAACGCCCGCGTGGCCTCTTCCGATGCGAGCGAACTTGCGGCGCGGCTGCGCGAAGCGGCCGACGGCGCCAAGCAACTGAAGGAACAGGCGCACAGCGAAAACGAGCGCCGGCGCCTGGCCCGGGAATGGAAGCAACGCAAGGACGAACGCGACGCGAATATCTTCCTCAACGCCGTCGACGCGGTCTTCGGCGAAGAGGATCCGCCGGTCGGCCCGCCGTCCGCCCCGGTCTCGGTCCAGGCATCCGAACCGCGGACCGGCGTACGCCAAACCCCGAATCCGGGCAACGGCGGCGGTGGCGGCGGAACCTCGGCAGCCCGGCCCAGCGACCTGCGTACATTTGCCACCGGATCGGCGAACCTGAACTCGGACCTGGCCGGGACGCCCGGCTCCCTGCGCGGGCACCTGGCCGACTTCTCGGCCCGCTGCAGCTACGGCCGGCTGAGCGCCGGCCCCGTGGTCCGCGGATTCGAAAAGTGGCTTGAGGCCAACGAACAGGACGTGTTGTGGGCGCGCACCATTGCCGACGCGTTTGCCGCCGCGGGCGGCGAAGGCAACGTCTCGCAGCTGTCGAACGCCGCGCTGCTGGCGGCGCTGGCTTCCCAGGGTGTTGGTGCATCGCGCCAGGACCTGACGATTACCCCGGCGCAGGCCTACGGCGGACCGCCGACGACCGGCTATTCAAACGACCCGGTTAACACCTCGACCGGCAATTTCCTGGAACCCGAGGTCGACCTCGGCTTCGCCGGGGCGGCAGCGAACCTGGCCGCGACCCGGATGTACAACTCCCTGTCCGAGGCCACCGGGGTCTTCGGTCCGGGCTGGGCCTCGATCTTCGAGGTGCGCCTGGAGCTGGACGACGAAGGCGCCTCCCTGGTCCTGCCAGACGGACGAGAGGTGCGCTTTCCGCGGCTGGGCGAGGGCTGGGACCGCGCCGACGGCGAAAACTGGTGGCTGCGGCGCGACTCAATGACAGCCTCGGGCGAACCGGCCCACGACGGCACCGGAACCCCGGACGCGGACACGGCCGAGGTCCTGGTTGCCTCGGACAACGCCGGCGCCCGATGGGTGTTCACTGCATCGGGCACGTGGCTGTCCACCGACCGCGGCCCGGGCAGCGGCATCACCGCGCTGCACGACGCCCACGGGCGGATCACGGGCCTGGAACACGAACGCGGCCGGTGGGTCAGTGCCGAATACTCCGGCGAGCCCGAGGACGGCGGGCGGATCACCCGGCTCGAGGCCTCGGACGGTCGCCGGGTGGACTTCGCCTACGACGCCTCCGGGCAATTGGTCGCTGCCGCCGGTCCGGGCGGAACCCGCACCTATCGGTGGAACGAAGTCGGGCTGATCGAAGCCGTCATCGATGCCGCCGGGGTGGCCGAGGCAGTGAACACCTACGACGACCGGCGCCGGGTGCTCACCCAGGTCTCCGCCTTCGGGCGCACCACCCGATTTGCCTACCTGCCCGGCCGGCTGACAGTGGTCTCCGACGAGGACGGCACCCGGTCCAACACCTGGATTGCCGATGCCAAGGGCCGGCTCGTCGGCGTCATCGACGGGCAGGACAACCGCCAGTCGATGGGTTACGACCGGTGGGGCAACCTGGTGTCCGCCACCGAACGCGACGGCAGCCTCAGCGTGCACGCCTACGACGAGCGCGGCCGGCGCATCCGCACCCTGACCCCGACCGGCGCCGAATTCAACTTTGGCTACGATGCGGCGGACCGGCCCCTGACCGTGGTCAGTGGCACCGGCGCCGTGGTGACCTATGAGTATCCGGATGACGCCGCGCGCAACCCGAGCGTGGTCATCGACCCGGAGGGCGGGCGCACCGAGCTGGAATGGAACCACGGGCTGCTGGCGCGCATCACCGATCCCACCGGGGTCGTCATGGAGTTCGCCCACGACCGGTTCGGGGACCTGAAGGCCATTTCCAACGCCTTCGGAAACACCGCCCGGCTGCACCGCGACGAGGCCGGCCGGGTCACCGAGGCCGTCTCCCCGGGCGGGGCCCGCACCTCCTACCTCTACGACGGCGCCGGGCGGCTGACGTCGCGCCGCGACGCCGACGGGGCGCTGTGGCGCTTCGAATACGCTCCCGGAGGCGCCCTGGCCGTCATCACCGACCCGCTGGGCGCACGCACGGTGATGGAGCACGGTGCCCACGGCCAGCTGGAACGCACCGTGGACCCGCTGGGCCGCGCGGTGGCGCGCCGCTTCGACGACCTGGGCCAGGTGGTCTCGCTGCAGCTGCCCGACGGCGCCGAATGGCGCTTCGCCCACGACACGCTCTCCCGGTTGACCGGGATCACCGACCCGGAGGGCAACAGCTGGGCACGGGAGTACGGGGTGAACGGGGAGCTGTCCGCGGTCGTGGATCCCACCGGGGTGCGCCAGGAATTCTCCGTGGACCCGGCCGCCGGCGCGTTCGGCGTCGCCGACGAATTCGAGCGCGGCACGCTGCGCTGCGACGAATACGGCCGCCCGGTCGCCTCCGAGCAGGCAGACGGCAGCAGCGAGCTGGCCACCTATGACCTGTGCGGACGCGTGGTCGAGCTCGTCGACGGCGAGGGCGGGCTCACCCGGCTCGAACGCGACGCCGCCGGCCGGGTGACCGCCCAGGTGTCCCCGACCGGGGCGGTGACCCGCATCGAATACGACGCTGCCGGACGCCCGTGCGCGAACATCGATGCCTCCGGGGCCCGCACCACCCTGGCCTACAACGCCGATTCGCGCATCGTCGCCCGCACCTTCCCCGACGGCCAGTCCGAGCGCATCCGCTACGACGCCATGGGCAGGGTCATCTCCCGCAGCCTGCCGGCGCGCGGCACCGCCCGCTACGACTACGACAAGGCGGGCCGGCTCACCGGGGCCGCCGACGCGGTGTTCGGCATGCGGCGCTTCCGCTACGACGCCGCCGGCCAGCTCACCGAGGCCGTCAACGGCCTCGGCGGGGTGACCCGCTACGAGTACGACGAACGCGGCCGCCTGGTGTCCAGCACCGACCCGCTGGGATCGGTGGTGCGCCGCACCTACGACCAGGGGGACCGGGTCGTGTCGGAAACCGACCCGCTGGGCCGCACCACGACTGCCGGCTACGACACGGCCGGCCGCCCGCTCTGGCAGCGGGCCCCCGGCGGGCAGCGCCTCGCCTGGGGCTACGACGCCGCGGGGCGAGCGGCCACCACATCCGTGGACGGGCAGATCCTGGTGCAGATCGAGCGCGATGCGCGCGAGCGCGCCGTGCGCATCACCGACGGCAGCCGCCCAGATTCTAGGTCCGTGCTGCACGAGCTGCGTTTCAACCGGCGCGGCCAGCTGGTCTCCCGAACCCGCGACGGTGCGGGCGTGGCCTGGGAATACGACGCGGACGGGCGGCGCACCGCGCTGCTGGACCCGCAGGGGACGCGCACCGGATACCGGCACGACGCCGCCGGCCGCCTCGCGGCCGTGGAACACCCGGTGTTCGGCACCATCACCTATGCCCACGACGCGGCCGGGAAGCTGCTGGGCGCCACCGCGGGGGACACCCTGCAGGCCTGGGACTACGAGGCCGGGGCGCTGGTGCGCCACACCGTGACCACCCCGGACGGGGTCCAGGCCACCGAGCTGGTGCGCGATGCGGACGGACGCATCGCCGCGATCCGCACCGGCGGGACTGAGACCCGCTACGCCTACGACGGCGCCTGCCAGCTCGAACGCATGCAGGAGGCCGACGGAACCGTTACCACCTGGCGCTACGACGCGGCCGGCCGGATGGTTGCCGAAACCGCCAACGGGCACACCACCGCCTCCACCTACGACGCGGCCGGCCAGTTGCTGGCCACCGCCACCGGCGCGGGGAGGACCGAGTACACCTATGACGCCTCGGGCAGGCGCACCGCGGGCACGGGACCGGACGGGGCCACCCGCTACGGATGGTCCGGGCTGGGCACCCTGCGCACGGTGGAGCACACCGACCCGCAGGGATCCGGGGCGCTGCACACGCTGTGGGTGGATGCACTGGGCGAGCTGGCCGAGGTGGATGGCACCGCGCTCTGGTGGGACACCGCCGAGTACGCCCCGCGCGTGGTTTCCATCGGGGAGCGTTCGGTCACCGCCCTGCCCGGCGGGCTGGCCGCCGTTGACGGCAGCCTGCTGGGAGCCGGCTGGCGCGGCGCCCACCCGACCGAGGCGACGAACCCCTGGGCCATGGCGGCCGGCACCGTGCCGGGCCTGCCTGCGGGCCTGGGCATCGGCGCCAACGGCGGGGTGCAGGTGGCGGGCCTGGACTGGCTCGGCGCCCGCGCCTACGATCCCGCGACGCGCGGCTTCCTCTCGGTCGATCCGCTGGATCCGGTGGCAGGTGCCGGATGGGCGTCAAACCCCTACTCGTATGCCGGCAACGACCCGCTGCACGCCATCGACCCGCTGGGCCTGCGCCCGGTGACCGAGGCCGAGCTGACCGCCTACCGGGAATCGAACAACGGAGCCCTGGCCGCGGCCGGGGACTGGATGAGCGAGAACTGGGAATACGTTGCCGGAGGGGCCATGGTCGTGGCCGGCGGCGTGCTGATGGCCACCGGCGTGGGCGGACCGGTGGGCATGGCCCTGATCGGTGCCGGTGCCGACGTCATCATCCAGAAGGCCACCACGGGAGACGTGAACTGGGGCCAGACCGCCGTCATGGCGGTGACCGGCGGCCTGGGCGGCGCGGTCATGGCCGGGCGCATGGGCGCGCTCGGGGTAAACGGTGTCAGGGCGGCCGTCGCCGAAGGCGTTGCGGCCGGAGCCACGTCGGGCGGAGCCGGAAATGCCTACACCTATGGCACCGGGCCGGGACCTCACACACCGCTGGGCTACCTCCAGGCCACCGGGACGGGGATGGGCATGGGTGCGGCCACGGGCGGGTTCGGCGCCGGCGCCGGAACCTACGCCGGGCGTGCGCTGCTGCGTTCCGGCCCCGTCGTGAACAACGTCATCCGCCCCCTGACCACGCGGCCCGATGCGGACACCGCGATCATGGGACGGTGGATGGACGGGCGCGTGACGCCGTTCGCCGACGCGACGGGGGCCGGCTACTACAACGGGACCCCGGCACGGATCCGCAATCTCTTCGAAACCAGCGAGGGAAACGTGCTGCACCGGCCGGCCTCCTGGCTGCAGGATCGGGTGGATCTTGACGTCAACCGGCTCTGGATCAGGTCCCAGATGGCCCAGGGGAAGAACCTGACGGACATCGGGGTCGACCTGCACGGAAGCCCGTTCTACCAAATGGAACGAGTGGAAGTGAACGGCTACCGCGGGTACACCTATGCCGAACAGCCCAACAGCGACTTGAGGGTTCCCTAATGACAAACCAGGACCACGACTCCACCGGACCGGACGATGGCGCCCCCGGGTACCGGGTGCGCCGGGTTGGAAACGCCCCGGCAGACATCTTCAGGGGCAGGGTCTACGACGTGGAGGCCATGCCGGCCGGCGCGGCGATTCCCGCGTTCCGCGTCCGGGACAAGGACCCCGTCGGCCTGCTGAGCGCGACCTCGTGGCCATCGCTGTTGCTGACCAACGAGGAGCGCATGGATGAAGCGGCGGCGCGGGGCGTCGTCTCCGCGGCGGACCGGGCACGCTGGCAGACCGGAGGCGAACGGCGACGTGGGGCCTGGGTTTCGTCCCGGCCCGGAGCAGCGGACCAGCAATGGCCCCTCGAGGGTGCCGAAGCACGACGTGCCCTGATGGATGTCCAGTGGGTTGCCTCGTGGTTCCGGGACGTCCTGTCTGCCGAGGCACGGGTGCACGCCTATGGGCTGGTCGGCGCGGGCCAACCCGGCGCGGCGCTGGGGTTTTTGGCCGAAGCGGTGCGCTCCGAGAAGGTAGCGGTGCCGCGGCGGTTCGCGTTTGCCTTGGAGCGTTTGGGGAAAGCCCATGGCGTCGAGCCTGCAGCGTTGGAAGCCGTCTACGAGTTTGTGCCGGAAGAAGACACAGCCTGGGCGTGGGCGCATACGCTTAACCTGCCCAAGATCCGCAAGCGGTGGTTGACGGACGAAACCGGGGACCAGCGCCGCCTCATGGAGGTCGAATGCACTCCCGTGGGCCAGCGGTGGCCCGAGTGGACGAAACGGACGGACAAGAGCCGCGAACTCATCGAACCGTTGCTGGGCCGGGAATTCCACGATTTGCTCCATCGCCGGGTCCTGCTCGAATACGACGGCGGGTTGTATCGGTGGCAATCCTTGTTCCACGAGGACATCCTGTAGGACCGTCATGTCATGTGGCCCCTGGAGCGCGACGCCTGGGGGCTGCCGTTCTGATGTTGCCTTCGACAACACTGAAGACCCGATCCACATGATCCAGGAGATCTCCGAAATCCTCGCTGGACACTCGCGGCCGGAATGCTTTGAAACCTTCCGCGTGAAATCCCCGGCGTCGCTCGGGATCTCGACCGATTCGCACATGCAGGGCTGGCCGAGCTTGAGGGCAGGTCCGATTACCGACTGAAACAAGCGCAGCTGGCTCCGCCGCCTATCGGCGAGGCGCCGGAAGCATCCTTGAAGGGATCACCGTGGCCGCTGAACTAGAAAGGGAACCATTCATGGACATCGCTGGCATCATGCGCGAGTTCGCCGGATACCTTGAGAAGGAACGACTGCCGGAGGCGGCCCGTGCCTACGACGAATTCGCCCGCGAACTCGAGGCGGGCGTTTCGCGCGACCGTTTGGCGGAAATCTGCCGGGAGGTCCTGGAATCGCTCCGGGCGGGCCCGATGACGATCAGCGACAGGCCCGTCACGAATGCGGACGGGTCCGTCAACTCGGAGGCGACGAACCGTTTCAACGCACTTATTGACGAACTGCGGAAATTTGCCAGCGGCCATGTCCGCGGCGCCCGACGTTTTCGTTGGTGGGGCGGTTCCCGCGGCTAGACACGAGTGCATGCAGGCTGATGATCGACCAGTGGCGCCCAGTCGCGGGGGCAGTGCCCTGCGGGACGCTGGCCACGGTAAAGGCGCCAGACTCCCTGGCCGTTCGCAGCCGTGCGAACCGCGGCGCGAGGAAATGAAGATGTGCGGAACTCGTCATCAAGACGAAAACCATCGATGGATTTACAGCCGGCTGCGACAGCGACGCATGTAGGAAATCCGCGTTCCACGCTCCCAATCGTCGAGTTGAAACCGTCTTGATAGTGGGGACATGGATTACGGGAAAAGCCGACGTGAAGGGAAAACGGGCACATTGGGTATCGAAAACCTCGTTCGCATGGTCACGGAGCTTTCGGAGATCCTTGCCGAATATTCGCAACCCGATTGGTCCGAGATCTTTCGGGTGAAAGCCATCGAACTTGGCACGGCGTCGACCGACTCGGAAGCGAGCCGGATCTACAAGGGGATTCTGGAATCCCTCAGGGGCGGCGCGGGGAGCGCGAATGACCTGATGCTTTACCAAAACGGCAGGTTACTGAGGAAGCAAACGAACCGCTTTCACGAACTCTTGGAACACATCCGTGAGGCCGCGTACCGAGGGCTCGCCGAGCTCGAGGACGCCTGAGGGGAGTATCCGGACGCGGGGGACGGCGCGCTCCGATGCAGCTACGCGCAGCTGCCCGAACAGCAACGCGATGGAAGGATCCTGGCGTCCGTGGCTACCGGTGGCGTGGCGCGGACGTGATTCACCTGACCGGTCGCTGGTGAACGCGTGGTGTTGTTTCAGGGATGTCGGAGGACGTCGAATGACACCGCCTGGACGTTTGCCGGCCCCGGGATGGTGCGCCACGAAACTTTGGGTAACCTTGAACGGTGACTGAGCATGAACCGATGACCCAGATTGACGGCGACGAGATGCCCCGCTCCTATGAGGTGCGCACCTTCGGCTGCCAGATGAACGTCCACGATTCCGAACGCCTCTCCGGCCTGCTGGAGGGCGCAGGGCTGGAACGCAAGGACGAGGCCCTGACCGACGAGGTCGCCGACGTGGTCGTGTTCAACACCTGCGCCGTGCGCGAGAACGCGGACAACAAGCTCTACGGGAACCTGGGCATGCTCGCACCGCTGAAGCGCGAACGCCCGAACATGCAGATTGCCGTCGGCGGGTGCCTGGCCCAGAAGGACCGCGAGACCATCCTGAAGAAGGCCCCCTGGGTCGACGTGGTCTTCGGCACCCACAACATCGGTTCGCTGCCGACCCTGCTCGCCCGGTCGCGCCACAACAAGCAGGCGGAACTGGAGATCCTCGAGTCCCTGGACGTCTTCCCCTCGACCCTGCCCACGCGCCGCGAGTCGGTGTATGCCGGCTGGGTGTCGATTTCCGTGGGCTGCAACAACACCTGCACCTTCTGCATCGTGCCCTCGCTGCGCGGCAAGGAGCGGGACCGCCGGCCCGGGGAGATCCTCGCCGAGATCGAGGCGCTGGTCGCCGACGGCGCGATCGAGGTGACCCTGCTGGGCCAAAACGTGAACTCCTACGGCGTCGAATTCGGCGACAAGCTGGCCTTCGGCAAGCTGCTGCGCGCCTGCGGGCAGATCGAGGGCCTGGAGCGCGTGCGCTTCACCAGCCCGCACCCCGCCGCCTTCACCGACGACGTCATCGAGGCCATGGCGCAGACCCCCAACGTCATGCCGCAGTTGCACATGCCGCTGCAGTCGGGCTCGGACAAGGTCCTGAAGGACATGCGCCGCTCCTACCGCTCGAAGAAGTTCCTGGGCATCCTGGACAAGGTCCGCGAACAGATCCCGCACGCGGCCATCACCACCGACATCATCGTGGGCTTCCCTGGCGAGACCGAGGAGGACTTCCAGGCGACGCTCGACGTGGTGGAGGCCTCGCGCTTCTCCACGGCCTTCACCTTCCAGTACTCCAAGCGCCCCGGCACCCCGGCCGCGGACCTGCCCGACCAGCTGCCCAAGGCCGTGGTGCAGGAACGCTACGAACGTCTCACGGCGCTGCAGGACCGCATTGCAAAGGAAGAGAACGCCAAGCAGGTCGGGCGCACCGTCGAGGTGCTGGTGACCGAGCAGTCCGGCCGCAAGGCTGGGGAAACCCACCGCCTCTCCGGCAGGTCCACCGACCAGCGTCTGGTGCACTTCTCCGTGCCGGCCGGCGCCGAGGCGCCGCGCCCGGGAGACCTGGTCACCGTGCCGATCACCGGTGCCGCGGCCTTCCACCTGGTCTCCGACCCGTGCGCCGAACAGTACTCGCTGCGCCGTTCGCGCGCCGGTGACGCCTGGGACCGCGCCCAGGCCGAGAGCTGCGCGGTTCCCGCCCCCGGTTCGGGCGCGGCCGGGGGCAAGACCAACCTGGGCATGCCCTCCCTGATGGTGCGCGGCTAGGGGCATGGCTTCCGAGCAGCTGCCGGTCCTCGCGGTCGTCGGCCCCACCGGGACGGGGAAGTCCGACCTGTCCATCGCCCTGGCGCGGGAGCTGGGCGGCGAAATCGTCAACGCCGACGCCCTGCAGTTTTACCGCGGCATGGACATCGGCACCGCCAAGCTTCCGCCGGAAGAACGCGGCGGGATACCGCACCACCTGCTCGACATCATGGATGTCCGCCAGGAGGCCAGCGTCGCCCGCTTCCAGGCCGAGGCGCGCCATGCCTTCGACGACATCCGCGGCCGCGGCCTGGTGCCCATCCTGGTCGGCGGGTCCGGCCTGTATGTGCGGGCGGCGTTGGACGAGATCGACTTCCCGCCGACCGATCCGGCAATTCGCCGGCGGCTGGAGGCAGAGGCCGCCGAAGCGGGCATTGCCCCGTTGGCCGCACGCCTGGCGGAGGTGGATCCGGCCTCCGCGGCCAGGAACCTCGATGACCGGCGCCTGATCCGCGCCCTGGAGGTCCACGAAATCAGCGGCAAGCCGTTCAGCTCGTTCATGCCCCAACGCCAATACCACGCCCCGGCACTCCAGATCGGGCTGAACATCGACCGCACCGCGCTGCATGAGCGCCTCGCGGCTCGGGTGGGCAGGATGGTCGAACTCGGCCTGCTGGAGGAGGTGCGCCGTCTCGATGCCCAGGGGCTGCGGGAGGGAAAGACCGCGTCGCGGGCCATCGGCTACGCGCAATTCCTGGCCGTGCTCGACGGCACCATGTCGGAAAAGGACGCCACGGAAAAGACGGTCATCGCGACCCGGCAATTCGCCCGGCGCCAGGTCACCTGGTTCGGTGCCGATGACCGGGTCAGCTGGTTCGACCCCACGGACAGGACCCTGGCATCCCGGGTCCTTGCCCGCATCCGGGAATCCTGATTCCGCACCGGGTCCCGCCCGGACCCAAATAGGTGCCGGGGTTTTGCGGCACGTATTCTTGTAACCATGATCGCGAACGACCCCACACCAGTGACCACCCCAAGCCTGCAGTCCGTCGTGGGGCGGCTTCCCTATGCCAAGGGGCACGGAACCGGAAACGATTTCGTCCTCATTGCCGATCCGCTCGATGAACACCGGCTGGAGGCCGAACAGGTCGCCGCCCTGTGCGACAGGCACCGCGGCATCGGCGGGGACGGGCTGATCCGCGCGGTTCCCTCCGCCACCCTGGCCGAGGGCCGGGAAGTGCTGGAAACTAGCCCGGACGCCTACTGGTTCATGGACTACCGCAACGGGGACGGATCGATCTCCGAGATGTGCGGCAACGGGGTGCGCGTCTTCGTGCACTTCCTGCTGAGCGAAAAGCTGGTGGACCTTCCGGTGGGCTCCCGGCTTCCCATCGGCACGCGCGCCGGGGTAAAGGTCGTCACCCGGCTCGAGGACGGCTACGCCGTGGACATGGGCCCCTGGGAGTTCATCTTCGAGCAGGCCGCCACCCAAAACGGGCTCGATTCGAGGGTCACCACCACCGGCCTGGACAAGGCGCGCGGTGCCCTGAGCATCTCCATGGGCAACCCCCACACCGTCGTCGCCGTGGCCAACGCCGGCGAGCTGGAGGACCTGGAACTCTTTGTGATCCCAGACGTCCAGCCGCTGCCCCCGCAGGGAACGAATGTCGAATACGTCCTGGCCGCCGACCCCATCGTCACCGACGGCGTCGGGTCGCTGCGCATGCGCGTGCACGAACGCGGCGTGGGCGAGACCCTGTCGTGCGGCACGGGGGCCTGCGCCGCCGCGGCGGCCACCCGCCATTGGGCCCACGCCCAGGACATTCTCAACTGGAAGGTCCAGGTGCCCGGCGGCGAGGTGGGCATCGAATTCACCCAGGGTGCCACGGGCCGGGAACACGTGGTGCTCAGCGGCCCCGCGGTCCTGGTGTCCCGCGGCGAGATCACCGAGATCTGACACCGATGGCCGGGTTCCCCCAGGGGAACCCGGCCATCGGCACACAGGGGACTAGGAAGCCTCGGGGCGTGAGATCTTCAGAATGCGGAAGGCCTTGTCCGTTGAGACCCGCTCGATGCCCCAGTCATCGGGCATGACGGTGCCCAGCCACTTCTGCAGGGAATCGGCACCCAGGTTCTTCTGGACCACCAGCCAGGCGGTCCCGCCCGGGGCAAGTCGCGGCAGCCACAGCAGCAGAAGCTCGTGCAGGGCCTCCTTGCCGATCCTGATGGGCGGATTGGACCAGATGGTGTTGTACTGCAGGTCCGGGTCGATTGCCTCCGGAAGCCCAACGACCACGTTCTTCAGGCCCAGGGTCGCGGCATTGTCACGCGTCAGGGCGAGGCTTCGTTCATTCACGTCGACCCCGTACACCGTTGCCGCGGGGGAGGCCAGTGCCATCGAGAGTGCGATGGGGCCCCAACCGCAGCCGATGTCCAGGAGGTTTCCGCTGGCCGAGGGGTCCGGAACACCGTCCAGAAGAATGGCGGTTCCCTTGTCGATCCGGTCCGGGCTGAAGATGCCGCCGGAGCTTTGCAGCTTGTGCTCGGCGCCGCGCAACTTGACGCTGATGTGGCGCCGCTTCTCTGGGGTGGAAGGCTGGGCGCTGAAATAATGTTCCGGGGTCATCTTGGCAGGTTAACCGCCCGGGGGCGGCAAACCCAAACCCTGGCCCCGGATTCGGCCGCAAAAATGTGTGAGATGCCTCAATGCGCGCCGCCGGGGCAAGTGATAGAGTTTTCCGTATGACTTACATTTAAGGCGCACCGGACACGCGACGGTCCCCGGTCCTTCCCCGAGAGAGCCATTTGCTCCTTGGCCGGAAGTCGACCCCTGCCGGGCCCGAGAGCGTCGCGCCGAAAAGTCACCCCGCCGCAGTCGACCTTCCAAGACCAACGACGTTTTGCGAGACAAGGTTCCGCGGCGCGGCGTCCGGCATCCGGATCGACACGGCCCCCGCCGTGTGCGCACCGCCCGGCAACCCACGCAATCGCCATCCGATCCCGAACGGGCCCCGTGCCCGGTTCATGACACGGACACCACCTTTGGGACGTCTCTCCACATCCGGCGCCCCAGGCAAGGAGCAAACCATGCATCCATTCAACGAACACGGACACCCCGGCAATCAATCCACGCACAAGGACGCTCTTGTCGGTACGGGGCACTATTCTGGATTACAGCAAACTAAGGGGAACATGACCAATCCACAGCCTTCCGGCCCGCAGGACAACGACATGGACGAGGCCCAGATCCAGGCAGCCATCGAACGGATCCTGGCCAGCGACAAGGCCGCCGCCAGCAAGAGCACCCACTTCGGTGCTCCCGAGGACGAGGGCGTCCTTTCCGGCCGCGCCCAGGCGCTGAGCAAGCTCACCGGTGAGCATTCGTCCACCGACGGGGACCAGCAGGAGCTGGCCGAACGCCGCGCCCTGAAGCGCGGGGCAAGCCTGTCCACCGAACTCGAGGACGTCACCGAGGTCGAATACCGCCAGCTGCGCCTCGAGCGCGTCGTGCTGGCCGGCATCTGGAACGAGGGGACCGCCCAGGACGCGGAAAACTCGCTGCGTGAGCTGGCCGCCCTGGCCGAAACCGCCGGTTCGGAAGTGCTCGACGGGATGGTCCAACGCCGCGCGAAACCCGATCCCGGCACGTACCTGGGCTCGGGCAAGGCCATGGAACTGCGCGAAATCGTTGCCGCGACCGGGGCCGACACCGTCATCATCGACACCGAGCTGGCCCCCTCGCAGCGCCGTGCCCTCGAAGACGTCGTCAAGGTCAAGGTCATTGACCGCACGGCACTGATCCTGGACATCTTTGCCCAGCACGCCAAGAGCCACGAGGGCCGCGCCCAGGTCGAACTGGCGCAGCTCGAATACCTGCTTCCGCGCCTGCGCGGCTGGGGCGAATCGATGTCCCGCCAGGCCGGCGGCCGCGTGGGTGCCGCCGGCGGCGGCATCGGCTCCCGCGGCCCGGGTGAAACGAAGATCGAACTGGACCGCCGCCGCATCCGCGACCGCATGGCAAAGCTCCGCAAGGAGATCAAGGGAATGCTGCCGGCCCGCGAGGCCAAGCGGGCAAACCGCAAGCGCAACGCGGTGCCGTCGGTGGCCATCGTCGGGTACACCAACGCCGGCAAGTCCTCGCTGCTCAACCGGCTCACCGACGCCGGGGTCCTGGTCGAGAACGCCCTGTTTGCGACGCTGGATCCGACGGTCCGCCAGGCGGAGACCCGCGACGGACTGAACTACACGCTCGTCGACACGGTCGGCTTCGTGAAGTCGCTGCCCACCCAGTTGATCGAGGCCTTCCGCTCCACGCTGGAGGAGGTTGCCGAATCGGACCTGATCCTGCACGTGGTCGACGCCGCGCACCCGGATCCCGAAGGCCAGATCCAGGCCGTCCGCGAGGTGCTCAACGACGTCGATGCGCGAAACATCCCTGAGCTCATGGTCTTGAACAAGGCCGATGTCGCGGACCCGTTCGTGGTCGAGCGCCTGCGCCAGCGCGAGCCTAACCACGCCATCGTCTCGGCACGCACCGGCGAAGGCATCCAGGAACTGCTCGAAAAGATCAGCGCCGCAATCCCGAGGCCCAATGTCCAACTAGAATTGATGATTCCCTATGATCGAGGCGACGTGGTCAACAAGCTCCACGGCGCCGAGGCCGAGATCCTGGCCGTCGAACACACCGAATCGGGAACCCGCATGATGGTGAAGGTCCGCGAAAGCATGGCCGCAGAAGTGGAGCAATTTAGTATTCATGGCTGAGGAAACAGAGGTCATCGCCCTATTGGACGAGGCAGTGTCCAGCATGGGCGGACAAAGCCGGCCGGGGCAGCACGAAATGACCCGCCAGGTCGTGCGGGCCATGGAGACCGGTGAACACCTGCTGGTGCAGGCGGGAACCGGAACCGGCAAGTCGATGGCCTATCTGGTTCCCGCGCTGGCCCACGCGCTGGAATCGGAAAAGCCCGTGGTGATTTCCACCGCAACGCTGGCGCTGCAGGCGCAGATCGTCGGCCGCGACGTGCCCCGCCTGCTGAGCTCGCTGAAGGACAAGCTGCCGCGCGAAATGGACGTGGCCCTGGTCAAGGGACGCTCCAACTACGTGTGCCAATACAAGCTCGGCGGCGGCTACCCGGACGACGACGAAGGCGCATTGTTTTCGATGGAATCCGGCACCCCCGTCCTCGGCGGGTCCTCCGATGGCCCCGGCTCGGCGCTGGGCCAGGAAGTGGTGCGCCTGCGCCAGTGGGCCGAACGAACCGACACCGGAGACCGAGACGACATCACGCCCGGGGTCAGCGACAAGGCATGGCGCCAGGTATCGGTCAGCGCCATGGACTGCCTGGGGTCCCAAAAGTGCCCCATGGCCTCGGAGTGCTTCAGCGAACTGGCCCGTGCCCGCGCGGCCAGCGCCGACGTCGTGATCACCAACCATGCCATGCTGGCTGTCTCTGCCTTCGAGGGCCTGGCCGTGCTGCCGGACTTCGACACCGTCATCATTGACGAGGCCCACGAACTGCAGGACCGCGTGACCAGTTCGGTGACGCGGCCCCTGTCGGTGAACATGGTCCAGACCGCGGCCTCGGCCGCCCGCAAGCACTGCTCGGTGAGCGTGGACGCGCTGAACCAGGGCGCCAAGGCCCTGCAGCGTGCCCTGGAGGGCGTCCCCACCGGGCTCATGGCCCGCGGGCTGAACGAGGACCAGGAAGCTGCCATCAACCAGATCGCCGAGGCCGCACGCGTGGTCCTCTCCGACTCGAAGCCCGAGGCCAACGCGCCCGCCGACGGCGGACGCCAGATGGCCCGCTCCCAGGTCACGTACCTGGTGGATCAATGCACCAAGATGCTTGAAATGACCGAGGAACGCGAGGTGATCTGGGCGTCGCGGCCCGGCCACTTCAGCCCGGGGGAGGGCTATGTCCAGCCCGACGAATCCAGCCAGCCGACCTTGATGGTTGCCCCCCTGTCCGTCGCGGGAAAGCTGCGCGAGGGCCTGTTCGACGGCCGCACCGTCATCCTCACCAGCGCGACCCTGGCCATCGGCGCCGCCTTTGAGCCGGTTGCCGGTTCCCTGGGCCTGGTGGGCGACGGAGCACCGACCTGGAACGGCGTCGACGTGGGCAGCCCCTTTGACTACCCCAAGCAGGGCATCCTGTATGTTGCCAAGCACCTGCCCAAGCCCGGGCGCCAAATGTCCCAGGAGACCCTGTCCGAAATCGAGGACCTGATCAAGGCCTCCGGCGGCGGTGCCCTGGCGCTGTTCACCTCGCGCCGGGCGGCCGAGGAAGCCGCGGAAATCCTGCGTGCGCGCCTGGACATCCCCATCCTGTGCCAGGGCGAATCAAGCATGAAGGCGCTGGTCGACCAGTTCTCGGCCGAACCGGACACCTGCCTGTTTGGCACGATGACGCTGTGGCAGGGCGTGGACGTCCCGGGCAACGCCTGCCGTCTGGTCATCATTGACAAGATCCCGTTCCCGCGCCCCGATGATCCGCTTTCCTCGGCGCGCAGCCGCGATATCGCCAAGCACGGCGGAAACGGTTTCATGGCCGTGGCCGCGAGCCATGCCGCGGTGCGGCTGGCCCAGGGCGCGGGCCGCCTGATCCGTTCGGTCAATGACAAGGGCGTGGTTGCGGTGCTGGACTCGCGACTGGCCACCGAACGCTACGGGACCTTCCTGCGCGCCTCGCTGCCGCCGCTGTGGGCGACGCCGAACAAGGCCACCGTCATCTCCGCGCTCGAACGGCTCAGCGAAGGCTGAGCCCCTGGCGCTGCCCGTCCCGTTTGCGGTTGATGGGCAGGGGAAGCAAAACACCCGTGGGGGCCGATCCGGTGATCGGCCCCCACGGGTGTTTTGGGGATGAGTTGTTGCTGCGGCCCTAGACGGAACGCATGACCGATACGACCTTGCCCATGACGGTTGCGGCGTCACCAAGGATCGGTTCGTATCGGGAGTTCTGCGGCAGCAGCCAGGTGTGCCCGTCACGCTGGCGGAAGGTCTTCACGGTGGCCTCGTCCTCGAGCAGCGCCGCGACGATGTCGCCGTTGTTGGCCGTGGGCTGGCGCCTCACGACAACCCAGTCGCCGTCGCAAATGGCCGCATCGATCATCGAGTCGCCGCTGACCTTGAGCATGAAGAGCTCACCGTGCCCCACCAGCTGGCGCGGCAGTGCGAAAACGTCCTCGATCGCCTGGTCGGCCAGGATCGGCCCGCCGGCGGCAATGCGCCCGACCAGGGGGACCATGGCGGTGTCGGCGGAGGTCGTCAGCTCCGAGACGTTCATGCCGTTGGCTGCCTTGAGCTCCGACTGGCCCTCCACGACCTCCAGCTTTGCCTCGCTCTTGAGCTGCAGCGGCAGCAGGATCTCCATTGCCCTCGGGCGGCGCGGATCGCGCCTGATGTAGCCAAGCTTCTCGAGCTGGCTGAGCTGATGGGTCACGCTGGAGAGGCTGGCAAGTCCCACAGCGTCCCCGATTTCCCGCATCGACGGCGGGTACCCGTTGCTGCTCACGGAGCGTTGGATGGTTTCCAGAACCTTCTTCTGGCGGATTGTCAGGCTCTTCGCGTCGCGTCGAGGGGTTCGTTGTTCGGTCGTCATTGTCAATGCCTCATCCCGATCGTCGCCGGTTGCCCGCGCGTGCCGCAAATTGTCGGTGTGGGCTGGTGTAGTAAATACATCGCCCCACAACCACCATCCTAGTAGACAAAGTCACTGCTTTCAAAGATTTGTTCGAACAGATCTGGACACGTGTCGTCGAAAAGTGCTAGAAATAAGATACGCACTACGAACACATGTTCGAAAGGTGCGTTCGAATAACCGTCGCATGTTCGATTGCGGGCCAACTGGACCCGGTCGGACCAGCGAATTCAGAGGAAAGGCAAAGACGTGGCAAACACTGCTTTCTCGGCCCCGCTCCACCTTGTTACATCCAACGACTACCTGCCCGAACCGCAGCCGTCGCTGGCTCCGCTACGACTGACCCGCCGCGGGAAATTCGTGCTGATCGGGCTTCCCATCTTCGTGGTGAGCGCCGCAGTGCTCATGCTCCTGGGGCTGTTCCTCTCCCCGGCAAATGCTTCCGCGGACATCCCGCTGGGCGTCAACGCAGTGAGCGTAACCGTCATCGAGGGAGACACCCTTTGGGGCATTGCCCGCGAATTCGCACCGCAACTCGAACCCCGCGAAGCGGTCCGCCAGATCGGCGACCTCAACAACCTCAACAGCTCCGTGCTGCTCCCGGGCGCCGAACTCTTCGTTCCCACCGGAAGCTAGGGCCCTGCCCCGGCCGTGTCCTCGGGCGCCGCATCGGCTCATTGCGAACCGATTATTACCCTTGGCGCCGGCCATGATTCTCGGGCCCACCTGCCCCCGCCGTAGACTTGACCCGTGAATGAACGGCTAAATCGCCTGGCAAATCTGCCCCTGCGAGAAAATCTTCAAGGTCTCGAACCCTACGGCGCACCCCAGATTGACGTCCCCATCCAGCTGAACGTCAACGAAAACACCCACCCGGTCCCCGCCGAAGTGCATCGCGCCATTGTCGAAGAGGTCTCGGCGGCCGCCGTGGGGTTGAACCGTTACCCGGACCGTGAATTCACCGAGCTGCGCGTACGCCTGGCCGCCTATCTTGGCCACGGGCTGGAAGCGGACAACGTCTGGGCAGCCAACGGCTCCAACGAGGTCCTCCAGCAAATCCTGCAGGCCTTTGGCGGACCGGGCCGCTCCGTCATGAGCTTCCCTCCCACCTACTCGATGTACCCGCTGCTGGCCTCCGGAACCGACACCACCTACGTTGCCGGCGTGCGTTCGGCCGACTATGGACTTTCGGCGGCGGACGCCGCTGCGCAGGTTCGCGAGGCTGCACCGAACATCGTCATCCTGTGTTCGCCCAACAACCCCACCGGAACCGCGCTGGGCCTGGATGTTGTCGAAGCCGTCTACGAGGCCGGCCGGGCCAGCAACGCCATCGTGATCGTCGACGAGGCGTACGCGGAATTTGCCCACACCGGGACCCTGTCGGCACTTTCCCTGCTGCCCGGTCGCGAACGGCTCATCGTCTCGCGGACCATGTCCAAGGCCTTCGCCCTGGCCGGCGCCCGCCTCGGGTACCTGGCCGCGGCCCCGGAAGTCGCCGACGCCATCCGCCTGGTGCGGCTGCCCTACCACCTCTCTGCCGTCACCCAGGCAACGGCGAATGCGGCACTGAAGCACGCGGACATCCTGCTGGCCAACGTCGAGGCCATCAAGGTGCAACGCGACCGCATCGTCAACGAGCTCACCCGCATGGGCCTGCACCCGGCCTCCAGCGACTCCAACTTCGTGTTCTTCGGGGGAGTCAAGGACACCAAGGCCATCTGGGAAGGGCTGCTCGAGGCCGGAGTCATCATCCGCGACGTGGGAATTCCCGGACACCTGCGGGTCACCGCCGGCACCGAG
The DNA here is from genome assembly GCF_059759235.1 of Paeniglutamicibacter sp. GQ140. Taxonomy (NCBI): domain Bacteria; kingdom Bacillati; phylum Actinomycetota; class Actinomycetes; order Micrococcales; family Micrococcaceae; genus Paeniglutamicibacter; species Paeniglutamicibacter sp. GQ140. The sequence continues at coordinate 340,198 of NZ_JCAXDW010000003.1, forward strand.
GACGAAACCACCGCGTTCCTTGTCCGTCTCGAGGAACTGCTCCATCAGGGGCCTCACACGCTCTAACGCTAAACTTGGAGCGGTGGAGCCGGTGGCGGCGGGCGGCTTGCAGAATTTGCCCGGCCGCACACCTGCCGGCCGCCGCCCCGCATCCTCGTCTCAACGCCTGATCTAAAGGAATGTGCATGTCTGCCGAAAAACTCACGGGTCGTCGCGCTCGCCTCGAACGCATCACCAGCGAGTCCTCCATCTTTGTCGAACTTGATCTGGACGGCACCGGCCGCTCGGAGATCAGCACCAGCGTCCCGTTCTACGACCACATGCTGACCGCGCTGTCGAAGCACTCGCTGATCGACCTCACGGTGCGCGCCACCGGCGACACCCACATCGACGTGCACCACACCGTGGAGGACACCGCCATCACCATCGGCGAGGTGCTGCGCACCGCACTGGGCAACAAGGCGGGCATTCGCCGCTTCGGCACCGCCTACGCCCCGCTGGACGAGGCCCTGGCCCGCGCGGTGGTCGACATCTCCGGGCGCCCCTACCTGGTCCACGGCGGCGAGCCGGCCGGCCAGGAATACCACTTGATCGGTGGCCACTTCACCGGGTCGATGACCCGCCACGTGTTCGAGTCGCTGACCTTCCACGCCCAGATCTGCGCCCACATCGAGGTGCTCTCGGGCCGCGATCCGCACCACATCGTCGAGGCCCAGTTCAAGGCCCTGGCCCGCGCGCTGCGCGACGCCGTGGAAGTCGACCCGCGGATCGGCGACGCCATCCCCTCCACCAAGGGCGCGCTGTAGATGGCAGCCAAGACGGTCACCGTCCTGGACTACGGATCCGGCAACGTCCGCTCGGCCGTCCGCGCCCTTGAGGCCGCCGGCGCCCAGGTCAAGCTCTCGGCCAAGCCCGAGGACATCCTGGAATGCGACGGGCTCTTCGTGCCCGGCGTGGGCGCCTTCGCCGCCGTCATGGAGGCGCTCAAGGAGGTCGGCGCCATCCGCTGGATCGGCCGCCGCATCGCCGGCGGGCGGCCGGTGCTCGGGGTCTGCGTGGGACACCAGGTGTTCTTCGACGAGGGCGTGGAGCACGGGATCCGCACCGAGGGACTGGGCGAATGGCCCGGCACCGTGGAACTGCTCAAGGCCCCGGTCATCCCGCACATGGGATGGAACACCGTCACCCCTCCGGCAGGAAGCAAGCTCTTCGCCGGGATCGAGGACGAACGGTTCTACTTCGTGCACTCCTACGCGGTGCAGGAATGGAACTTCGACGTCGCCCAGCCCAAGATGATCCCGCCGCAGGTCACCTGGGCGGAGCACGGGGTTCCGTTCATTGCCGGGATCGAGAACGGCCCGCTGTGCGCCCTGCAGTTCCACCCGGAGAAGTCCGGGGAAGCCGGGGCCAAGCTGCTGCGCAACTGGTTGGCGAGCCTCTAGGGATGCTGATCTGGTCAATTGTCCTCATGGGCGTCGCCGGCATCCTCGCCGGCGGCGCGCTCTCGCTGCGCCAGCAGCGCGCCCACATCTCCTGGATCATCACCGCCTGGGTGCTGGCCGGGGCTGCGCTCTTCTGCGCCTACCTCCTGACGCTCTAACCACCTTCCTCCTTCCGGGCACCGCCGGCCGCACCCGGCGCCGGCCCGGGATTGACCCCTAAGGATCGATCATGTCCGAGAACCAAAACAACATCCTCGAGCTGCTGCCCGCCGTCGACGTGGTGAACGGCCAGGCCGTGCGCCTGGTGCAGGGCGAGGCCGGCTCCGAGACCAGCTACGGCGATCCGCTCGAGAACGCCTTGGCCTGGCAGGAAGCCGGCGCCGAATGGGTGCACCTGGTGGACCTGGATGCGGCCTTCGACCGTGGCGCCAACACCGAGCTGCTGGGCCGCATCGCCAGGGAACTGACCATCAAGGTCGAGCTCTCCGGCGGCATCCGCGACGACGAATCCCTCGAACGCGCCCTCGAATTCGGTGCAACCCGCGTGAACCTGGGCACCGCGGCCCTGGAAAACCCGGAATGGACCGCCCGTGCCATTGCCCGCCACGGCGAGGCGATCGCCGTCGGCCTTGACGTGCGCGGCACCGTGCTTTCGGGCCGCGGCTGGACCAAGGAAGGCGGCGACATCTGGGACGTGCTCGCACGCCTGGAGGACGCCGGCTGCGCCCGCTACGTCGTCACCGACGTGACCAAGGACGGAACGCTGCGCGGACCCAACGTGGAACTGCTGGCCGAGATGTGCAAGCGCACCGCCAAGCCGGTCATCGCCTCCGGCGGCATCTCCAGCCTCGAGGACCTGCGCGTGCTGCGCGAACTGGTCCCGGCCGGCGTCGAGGGCGCAATCGTGGGCAAGGCCCTGTACGCGGGCAAGTTCACCATGGCCGAGGCGCTGGACGTGGCAGGGCGCCGCTAGGGCACAGCCGCCTGCGCCGTTGACCGGCGTCAAGCGTTGAATGGAAAGGGGGCAGGGCCGCGCGGCGGACCTGCCCCCTTCCATGTTCGGGCGAGGTGCCGACCAAGGCCCTGCGGCGGCGCCGGCGGGCGAGCTTCGCCACACCCACTTCGGCGTTGGCACATGGCGAACCGGCCCGGCACATGGGCACCGGCGGCAAGGCGCCAATACGCGCGATCCGCCGCTGACGTGGGCGCAAGATAGCATGTGGATATGAGCGCGAATTCTCCTTCTTCCCCCGCCGGCCAGGGCGCCGAACGCCACCTGCCCGGACACATCGCCGCGGCCCTGGCGCGCGCCGGCGGATCCGGCGATTCCGCCGGGCAGGAATGGGAAGGGCGGGACCTCAGTGGGGAAGGAAACCCGCTGCACAACTTCGACAACGACAACGGCCTGATCGATGAAAACCTGCGGGCGGCATTCGACGGACTGATCGCCGGAAGCGGCGGCGAGCAGCAGGTCCACGCCGCCCTGGCCGGCGCCCGCGTCTACATCGCCGTCGTGGCGCAGCTGGCCGACGGCGGCATGGGGGAGCACGGCTTTGCCGAGGACAAGGAAGCCGACATGGCACTTGTCACCCTCAATGCCCCCGACGGGCGCAAGGCCCTGCCGGTGTTCAGCAGCGTCGACAACCTCCAGGCCTGGCACCCCGAGGCCCGCCCGGTGGCCGTCTACGCGCCGCGGGCAGCCCTCTCGGCGGTAAGCGAGGACGCCCAGATGCTGGTCCTGGACCCCGGAGCCGATTTCACCTTCGTGCTGCGCCGCCCGGGCATGTGGGCCCTCGCCCGGCAACAGGAGTGGATTCCCAGCTACCTCAGCGAGGACCTTGCTGCGGTGGTGGCCGAGCAGGCCAGTGACGAGAAGGCTCTTGCCTCGATCCAGATTGCCCCGGGCCGCGGGGTGGGAACACGCACGGCCGCCGGTGCCTCCGTGGCCGGCGGGGGATCCGGGCCGGAACTGCGCCTGGAATTCACGTTCCGCCCGGGTACCGACGAGGCGGCGGCCCGCGAGTGTGTCTCACGGATCCACGCCCGGCTCTCCGCCAACCAGGACTTTGCCGAAAACGTCGACTCGCTCGAGGTTGCCTTGAAGGCAGGACCCTCCGCAGACCCCGGCACGTGGGCGTGAAATTCGGTCGCTACGGCCAACTGCTGCGCCAGCCCCGGATCGCGCCGCTGCTGTTGATCGGCATGGTGGCCAGGCTGCCGCACGCCACGGTCGGCATGCTCCTGCTGCTGCACCTGGTCAACGAGCTGGGCATGGACTGGGGACCCGCGGGCCTGGTGGTTGGCCTGATGACCATCGGCATCGCGCTGGGTGCGCCGTGGCGCGGCCATGTGGTGGACATGTACGGGCTGCGCCGGGCGCTGATTCCCTCCATCATCGCCGAGGCCGTGGTGTGGAGCATCGTGCCGCAGGTTTCGTTTTACTGGGTGCTGCCGCTGGTGTTCGCCGGCGGGCTCTTTTCCCTTCCGGTGTTCTCCGTGGTGCGCACGGCGCTGGGCGTGATGACCACGGGGGAGACCCGCCGATCCGCCTTCGCCCTGGATGCCATGGGCACCGAGCTGGTCTTCATCGTCGGGCCGGCGACCGCCGGGATCGTTGCCACGTCCCTGGACACCACCGTCGGGATGATCGGCATTGCCGCGGCGGCCTCGCTCAGCGGCGTGGCATTGATGATCCTGAATCCGCCCACCCGCTCGGGCCAGCCCGGGGCGGTGGCCCAGAAGCCCAACCCGCACGAGGAGCGCCTCGGGGCCGAGGCCTCGCTCATTGCCGCGGGGCCCGGCGGCCTGGCCGACGTCGAAGGCGAATTGATCCTTGCCGGTTCCAAGTCCGCGCGGGCGCGCGTCGCCGCCCGCGGACGGGAGTTCCGCCACAAATTCGGCTGGGTCAGCGCCTCGGTGATCGCGGTGTTCATTGCCGCCTCCGGCGCCGGACTGGTGCTCTCGGGCACCGAGGTAGGGATCTTGTCGCTGCTTGACGAGCAGCACAGCGAGGGACAGCTGGGCATCGTGTTCCTCTTCTGGTGCGGCGCCTCGCTCGTGGGAGGACTTCTCTACGGCAGCCAGAACCGGCGCATCTCGCCGATCGTGCTGTTGCTGGCCATGGCGGTGCTCACGCTGCCGATGGCGTTCGCCACCAACACCTGGTCGCTGGCGCTGCTCTCGATCCTGCCCGGCATGTTGTGCGCCCCGGTGCTGTCGGCGGCCTCCGAATGGCTGACCGACCTGGTGGCGGAAAAGCGGCGCGGGGAGGCCATGGGCTGGTACGGCTCGGCGCTGACCAGCGGCACGGCCCTGGGCTCGCCGATCACCGGCGCGACGGTTGACGCCTTCGGCGCCTACTCCGGATTCCTCATGGTCGGAGCCATTGGCGCCCTGGTGTGTGCCGTGGCGTTGGTGGCACAGCAGGTGCGCCGGCACCGTGCGACCACGCGGGCACGCACGCTCATCGAAGATGCCTAGGGCCGGCTGAGGGTTCGGCGGACAAAAAACAAGTGCCCCGCCGTGAAGCGGGGCACTTGATCAGCAATGCGGCCGGGTGGATCCCGGTGGTTCGGATTCTCCGGAACCATCCTGTGAGAAACCTCTCGGCGGCAGGCCGCCAAAATCTTGCAGTGTTACGCGGGAAACGCGGTGGGCTAGTTCACCGGGCCGGTTAGCTTTTCACCCGGGCCCTTGCCCGGCTCGTCCGGGAAGGTCGAGGCCTCGCGGAATGCCAGCTGCAGCGAGCGCAGGCCGTCGCGCAACGGACCTGCATGCTGGGAGCCGATTTCCGGGGCGGCGGACGTGACCAGGCCGGCCAGTGCGGTGATGAGCTTGCGGGCCTCGTCGAGGTCCTTCAGCTCTTCGGCGTCGTCGCCTGCGGCCAGGCCGCACTTGACGGCGGCGGCGCTCATCAGGTGAACGGCGGCGGTGGTGATGATTTCAACGGCAGCCACTTCGGCGATGTCGCGGATCTCGTTGGTGGCGTCGGTGGAGACCGGATTGGTTTCAGGAGTGCTCATACTGCTAAGCTTTCCATAGACCGACTGAATCCGTGTATTTGGAAGCGTCGCCCAACGGGTGGATGTGACCAAGGAGCCATGGATCAGTACGCAAGTGGAGGCCACTCCCACCCGCAGCAGCCGATTCAGGCGGCCGGGTAAGTTCGGTGCCGATGACCCCGCGGGGAATGTCGGCTGGATGATTTATTCATCGATCGAATCTGGGGCCTTCGCCTGCACTTGCAGCCGAGGGCCTTTCCTTTTGCTGCGGTGGCCTCGAACTTCGAACTACTCAGGAGCAACACATTAGCGATCCACGCATTAATGATCGAATCCGCGTCCCAGAGGTGCGGCTTGTCGGCCCTGCCGGTGAACAGGTTGGCATTGTCCGTATTGAGGATGCACTTCGTCTTGCCGTCGAGTCCGACCTTGATCTCGTGGAGGTCGCGCCCACCGCGAAGCCTCCCGTGTGCAAGTTGATGGACTTCGGAAAGTACAAGTACGAGGCTGCAGTCAAGGCACGTGAAACCCGCAAGAACCAGACGAACACCGTGCTGAAGGAAATTCGTTTCCGTCTGAAGATCGACACGCACGACTACGAAACCAAGGTCGGACACGCACTTCGCTTCCTTGGAGCCGGTGACAAGGTCAAGGCCATGATCCAGTTCCGTGGCCGTGAGCAGCAGCGTCCGGAAATGGGCATTCGCCTGCTCAACAAGTTCGCCGAGGCAGTTGCCGAAGTGGGCGTCGTTGAGTCGACTCCCCGCATCGATGGCCGCAACATGGTCATGGTCGTCGGGCCGCTGAAGAACAAGGCAGAGGCCAAGGCCGAAGCCCGTCGCTTGGAACAGCGCGATGCCGACAAGGCCAAGGCAGCGAACCCCAAGGCAAAGATGGACACCTCGGAGCCCCAGGGCGACATCGGCGGTTCGGTTGCCGATGTCATCGAGTCGGACATCATGGAAAAGCTTGCCAAGGTCCGTGCAGAGGCAGCAGCCGAAGAGGCCGCAGCAGCTGCAGCACCCAAGGTGGCCCCGGTCCGGACAGCCCCCGCAGCGGCCAAGGCCCCTGTCAGGTCGGCACCGACTCGCGAGGCCTCCAGCCGTCCGGCAGCCTCAAAGGCACCGGCAGCAGCACGTCCGGCGGCCAGCAGGCCGGCAGCGGCAGCGGCTCCCAAGCCGGTCGTCGCAGCCAAGCCCGTTGCGGCCCCGAAGCCAATGGCCGTTCCCAAGCCGATGGCCATGCCACCAAAGCCTGCGGGCAAGCCGGGTCCCAAGCCCGCAACCCGCGCAGCCAAGCCCGGGACGACCAAGTAGGGTCACCCCGAGCAGGGCACGCTCGCAAGAGCAACACCAGAACCACGGATTCCCCCAAACGCGGGAGTTCGCAAGATCCCCGGTCCGAAAGGATCCCGGGAGCAAGTAAGGAGAACGGCGGATATGCCGAAGTTCAAGACCCACAGTGGCGCCAAGAAGCGCTTCAAGCTCACCGGTAGCGGCAAGCTCGTGCGCCAGCAGGCCAACCGCCGCCACTACCTGGAGCACAAGTCCTCCCGCATCACCCGTCGCCTGGCCTCTGACCAGCTGGTCGCCAAGGCGGACGTCAAGACCATCAAGCGGATGCTCGGTCTCTAACACCAGTCCGTCTTGGGAATCCTGTCCTGGATTCCCGACCACTTAAAGATTTTTTGCCGGCCCAATATTTGAGGCCAGGCGGAACAGAAACAAAGGAGTACACACGTGGCACGTGTGAAGCGGGCAGTAAACGCCCATAAGAAGCGTCGCGTCATTCTTGAACGCGCCAAGGGCTACCGCGGTCAGCGCTCGCGCTTGTACCGCAAGGCCAAGGAGCAGCTGCTCCACTCGTTCGTTTACAGCTACGGCGACCGCCGCAAGCGCAAGGGTGACTTCCGTCGCCTCTGGATCCAGCGCATCAACGCTGCATCCCGCGCCAACGACCTGACCTACAACCGCCTGATCCAGGGCCTGAAGGCTGCATCGGTCGAGGTTGACCGCCGCATGCTGGCCGAGCTGGCAGTGTCGGATGCCAAGGCATTCGCCGTGCTCGTTGCCGTTGCCAAGCAGGCCCTCCCGGCCGATGTCAACGCCCCGAAGGCCGCCGCCGCAGCTCCGGTTGCTCCGGCCGCCAAGAAGGCTCCGGCCAAGAAGGCTGCCGCTCCGGCCGCCGAGAAGGCTGAAATCGAAGGCGCCGTCAAGGCCGTCGAAGGCGAAGCCGCTCCCGAGGGCTTCATCATCAAGGGCAACGCCCAGTCGAACAAGTACCACGTCCCGGGCTCGACCTGGTACGACCAGACCGACGCCGAGTACTGGTTCAACAGCATTGAAGCAGCCAAGGCTGCCGGCTTCGAGCCTGCAGGTGGCGAGTCCCGCCAGCAGATCAAGGACGCCTAGTCCTTGAGCGCTTAAAGCTCTGGTCCAAAGGGACGGAATCGCTTGCGATTCCGTCCCTTTGGCGTATCCCCGGTAAAGTCATTCTCATGAATCTTGCCGGAGACAACGAAGTGACCATGACCAACGTCCGTGCCGAAAAGGTTCGAGAAGTGGCCCGACTGGCCACCCGCACGGGGCGCGCCCGCAGCGGCGAGTTCCTAGCCGAGGGCCCGCAGGCCGTCCGCGAGGCCCTGCGCCTGCAGCTGGAAAATGCAGAACAGGGAAAGGCCGCCGTTGTTCGTGCCGTCTATGCGACCGAGGACTGCCTGGACCGGTATCCGGAACTCGAGGTAATGGCCAACCAGGCCGAGAGCGTGCACACCCGGCTGGTCAGCCAGGAGGTCCTGGCGGCAATGGCCGACACCGTGACCCCGCAGGGAATCTTGGCCGTGTGCATCATTCCCGAAACCAGCCTGCAGGACGTGGCCGCGGCCAAGCCGCGACTCGTGGCGGTGCTGTGCCGCGTGCAGGACCCGGGCAACGCCGGAACCATCATCAGGGCGGCGGTGGCCGCGGGCGCCGACGCCGTGGTGCTCACCGCAGGCAGCGTGGACATCTACAATCCCAAGGCCGTGCGCTCCACCGTGGGCTCCGTCTTCCACCTGCCCATCATCACCAATGTCGATTTCGGTGAAACCATCGCCACGCTCAAGGCCCAGGGCAGCACCGTCCTTGCCGCCGACGGCTACGGTGCCGCGGACCTGGATGCGCTCCAGGACGCCAGCGCCGCGCGCCGCGCGGGAAGCCCGGGGGAAGCCGCCCAGGGACAGCCGGCCCTGGAGGACCCCACGGTGTGGCTCTTCGGAAACGAGGGCCAGGGCCTGAATGAGGACGAACTGGCCGGCGCCGACCACCGTGTGGCCGTGCCGCTGTACGGGATCGCCGAATCGCTGAACGTCGGCACTGCCGCCACGGTGTGCCTCTACGCCTCGGCACGCGCGCAACGACGCGCCTGAGGCGGGCGCCGCGCAGCTGCGCAACGGCGAAAATCCGGTGGCATAGGATGAGAAAATAGTGCTCAAATACCATGCCGATACCTCCTGCACGCGAGGTCTGCCCTTGCCGGGCGGACTGGTACACGGGTGTCGACGAATCACGGGCGAAAGAAGGTAGGGGCGCCATGGCAGCATCCGGCGGAACGAAGGCAGTGGTCGCGGCGCTTGCGGCCAACCTGACCATTGCGGTATTCAAGTTTGTGGCCTGGGCCGTGACGGCCTCCTCCTCAATGCTTGCCGAGGCCATCCACTCGGTGGCCGACTCCGGAAACCAGGTTCTCCTGCTCGTCGGCGGAAAGAAGGCCAGGCGGGAGGCCGATGCGCAGCACCCCTTCGGCTACGGGCGCGAACGCTACGTGTATTCGTTCATTGTCTCCATCGTGCTCTTCAGCGTCGGCGGGCTTTTCGCCCTCTACGAGGCCTGGCAGAAGTTCCAGCACCCCCACGGCATCGAAGGCAAGTGGTGGTGGGTTCCGCTGGCAGTGCTCATTGGCGCAATCATCGCCGAGTCCTTCTCCTTCCGCACCGCCATCATCGAATCCAACCTGGTGCGCGGCACCCAGTCCTGGGCCAAGTTCATCCGCACCGCCAAGGCCCCCGAACTGCCGGTCATCCTGCTGGAGGACTTCGGCGCGCTCCTCGGCCTGGTCCTTGCCCTGTGCGGCGTCAGCCTCACCCTGCTGACCGGCAACGGCGTCTGGGACGCGGCGGGCACCGCCTGCATCGGGCTGCTGCTGGTGGCCATCGCCATCGTGCTGGCCATGGAAACCAAGTCGCTGCTGCTGGGCGAATCCGCCGGGGTCGAGCACGTCGAGCAGATCTCGGCCGCCCTCACCGCCCGGGGCGCCAAGCTGATCCACCTCAAGACCCTGCACCTGGGCCCCGAGGAACTCCTGGTCGCCGCCAAGGTGTCGGTGCCGGAAAACGCCACGGGGGAGCAGATCGCCACCGCCATCGACGACGCCGAAGCACGAATTCGCGCCGCCGTGCCGCTCAAATGCGTGATCTACATTGAACCGGACATCCTGGGGGCGGCCAAGACGCTGCCCCAGGAAGGATAGTGGCGATGGCCTACAAGCAGATCGTCGCCGCCGCGATCCTGGACTCCCTTTCCTCCCCGCGCCGGCTGCTTGCCGCACGGCGCACCGCCCCGCCGGAACTCGCAGGCTTGTGGGAGTTCCCCGGCGGGAAGCTCGAGCCGGACGAGAGCTGTGAAGAGGGCGTGAGGCGCGAACTGGCCGAGGAGCTCGGTGTCGAGGTGGCCCTGGGCAGCGAGGTCTTCGGTCCCGTGCCCGAAGGTTGGGTGCTCAACGATCGTGCGGCGATGCGCGTCTGGTTTGCCGAGATCACCGGCGGCACCCCGGAGACGCTCGAGGACCACGACCAGCTCGCCTGGGTTGACCTGGAACGCGGGGCCCTCGAGGCCCTGGCCTGGATCCCTGCCGACCTGCCCATCGTCCGCGCGGTGCTTGCGGAGACCCTGGCCGGTGCCACCCGGTGATCCTGCTGACCGGATTTGAACCGTTCGGCGGGGCGGAGTCCAACTCCTCCCTCGCCGTCGCGCGGGAAGCCGCGCTGATCCTCGAAGAACAGGGCCTCCGGGCCGCGGCCGCGGAACTGCCCTGCGTCTTCGCCACCGCCCCGGCAGTGCTCGAAGGCCTCCTGGCCGCCCGGCGGCCGCACGTGGTGATCGCCCTCGGGCTGGCCGCGGGGCGCAGCACCCTGGGCCTGGAAAAGGTGGCGATCAACCACCTGGACGCCCGCATCGCCGACAACGCCGGGAAACAACCCATCGACCTGCCGGTCGTTGCCGGCGGGCCTGCAGCGTACTTCTCCGGCCTTCCGCTGAAGGCAGCCCTGCAGGCATTGCGGGACCCGGCCGCCGGAAACGGCCATGTCGCTGCCGAGATCTCCTATTCCGCCGGGACCTTCGTCTGCAACCAGGTGTTCTACGCCCTGATGCACCACACCCATGCGGTGCCGGGGGTCAGCGCCGGGTTCGTCCATGTTCCCCCGATGCGCGACGCGGACCCGGGGATCGGGCACCATGCACGCGCGGTGGCCGCCCTGGCACGGCTGGCGCTGGACCCAGGCCCCGAACCGGCCCTGGCCGCGGGCACCGAATACTAGGATCCCGCGGCGGGGCCGCTGTCCCGGGTGAGCAGTTCCCACTGCACCTCAAGCGTCACCGAAAGCTCCCGCCGGCCGGCAACCACCGGCATCGACTCGGCGGCCAACGCGACGGCCTTGGCACGTTGCAGCGGCTCCACGGGTGCGTCGCCCACTTCGCGGATCAGCAGCGCGGCCCCGAGGCGCGCGCCGGCAAGCGCGGCCAGGTGCGCGGCCTTGGAGCGTGCATCGGCGAAGGCCGATTCCCGGGCGGCCTTCAACGCGGTGCCGGGATCGGATACCTCCGCCCGCAGCGAATGGATCCGCAGTGCATCCCCGCCTGCGGCAACGGCGGCCGCCAGCACCCAGGTGACCGCGTCCACCGCCAGCTCCCGGGCCTCGATGGTCGTTTCCGCGTCGTAGCCGTCGGCCACGGATTCCTCGTTCCGCCAGGAGGTCCTGGCCATGAGCCCGATTCCCGTGGTTGCCAGGTTTGCCCCGGGTGCCGCGACCAATACCGCCGCGATGACCTCCCGCGCCCGGACGGCGGCAAGATCAAAGGCCTCCGCCGCCTGCCCGTGGTGCAGGTGGATGGTCAGGGAGATTGCCATGACATCGGGGACGGCCGGCGCGGATGCGGTCCCGTGCACCGTGATGGCGGCCGGGCGGTTCATGCCGCGGGCCCGTCAACCGGGCGTGCACCTGCCGGGGTTCCGCGGAGCCCGCGGCGCAGGCCGGCTGCCAGCACGGGCAACAGCTTGCGGACGGGCCTTTCCCGGTAACCGCCGGCCTGCAGGTTGGCAGCGCGCTCAAAAAAGTTCCTCGAGGCAGGGTCCGCGGTGCGCAGCCACGAATAGCCGGCGGCCGCAAAATACAGGGGGAGGAAGGGCAATCCCAGGCACAGGGCATATTGCGTGCAATGCGTCTCCTCATGGGAGAGCAACTGCGGGTGCAGGACCTGGCCGCTGAGCGAAGGACGAAAAAAGACGACGTTTCCCACGGTGAATGCCCCTGCCTTGGGGAGCGCCGGGGTGTAGTTTCGCGCGTAGAGGATTCCCCGCGCCCCGCGCGAGATGCTGCATCCGCTGGCGGCTGCCAGCGCCAGTCCACTGATGGTGCTCAAATTCAGCCAATTGGCGACCTCGCGGGTGCGCTCCCAGGTGTTCATGGTTCCCAAGTGTAGGCCCGGGGGGCCGGCAATGGGGGCCCGAGGCCGAAGGAACAATTCTTGGCCCGGGCGACCCACCCACTAGTGTTGAAGGGTGAACCGGGAGCACCGTCGCCGATCAATGCCCCGCACGTGGAGGAGAATTCATGAAGAAGACCGTATCCGTCATTGGTGTCATGGTCGCGCTGGTGTTGAGCCTGACCGGTTGCGTGAAGATGGAGGCCGACCTGGTCATCTCGAGCCCGGAGGAAGCAACGCTGGAGATGGTGATGGCCTTCGACAAGGGCGTTGCCGGAGACGTGGGCACCGACGAACTGCTGGCCCAGATGGGAATGACCGAGGACGAGTTCTTCCAGAGCATGCCGGAGGAAGCTGAGAAGACGCCCTACGACCAGGACAACTTCCGGGGCTACACCTTCACCGTCGCGGACAAGTCGCTGACCGAGATCAGCGACATCTCCGGCAAGCTGGGCCCGAAGATCGACGTCGACTACAGCGGGGAGATGTACCACTTCTCGGCCCAGGGTCTTGCCGGGACCGACACCTCGTCCCTGAGCGAAGCCACGATGACGGTCACCTTCCCGGGCGAGGTCACGAGCGCCAGCGCCGGGGCGCACATCGAGGGCAATACCGTGAGCTTCGACATGCGCGAGTCCAGCGGCGAGATGACCGCCGTGGCCAAGCCCAAGGACAACTCGGCGATGTACCTTTCCCTCGGCTTCGGTGCGCTTGGCCTGCTGGGCGCCGTCGTCGCGGTCGCCACGATGCGCCGCGCCGAGGAAACCGAAAACGTGCACGCCTAACACCGCAGGACGCCGAACCACGCGGTTCGGCCGGATAACGACAAAGGGACCGCCAGACCGGGATGAACCCGGGCTTGGCGGTCCCTTTGGCATGTCGGCCGGGAGGGGAGCGGCGGCTACTGTGCCTCGGTCAGGAATTCGGCAAGGATGGGTCCGGCGGTCTGCGCCCCGCCGCTGCCGTCGCCCACGAACACCGCCACCGCAAGGTCGCCCTGGGCGGCGATGGTCCACGCGTGGGCGTTGCGCTCGGCGTCGTATTCGGCCGTGCCGCTCTTGCCGATGATCACGGGTCCGGGGACGTTCTTGAGGTCCTTCAGGGTGCCGTGGTCAACCACCTGCGCCATCATGCCCGAAAGCGCCTTGGCCTCGGCCGCCGTCAACGGGTTCTTGGGCTTCGGTGCGGCGTCGGGCTTGGGGCTGGCCACCAGGTGGGGGCTGACGGTGGCGCCGTTCTTGACCGAGGCAGCCACCGTGGCCATGCCCAGCGCCGAGGCCTCGACGACACCCTGTCCGATGCCGTTGGCCGCCAGCTCGGTGCCGGTGGAGTCCTCCGGGACCGAGCCCAGGAACGAGGCGGCGCCCGTGGAGGGGCTCAGGTTCAGCCCCAGGGAGGCCGCAGCATCGGCGAGGGCCGGCGCCTTGACCTTCGAGGCACCCTCGAGGAAGACGGTGTTGCAGGACTGTGCCACCGCCTCGGAGAGCGGGATGCTTCCCAACGCACTGGAGGGGTAGCCGTCGTAGTTCTTGAACGCCTTGCCATCCACCGTCATGGTGGCCGGGCACTCCACGCTCGTCGCCGGGGTGTCCCCGGAGCGGAGCATGGCCAGCGCAGTGACGACCTTGAACGTGGAGCCGGGGGCGTACTTGCCCAGCAGCGCGGTGTTCTGTGCGTTGTCGGTGGGCCCGGCGGCGGCGGCGAGGATCGCCCCGTCGGAGGGGCGGATGGCGACCAGGGCGCTGTCGCTGTCCGAATCGGCAATCAGCGACTCGGCAAGGGTCTGCAGGTCGCGGTCGAGGGTGGTCTTCACGTCCTGGCCGTCCACCGCTTCCCGCGACACCAGGGTCGAGACCTCGGCCCGGTCCTTGTCGTAGATGTTGATGCTGTAGCCCTTGGTGCCTGCCAGCTCGTCCTGGTAGGCCTTTTGCAGGCCCGAGAGCCCGACCTGGTCCCCGGCGCCGATGCTGCCCTTGGATTCGGCGACGATTTCCGCCGTGGCCTCGCCCACCGATCCCAGGATCGCCCGGGCAAAACTCCTGCTGGGGGCAAGCGGCTGGGAGCCCGGTTGGGCCAGGACCCCGGGAATGGCCTCGAGCTGCTCGTCGGTGACGGTGCGGTTGATGTCGTCGCGCAGCGTGATGGCCTGGACGAAGGCACGCGGGCCGGCGGCGGCAACGCTCTTGGCGTACGGTTCGGCGTCGATGTCCAGCACCTTGGCCAGCTTGGTTGCCGAGCCCTCCCAGGCCTCTTCGCCGATCGCTTCCTTGTTGATCCCGATGCGCAGCACCGGCCGGTCGGTCACCAGGGTCTGGGCCTTGTTGCCCAGGATCTCCCCGCGCTTGGCCGGGGCGCTGCGCTTGGCAACGTACTGGCCGGCCTCCAGTCCCGGCACTGCCAGGGCGGGGGAGTAGCGCACCGCCCAGGTCTTGGTCTGGTCATCGAGTTCCAGCGTCGCCTGGGTCTGGTAGGTCCAGTCGGTGTCGGTTGAATCGATGTCCCACACCGTGTTGTAGACGGCGGTGGCGGTCTTGGGGCCCTCGGACCCTTCGTCCTCGGTGACCGAGGCCAGGGTGACGGTGCGCGGGATCGACTCCAGCGGCTTGAGCGTCTCGGACAGTTCGGCACCCGCGGTGGCGGCGTCCTGGCCGGCCAGCGGGACGGAGGCAAGGTCCAGGCCCTGCAGCGAACCGGCCAGGAGTTCGGCCGTGGCATTCGGCGAGGGCGGCGCGGAGCAGGCCCCCAGGGAGCCGATCATCAACAAGGCGGCGGCAGGCAGGGCAAAAGTTCGAATAACTCGCGACATGGGACTAACTATTGCCCAAGCCTCCCGCGCTGTCCACAACCGCGGGGCCGCGGGGGGCCGAGTCGCGATTCCCGGCCCGCGGGGCGGTGCACCTAGAATGGGATGCAGAACCAGAGACACAATCAACAGTGAAAAGGGCCGTAGAACCCCATGTCTGAACCCACGAGCCCGGAAATGGACGCCAATGACGCCCATGCGCCGGTCGTCCCGCATCCCACCGACGAGGCCGGCATCGACATTGCGGTGCAAGCTGCCCTGGCCGCCTTTGCCGCCGCGCAGAACCTGGACGAGCTGAAGGCTGCCCGCCTGGCGCACACCGGGGAAAAGTCCCCGCTGTCGCTGGCCAACCGTGAAATCGGCCGCCTCGACAAGTCCGAGAAGGCAGTCGCCGGCAAGCTCCTTGGCGCCTCCCGCGGCCGGGTGAACAAGGCGCTCGCCGGACGCACCGCCGTCCTGGAGGCCGAGGACGCCGCCCGCATCCTCGTCGAGGAAACCGTGGACGTCACCGCGGCCCCGCGCCGCCGCCGCGCAGGTGCGCGCCACCCGCTGTCCACGCTGCAGGACCGCGTGTCCGACATCTTCGTGGGCATGGGCTGGGAAATCGCCGAGGGCCCGGAGATCGAGTCCGAGTGGTTCAACTTCGACGCGCTGAACTTCGCGCCCGACCACCCGGCCCGCGAAATGCAGGACACCTTCTTCATCGATCCGGTGGATTCTCACCTTTTGCTGCGCACCCACACCTCCCCGGTGCAGGTCCGCTCCATGCTCGAGCGCGAACTGCCGATCTACGTCTTGTGCCCGGGACGCGTGTACCGCACCGATGAGCTGGACGCCACCCACACCCCGGTGTTCCACCAGTTCGAGGGCCTGGCCATCGACAGGAACCTGACCATGGCCGACTTGCGCGGCACCCTGGAGCACTTCGCCCGGCAGATGTTCGGCGAGGACGCCTCCATCCGCCTGCGCCCGAACTTCTTCCCGTTCACCGAGCCCAGCGCCGAGCTGGACATCTGGCACCCGGGTGCCAAGGGCGGGCCGCGCTGGATCGAGTGGGGCGGCTGCGGCATGGTCAACCCCAACGTGTTGCGCGCCGCGGGCATCGACCCGGAGGAATACTCCGGGTTCGCCTTCGGCATGGGCGTGGAGCGCACGCTCATGTTCCGCAACGAGGTCCCCGACATGCACGACATGATCGAGGGCGATATCCGCTTCAGCGAGCACTTCGGGATGGAGATCTAAGTTATGCGTATTCCCCTTTCATGGCTGCGCGAATACGCGCAGGTACCGGCCGATGCCTCGGCCGAAGACGTCATGGCCGAACTGGTCAAGGTGGGCCTCGAGGAAGAGGACGTGCACCGTCCCGCCGACGAGATCTCCGGCCCCATCGTGGTCGGGCAGGTGCTCTCCATCGTCAAGGAGGAGCAGACCAACGGCAAGACCATCAACTGGTGCCAGGTCCGCGTCGTGCCCGAGGGCCAGCCCCAGACCCTGGCGTTCGAGGGCATCGACCCGAGCGGCGTGCAGGGCATCATCTGCGGAGCGCACAACTTCGTCGAGGGCGACAAGGTCGTGGTCACCCTTCCCGGCGCCGTGCTGCCGGGCAACTTCGCCATCAGCGCCCGGAAGACCTACGGCCATCTCTCGGCCGGCATGATCGCCTCCTCCCGCGAGCTGGGTATCGGGGACGACCACGACGGCATCATCGTGCTCTCCCGTCTGGGCCTTGACCCGGAGATCGGCGCCGACGCGATGGAACTGCTCGGCCTCTACGACCAGGCCGCCGAAATCAACGTTACCCCCGACCGCTCCTACGCGTTCTCGATCCGCGGCGTGGCACGCGAATACGCGCACGCCACCGGCACCCCCTACACCGACCCGGCATCGCTGGTCGCGGTGGACGAGGCAACCGCCCCGGGCCACGAGGTCAAGCTGTCCGATGCCGCCGGCATCTACGGCAAGGACGGCTGCGACAGGTTCCTCACCCGCAAGGTCACCAACGTGAACCCGGCACTGCCCACCCCGCCGTGGATGGCCAGCCGGCTGAACCTGGCCGGGATGCGCTCGATCTCCCTGGTCGTGGACATCTCCAACTACGTGATGCTCGAGCTCGGCCAGCCGCTGCACTTCTACGACGCGGACAAGCTCACCGGCGCCATCACGGTGCGCCGCGCCAACCCGGACGAGACGCTGAAGACCCTGGACGCCAAGGAGCGCAAGCTCCACGCCGAGGACCTTTTGATCACCGACGAATCCGGTGCCATCGGCATTGCCGGGGTCATGGGCGGATCGGCCACCGAGGTCTCCGACTCGACACGCACCGTGCTCATCGAGGCCGCACACTTCGAGCCGATCTCCATTGCCCGCTCGCGCCGCCGGCACAAGCTGCCCTCGGAGGCCTCGAAGCGCTTCGAGCGCGGAGTGGACTGGAACATCGCCGACGTTGCCGCCCAGCGCGCCGTGGACCTGCTGGTCCTGCTGGCCGGCGGCACCGC
This sequence comes from Paeniglutamicibacter sp. GQ140, assembly GCF_059759235.1. Taxonomy (NCBI): domain Bacteria; kingdom Bacillati; phylum Actinomycetota; class Actinomycetes; order Micrococcales; family Micrococcaceae; genus Paeniglutamicibacter; species Paeniglutamicibacter sp. GQ140. The sequence continues at coordinate 357,679 of NZ_JCAXDW010000003.1, forward strand.
CACCACCGAGATCACCGACGAGGGCACCGCACCCGAAGCCGTGGTCATCGACCTGCCGGCCGGGTTCGCCTCGGCACTGATCGGCATCGACTACACCGAGGAACAGATCACCTGGGCCCTGGGCGAGATCGGTGCGACGATCGAGAACGTCGCCGGCGGCTACCGGGTCACCGCGCCGTCCTGGCGCCCGGACCTTTCCACCAAGCAGGACCTGGTGGAGGAAATCGCCCGCCTGGTCGGCTACCACCTGATTCCGGCGACGCTGCCCACCGCCCCTCCGGGCCGCGGCCTGAGCCGCGTGCAGGGCCAGCGCCGCCGCGTCGTCGCGGCCCTGGCCGACGCCGGGCTCACCGAGGTGCTGTCCTACCCGTTCGTCACCAAGGTGCAGAACAACACCTTCGGTGCCGCCGAGGCCGGGGAGGTGAAGGCCGTCAAGCTGAACAACCCCATGTCCAGCGAATTCGGGTTCATGCGCACCTCGATCCTGCCGGGCCTGCTGGGCATTGCCCGGCGCAACCACGGCCGCGGCTTCCGCGACCTGGCCCTGTACGAGGCCGGCCAGGTCTTCCTGCCGGGCGACACCCTGGGCACCGCCACGATCCCGCCGCTGGGGGCACGCCCCTCCGAGGAGGAGCTCGAGGCCCTGTACAACGGCCTGCCGCACCAGCCGACGCACATTGCCGCCGTGCTGACCGGGCACGATTCGCCGGTAGCCGCCGCGCACACCCCGCGCGTCTACGACTGGGCCGATGCGCTGGATGCCGCCAAGCTGGTCGGCGACGTGCTGGGCGTCGAGGTCGTCGTCTCCCAGGGTTCGCACCAGGCGTTCCACCCCGGCCGCACCGCCGCCCTGGCGCTGCGCAACGGCACGCACGTCGGCTACGCCGGCGAGCTGCACCCGAAGCTGCTGGCCGAGCTGGACCTGCCCGAGCGCACCGTCGCGATGGAAATCAACGCGGACGAGCTCTTCGAGGCCGCTGCAGACGTGATCGTGGCCAAGGAGATCTCCACCTTCCCGATCTCCACCCAGGACGTGGCCCTGGTGGTTGACTCCAGCGTGGTCGCGGCCGAGGTGCTCGAGACCCTGCGCGAAGGCGCCGGCGAACTGCTCGAGGACCTCGCGCTCTTCGACGTGTACTCCGGCACCGGCATTCCGGAGGGCAAGAAGTCGCTGGCCTTCGGCCTGCGCTTCCGTGCCAACGACCGCACGCTGACCGCCGATGAGGCATCCGAGGCGCGTGCCGCCGCGGTTGCACTGGCGGCCGACCGCTTCGGCGCCGTGCAGCGCTAACATACGCAACATCTGATCCGGTAGGGGGTCGGCATTCGTTCACCACGTATGTGGTGGGCATGCCGGCCCCCTGCTGTCTTTAGTTCAACGGGTCGGAGTGCTTTTGTAGGTTCCTGGTGCTTCTTTTGGCGGAGGTATTCAGCGCCGACAGCGAACCCGACGGACCTGCCGGCTGCGTATCCCGAAGTTGCGGTCCAGAATGCCACGGCCTGATTCCTGGGCTGGCTGCAACCGAAGAAAAACAACATGGATAGAAGCGGAACTTGGAGCGTGAGAACCGTTGCCTCCGAGATAATATGAGAACTACAGTTGACATGTGATCGAGATTCTCTAGAGTGAGACATTCGACAAGTGGCGATCCGGTCTGAAGGACCGTCGCGCTGCTGCCCGCATCACGGCAAGGATCGATCGCCTGGCCGCGGGAAATCCGGGTGACGTGAAGTCTGTCGGGCGGGGGATCTCGGAACTGCGGATTGATGTTGGGCCGGGGTACCGGGTGTATTACCTCCAGGATGGCGATCGATTGGTCTTGTTGCTCTGTGGAGGCAACAAATCAAGTCAGCGGAGCGATATCAAGGAAGCGCACAGAATCGCCGACGAATGGAAAAGCAATGGGTAAGACAACTGAAAGCTTTAGCCGCTATGACGGTGCGGATTACCTCAACGATCTAGGGGACGCTGCGGCTTACCTCGAGGCGGTGTTTGAAGAGAGCGGTGACCCCGCGATGGTCGCGCAGGCGCTTGGCACAATCGCACGTTCCGGCAACCTCAGCGAATTGGCACGCCGCGTCGGGATGAGCCGTGAAGGTCTGTACAAGGCGCTTTCGGCCGACGGCAACCCGAGTTTCGCCACCATCGTCAAGGTCGTCAACGCCCTGGGGCTCAGGTTCCGCTTCGAGTCCGTGGCCTGACGGCGTTGCTGCCAGCGAAGCTTCATTGCGCGGACGCACTGCGCTCGCGGGATTCCTTAGGGCTCCGCCGGATTCCGGGCCCACGCATGGGCTGACGGGCCCCGCTGAAGGCAGCGCCGGGGAGCGGTGTCGGAAAACAGAACAGCCGCCGGGTTCCTGCCCAGTTTCAGGTCGTGGAGTGTCCAGAGTCCAGTGGGCAGGCCCAGACGTTCAACCAACATACTCATCGTGCAGATCCTTGATGGCCTCGCGGACCACGGACTGGGCGACGAGGGTTCCGGCGGTGTATTCCACGACTCCGGGCTCCAGACAAGCGAGGATGGCGTCGGATATTTCCCCGAAACGGTCCGCCAGCCGGTCCTGGATGTCCTGTCCGAGACTCAGCAAGTTGGTTTCCCCGTGGGCCTTGGCAGTGGATGATTCGGTGGCCACGTCAGCGAGCACAGACATGAACCTGTGGGCCCGCCGCAGCCCTGCCATGCCGGATGCGGGTGTGGCATCCGCCATGGCCAGGATTCGCAGGTAGGCAGTCAGTAGGCTGCGGATGGCATCGTGGTTTCGGGGATGATCGTCCTGCAGCAGGGCCATCCCCGAATGCGTGGGATAGGGTTCGCCGTTGTTCTCCCACGCTTCTTCGACATATTCGTCCACGTCCCCGGGGGCTTCGTCCCCAGCGGTTTCGAAGAGATCGGCTTCGCCCATGGCGGCGTAAAGGTCCAGAAACCTCGAGAGCGGAAGCGGGTGGAGTCCCGGCGCCAGCAGGACGGGGCCCTCAGGGTCCGCGACAGGAAACGCGAGTGACTCGACGGCGCGGGGGCTAAACCTTCCCTCGAGCATCCCGTCAAGCAGGAAGGCGGCCCACTGCACGAGCGCTATGCCCTGCCCGTGGGGCAGTGCGATGTCGTAGGGGCATTCGTGGGGTGTGCTTCGATGCGCCCGGCCGGGAACGCGAATCAGCACCAGCATATGCAACAAGTCGAACACCTCGTCCCCGCGATGCCAGCGGCCGTTGTCCTTCAGGAAGTGAAGGTAGCCATCCAATCGGTCCATGGCCTGGCCGGCCACGACGCCGGGTAAGCGGCGCATGGTGTTCAGCATCAAAGAGAAGTGTCGCGGGACCAGGGCGTCGGGTGCGTTGAATGGCCCGATTTTGGCGTAGGACTCCAGCAGCACAAGCAGCCCTGCCCAGTCTTCGTGGGCCCGGCCGTGCGTCACGGTGCGGGATCTCCAGGCGATGTAGGCAGGTTCCAGGGCGTGAAGCCGTTCCAGTCCCGAGGCGCGCGACGGGTGGTGGCCTTGCTGCCGTGGCTTCGGTGATTTGCGGTGCTTGCGGCGCAATTGCTTGCTCGTCGTGGTCATGTCCATCCTTGGGGATTCGGTGCGGGAATCCCAGCATGGACCGATCCGCGGGTCGGTGGACCCGTGGCCTGCAGGGTTGTGGAGAAGTAGTCAATCCGCCCAGTCGAATGCCCGGGAACAAACCGCCCGCACCCCGGTGAGTTGGGGGAGTGGTCGGCCTTCAGCGTTCCCTCAGGCGTTCCCGGCCCCGGTTGCGATGGCCCCGATCCCGGCGGCCAGCAGGCCCGCGGTGAGCGACGCTGCGCCGAGGCCGATCAGCAGCGAGAGCCGGTTCGGCTTCGCGGGATTCTTCCCGGCCACCGAGAGGAAGAACCCGGCGGGCATGAGGATTGCCGCGACCGGGACACCCGAGCGGGCGATCCAGTCGACCCAGGCCGGGACGTCGAGATGGTCGGCGAAGGCGAGGATCGCGAGGGACAGGACCAGCAGGACCGCGGCATGGGCGTGCCCCGCCCGGTACCAGGATTTTTGCAGGTCGTTGGCGGGAACCCCGCCGGCGGCGACGCGGACGAGGAAGGCGCCTCCCGATTCGACCGTAATGAGCGCCAGAAGCAGGATTCCGGCGAGGACCAGCGTGCTCGGTTCCATGGGGTGATTCCTTTCGAACCCGATTGGATAGCTGTACTATCCAAGGTAGATACGAAAACTATCCAATACAAGGGGTTGCGCCATGCGGATGTCCGAACTTCTGAAGCGGTCCGGGATGCCGCTGGCGACCGTGAAGTACTACCTGCGCGAGGGCCTGCTGGCCCCGGGGGAGACGGTCGGTGCGACCATGGCAGACTACGGCGAGGAGCACGTGCGCCGGCTGGCGCTGATCCGCGCGCTCACGGAGGTCGTGGGCCTGCCGATCGCGGGCGTGCGGACCATCGTCGGCCTCATCGACGAACCGGAGGCCGACCGTTTCGGCACCCTGGGACGCGCGATCGAAGTGCTTCCGCCCGCCGTGGAGGCGGACCCGGACGGCGACTATCCGCGGGCGCGGGCGGCGCTGGAGGAGATCGGCCAGCTCTACGACCCCGGCTACGCGGCGGTGGCCCAACTCGAACGCGGGCTCGCCGCCGCAGAGTCCGTCGGCCTGCCGATGGGGCGCGAACGGCTGCGCGGCTATGCGCGGCACATCATGGCGATCGCCGAGATCGACCTGGCCCAGCTGCCCGGCGCCGACACGCCCCGGGCCGTGGAGTACTCGGTGCTCGGCACCGCGGTCTACGAACCGATCCTGGCCGCGATGCGGCGCCTGGCCCACCAGGACCTGGCAAGCCGGATGCTGGGCGGATCCGCTGCGGACCGCGACCGGTAGGATCGATGCCCGGCTGCGAACCATGGCGGCCGGAGAACCTTTTTCGTAGGCTGTGCACATGACCGCTCCCCAGATCTATGTCAGCTTCCCCGGCACGGCGCGCGAGGCGCTCGGCTTCTATGCGGAGGTATTCGGCGGAAAACTCTCCCTGTACACCTATGAAGAATTTGGCCGGAAGGACGGTCCCCCGGAGGCCATAGCCCATGGAGTCCTCGACGGCCTGGTGGCGTTGGCGGGATCGGATGCCGCCGAGGGCGGCAAGAGCGTCCGGTTCGAAGGGCTCATGCTCTCGTTGCTGGGGACCGCCGAACCGGCCATCCTCCACGGGTGGTTCGACAAGCTCGCGGTTGACGGGAAGGTGCTCGATCCGCTTTCCCCCAAGCCCTGGGGAGCATCCGACGGCCAGATCATCGACCGCCATGGGCTGCACTGGCTCATCGGATACGAGCCGGAGCCGTGAGGTACCAACAAAAACCGGGCAATCCCTCTTCGTACAACCCCGACGATCCATTGGGGCGCGGCCACGGTTCGCAGGTGGAAAAGCGGTTGGTGGAACTCGGCAGCGGAATCCGCATCGGCTGCCGCATTTCCGGCGCTGCCAGGGGCCAACGATGGTCCTGTTGCACGCGCTCGGGGAACGGGCGGCCAACTGGTCCGGGGTCGAGCCGCGGTTCGCTTCGCTGTTTCGTGTGGTGGGTCTGGATTTGCGCGGACATGGTGACAGCGACCGACCGGGCCTCTACACGTTCGAACTCATGCGCGACGACGTCATCGAGGTCCTTGAGATCATGGACCTGCGTGAGGTGGTGCTGATCGGGCACTCGATGGGCGGCGCCGTCGCATACCTGGTTGCCCAGGCACAGCCGGATCGCATCGCCCGGCTCGTGGTTGAGGACGTCCCGCCGCCGTTCCCGCGCACGCGGCCGGTTCCCGAACGCCCCGAGGGAGCACTGGAGTTCGATTGGGCGGTCGTGCCGGCCATCGTTGGGCAGGTCAACGATCCCACCCGCCGCTGGTGGAGGCTGCTGCCCGAGATCACCGCTCCCACGCTGCTTGTCGGAGGCGGTCCCACCAGCACCATTCCGCAGGAGCTGCTCGTGGAGGTCTCGGGGCTCATCCCCGAATGCACACTCGTCACCATGCCCACCGGTCACAACGTCCATGCGACGCGGCCGGGCGAATTTGCCGACGTTGTGATGGGCTGGTTGGACGGGGCCGGCACTTTCCCCGACCCCGGGCCCGCCGGCCGCTAGCCCTGGCTCTCGCGGTCCTTGAGCAGGACGCGGAGCAGGCCTTCGAGCTGTTCGCGTTGGCCGGGCGCCAGGGCGGAGAGCAGGCGTTCCTCGTTGCCGACGTGGTCGGGCAGGGCCGCCTCGAGTACCGCCCGTCCCCGCTGCGTGAGGGAAATGCGGATCGTGCGGCGGCTGCGCGGGTCGGTCTCGCGGGTGATGAGGTCCTTGGCGAGGAGCCGGTCAAGCCTGTTGGTGATCGCCCCGGAGGTGACCATGGCGCTGTCGGCAAGCTGTCCCGCGGTCAGGCCGTGCCCGTCGGTGTCGGCCCTCCGCAGGGTCGCCAGGATGTCGAACTCCCCGGCTTGCAGGCCGTGCTCGGAGAAGACGGCCTGCAGCTCGCGCTCGAACAGGCGCGTGAGGCGGGAGAGCCTGCCGAGCACGCCCATCGCGCTGACATCGAATTCCGGGTGCACCTGCGCCCATTGGGCGATGATGCGGTCGACGCTGTCTTCCACTTAAACCTCTTAATGTTGAACTGTTTGACATGGATCAGATTATCACCGTATTCTGCTCATCGTTGAATAGTTTAACGCTAAGGAGTTTTTCATGGGCAGAGTGCGGACCACGTTGCTTACCGCGATTGCACCCGCGGTGTGGGGCACGACGTACGTCGTGACGACAGAGCTGCTGCCCCCGGGGCACCCGCTCTTCGCCTCGCTGGTTCGGGCGTTGCCGGCAGGCGTGCTCGCAATCGTGCTGACCCGCGCGCTTCCCACGGGTGCCTGGTGGTGGAAATCGGCAGTGCTGGGCGTGCTGAACATCGGCGCCTTCTTCCCGCTGCTGTTTATTGCCGCCTCCCACCTTCCGGGTGGCCTGGCCGCGACCCTCGGTGCCGCGCAGCCGCTGGTCGTCGCCATCCTCGTCGTGGCCATCCTGCGTGAGCGGTTCTCCGCGTGGCGCCTGGCGTGGGGGATCGTTGGAATCGCCGGTGTAGCCCTGGTGGTCCTGCGTTCCACCGCCACCCTCGACGGGGCCGGCGTGGCAGCGGGCCTGCTCGGAGCGGTGTCCATGGGCTTCGGCGTCACCCTCTCCAAGAAATGGGGCAGGCCCGCGGGGGTGCCCGCCATGGGCGTGGCCGGATGGCAACTTGCCGCCGGAGGGTTGTTCCTCCTGCCTGTCACGCTGCTCTTCGAGGGGATGCCCGCGAGCATCGACGGCAGCGCGCTGGCCGGCTACCTCTGGCTGGGCCTCGTCGGCGGGCTGCTCACGTACACGCTGTGGTTCAGCGGCATCGCCCGGCTGCCTGTCGCCTCGGCCGCCGTGCTGGGACTGCTCTCGCCACTTGTCGCGGCGGGCCTCGGGGCGTGGCTCCTGGGCGAATCCCTCGGCGCAGTCCAGCTGGTCGGATTTGCCCTTTCGCTGGCGGCAATCGCCGCCGGCCAGGTCGTCCCCGGCGGGAAACCGCCCACGTCCACGAACACCGACGCCAGGCAGCCGGCGATGGCCGCCGCACAGGGAAAGAGGGCATCATGAGGATCGCCGTTATCGGGGCCACGGGAATGGCAGGCTCCCGCATCGCAGCAGAGGCGGTCCGCAGGGGCCACGCCGTCTCCGGCTTCTCGCGATCTATAGGCAGCGACGAACGGGACCGCGGGGAATTCGCCGTGTTCACCGCCGATGCGGCCGACGCGCAGGCCATGGGACGCATCGCTGCAGGGCACGACGTGATCGTGCTGGCCACCAGGCCTGCCCCCGGCGCGGACGACGATGTCTGCTCCCCGGTGGCCGCGGTGCTGGGCGCGGCGCTGGAGTTCGGACGGCGCGTCATCGTGATCGGCGGCGCCGGCCCGCTCCGGGGACCAAACTCGGACCAACGCGTCATCGACGATCCGCGCTTCGTCCCCCCGGAATGGCGTTCCATCGCACAGCTCAGCGTCGACCAGTTCAACGCCTGCGCCACGCATCCCGCGGACTGGACCTATCTGAGCCCGCCGGCCCTGTTCGGACCCGGCACCCGGACGGGGACCTACCGGCGGGGAGGAAACCGGATCCTCATCGACCCACGCGGAGAATCACTGATATCTGCCGAAGACCTTGCCGTTGCCGCACTGGACGAGATCGAGGAACCCGAACCCGGGGTGCGCCACTTCACGGTTGCGTACTAGGGATGCGGTGCCCGCCGCCGCGTCTCCGGGGTCCAACGGGCTGTAGCTGAGGCCGCCGACGTGACCACGTGCATGGGGGCGCCCGCCACTTTCAGGATAGGGCAGCCAGGGGGTCTTGCCGCAAGACCCGTGCCGTGCCATACACTGCTCGGGTGTTCCCCTAGGGGAAGCATCAGGGAAATGAGGACGGGATGCCGGATGTGATTGTGGTGGGCAGCGGACCTGCGGGAATGATGCTCGCCGGTGAGTTGGCGCTGGCTGGCATTGAGGTGGCGGTCGTGGAGCGGCGACCCCCGGGGGCCCTGGCCGAATCCCGTGCCGGCGGCTTCCACTGCCGCACGATCGAGGTCCTCGACCAGCGGGGGATAGCCGACCGATTCCTGGCGGAGGGGACCACGGTGCAGACGGCACGGTTCGGCCGCACACTCCTGGACATCAGTGACTTTCCGACGCGGCACCCGTACGGCCTTGGCCTGTGGCAGAGCCGCATTCAACCGATCCTCGAGGACTGGATCGGCCAGCTCGGGGTGCCCGTCCATCACGGTCGCGAGGTCGTCGGAATCAGCCAGGATGAATCCGGCGTGGATGTCGAGCTCGCCGATGGCGGGAATCTCCGGTCGAGGTACCTGATCGGAGCCGACGGCGGCCGCAGCCTGGTCCGCAAGAGCGCGGGTATCGACTTCCCCGGCTGGGATGCAACCCGCAGCAACTTGATCGCCGAGGTGGAGGCAACGGAGGAACCTCCCTCCGGAACGCACCTGGACGAGTCGGGGGTCCACGGCTTCTCCCTGCTGGGCGACGGGCGCACCTATCGTGTCATCACGACGGAGCGGCAACTCGGCTCGCGGGAGGAACCCGGGCTGGGCGACCTGAGCGATTCCCTGACCGCGGCTTACGGAACGGACTTCGGGGTGCACTCGCCGACCTCGATCTCCAGGTTCACCGACGCCACCCGGCAGGCGGCGACCTACCGCAAGGGCCGGGTGCTGCTGGTCGGGGACGCCGCGCACATCCACTATCCCGCCGGCGGCCAGGGAATCGGCCTGGGCCTGCAGGACGCCGTCAACCTTGGATGGAAGCTTGCCCAGGTGGTCAAGGGCATCTCGCCGGAGTCTTTGCTGGATACGTACCACTCGGAGCGGCACCCGGTCGGCGCCCGCGCGCTCCAGCATTCGATGGCGCAAACGGCCCTGCAGCGCAATGACCCGCGGACCGCGGCGCTCGCCGAAACCGTGGATGAATTGATGTCCATGGACGGGCCCCGCCGGCACGTCGCCGCGCTGATCCATGGCCTGGACATCGCCTACGATCTGGGGGAGGGGCACCCGCTGCTCGGGCGCCGCATGCCGGACCTGGACCTCGAGACAAATGACGGACCGACCCGCGTCTACACGCTGCTGAACGACGCCAAGCCGGTGCTGCTGAACCTCGCCGGGCCGGGCAACCTCGGGATCGCACCCTGGGCGGATCGAATCCGTCGGGTCGACGCCCGGTACTCCGGCGCATGGAGCCTGCCACTCCTCGGCGAGGTGACACCTCCCGCCGCGGTGCTGATCCGCCCGGACGGCTATGTTGCATGGGTGGGCCAGGGCTCCGCTCAAGGCCTGGAGGAAGCGCTCACATTCTGGTTCGGCCCCGGGTTGCCCGGTCGATAGCGGTCGTTCATGTTTGGCATCCAGGGGGCAAAGCATGTTGCCCTCGTCATCAGGCAATGGTTGGCCGGGATCTACCGCGTAGTGAACCATTGGTGGACGCCTGGTCTTGATGCGGGTACCGCTTGCCCGGACGTTTGAATGACTGCTGGGGGCCCCGCGGTTCAGCTCATCGCGACCATCATGGTCCGTTTCCTCCGACGTTTGCCCGGGTCGACCGCACGGAGTGCCAAAGTCCTGCAATATCGGTAGTTGCGGATGCACTTGAGCTGGGGCAGTGGCACGGTTCTTGTGCCACGGAGACTCGCTTTCGCGAGCCAGGGATTGGCCGCGACCTGGGCAGACGGTCCTCTTCAGTGGTCACAGAGCCTATTGGACGGTGCCCTAGTGGTCCGGGTATGGCGGAGAGAAGTTTGCCGTGGAATGAACGAATCGACCCACCCCCTCGTCTTAGTTGACGGGGCCGGTCTTTGGTGCCGCCAGATCCCCCTCACCACCTGTAAACCGAGTCGAGGATGAATCTTGATGAAAATGCCTAAACGCCAGACTGCCCCCGACCTTGACTCTGCGGGGAACCTGGGCGCGATGGTTGGGTTCCTGGGCCGGAACTGGCCATGAATCCCCTCCGGAATCGATGAAGGACGTCAGCCGTTTTTCCTGTCGCGCCCCAGACAACACCCAGGTCCTGATTTCAAGAACCAACTCCCAGAGGAGCCACATTTCATGAACAAAAGAATTGGTACAACCATGGCAGCGCTCTCCTTGATCGCGCTGGCCCTTGCCGGATGCGACACGGCAACAGATACCGCCCGCGGCGCAGAATCCCCGTCCGCAGGTGCCGCGACCAACTCGGCCCCGGCGGCCCTCAAAGACAATAAATCCGGATTCGATGCGGACATTACCAACAATTCGCTTGCGGTGAGCCCGGATGAGAAAACCGCAGTGGTCTCGGACAGCCGCGAAAAGTCAGTCCTGGTCTATGACCTGGCCCAAGGTGAGCTGCGCAAGAAGATCGGAGGCTTCGGCACCCCGCGAAACATTGTGTTCGTTAATGACGGCTCGGAATTTGTCGTCTCTGACAGCAGCCTCGGCACCCTCCGTTTCTACAGCTCGGCAGATTACACGCTGCAGGATGAGGTCGTGGTGGGCCCCGGAGCATTCGGAACCGCGGTAAGTCCAAATGGAAAGACCCTTTATGTGAACAACCAGGCGCATAGCACCGTCACGGTCGTCGATCTCGAGGAGCGCAAACCGACCGACGTCATCACGGGTTTTTCCCGGCCCAGGCAAGGCATCAAGGTGTCTCAGGACGGTAAGCACGTTTTTGTGACAAACTTCGAGGGCGACAAGGTCTCCGTTTTCGACGCCGACAGCAGGAAGATTCTCCGCGAATTGGCCGGATTCTCCAAGATCCGGGGAATCTCCGTGGCGGCCGACGGGAACACGCTGTATGCCGCAAACAGCGGGCGAAACAGTATCTCAGTGGTCGGCTTGGGGAAGGGCGCCGCGACGAAGGAAATCAAAGTCGGTCGCGAACCGTATGGGGCTGCCCTGTCGCCGGGCGGCAAATTGCTTTTTGCCAGCAACAAGGCAGACAACACTATTGACGTCATAGACGTTACCGAAAACGCGATCGTTAAGAAGATTGAGGGATTCAAGGAGCCCCGCCAGGCAATCGTCTTCAGTCGCGACCAAGATCGGGCGTATGTCTTAAACCGGGACCTTTCCATTGCCCGCGTGAATGTTGCGGATCTCTCCATAACGGACACCGTTGGCCAATAAGCCGGACATGGAGGTAGCCATGAAGTCTCCGGCAAGGGTAGTGCGGGTATCGACGGGAAGTTGTTGCTAGGGTCGTTGATGGGAAACACTCGGTCGCGGCGGAATCCGTATCCGGTGCCGAACGACCGGATCCGAGGCGTTTTCCGTACGGCGGGACGATAGGCGTTGCCGGCAAGAATCTGTGGATGGCGGGCGACGAGTAATGAAAAACATGATGTATCGGCACAAGGGCCGCCTCGCGGCGGCCGCTACCGGGCTGGCTTTCCTCTTGGTCGCAACCGGGTGCACCGCGGCCGATCAGGCCGACGGAATCAACAAATCCGGTGCCCAGGCACAGGAGAACCAGAACCGCGTGGTGCTGGCCCAACCCGAGTCGGGCATTGGCCGAATCGGCGGCGGCTCCGAGGAGATGGCGTTGGAGTCCAGCCGGGCGTTCTTCGAAAAGGCCCCGGCCGTCGTCCTGCTGGGCGACGGCGGAGAACAATCTGCGGCCATCGGGCAGGCCCGGGAACTTGGCGTCCCGCTCCTCGTGGCACCCGTGGATTCGTCGAAGCAGGATGGCCTTGCTGCCGAGCTGGAGCGTTTGGGGGCACGTACCCTCATCACCCACGGAGCCGTGCCCGAATCGCTGGCGGGAAGCCTGGACGTCGTCGACGGATCCACCCCCGATTCCGGCTTGCCCGACATCGACCCGGCCGAAGCCGCCGCGGATTCCGGCTTCGCGGTCGTCGTTCGCCCGGATGACAAGGAAGCGGAAGCATCGGGTCCCGCACTGGCCACGGCCCAGGCCGCAGGGGCGGAAATCCACACCATGGAATCGGCCGACCCTCGGGCCGCGACGAACCAGAAGTTCTTCCAGCACCACGCCGACGCGGACCTGTACGCGATCGGAAACGGGTTTGGCAATGCCACGGATTTCGCCGCGATGGCGGAAACGGCGGCCGGCGGACAGCAGCTTCCCGGCGGCGGGCAGATCGTGTTCCCGGACCGGCGCATGGTCGCCCTGTACGGCACGCCCGGGACGTCTTCACTGGGTTTGCTGGGCGAACAGGACGTCGAGGGGGCCATCAAGCGCGCCAAGAAGTATGCCGCGGACTACCAGGCGCACAGCAAGGAGAAGGTGCAGCCGGCCTTCGAGATCATCGCGACTGTCGCTTCGGCGTCCGCCGGCAAGGACGGGAAATACTCCAGCTACGTTCCCGTGGAGCGCCTCGAATCCTGGGTGAAGGCGGCCCAGAAGGCGGGGGTCTACGTGGTGCTCGACCTGCAGCCGGGTCGCAACGACTTCCTGACCCAGGCCAAATACTACGAGAAGTTGCTGGCCTACCCGAACGTCGGCATCGCCTATGACCCCGAATGGAGGCTCAAGCCCGGCCAGCGACACATGGCCCAGATCGGTTCCGTGGATGCCGCCGAACTCAACCGCGCCAACGCGTGGTTGGCCGAGCTGACGCGCAAGCACCGTCTTCCGCAGAAGGTTGTGATCCTGCACCAGTTCACGCAGAGCATGATCCGCAACCGTTCCGCGCTGGACACCTCGCACCCCGAGCTGGCGATACTCGTGCATGCCGACGGCAACGGCACGCCCGGGATGAAGATGGCGACGTGGAACAACCTCCGCCGCGACCTGCCCGGCGGGATCAGGATGGCGTGGAAGAACTTCATCGACGAGGATTCCCCGACTTTCACCCCCAAGCAGACCTTCGACGTCGACCCGAAGCCGTGGTTCGTCTCCTACCAGTAGTCCCTGCTCAGGCGTCGAAAGCGGACTAACACCTGACGTGGTGATTGCCGGTGCCCGCGTCGGGATGAACGGCGCGTGCTACCTGCGATTCCACCGTCCGGTCTCGACCGCCAAATGGTCCTGGGCGTGGTGGGCCGCGAGATGGGTGAAGACATTTTCGGCGATTTCGCCTTCGACCGCGTCCACGGCCATCAGGTTACTTGAAGACCATTCGACAAGACCGCCGAGCGCGCGGACCCTGTTTTCGACGTCATCCTTCGGGTACGAAGACCCTCCGAACCAGACCCTGAAAACGGCGCGGTTGGCTGCCTTGACTACACCTAAGGCCATGAAGTCCTCGTCCGTTTCAACCACATCGCCCAGCGCCATGCCGTAGACGAAAAAAGGGATGCAGCAGATCTCGAACTTCAAGTCGCCGACTTGTCGTCCCCAGAGCTGCTCCCACCGGCCTTCCTCGATCAAGTTGGCACCGAATATGAAATTGGACCGTTCCCGCCAAACCGGATCTTGATGGGTCGACACAAGCGGTGATGAACCGTTCATTGTTGTTCCTTCCAGTGGTCAAGGTCGGTGCCCGAACCCTATGGGAATTGCCCGTCGAGGACTTCGTGTGGCCATTCCTTCTGCAGGACGTCCGCGAGATCTTTTTGTGGACTGCTCGCACAATATGGTGTCTGGTCGGTGTTTCTCACTTCAAGGCTGACCGGTGCCCCCAGCAGGCCCCAAGGCATGACGGTATTCGCGATGGTTCCGGTCAAGCGCAGGTCAGCATACTCAGGTGCCCACCAGACCGACAATGACCGGTGGAGTTCGGGTGTGCTGATGGCCACCCACACCCCAAAGGTGAGCTTGTGTCCCTCGCTGAGGGACACCGGCAAAAGTGCCCTTACAAAATCGCCGAGCGTTGGAATTTGCATCATGACCGACGTCGTCGGTTCCTCGTGGCTGAGCCATGCGCCCGGGGTGTGGTGCTGTTCAGGGCTTTCGAGGACACGGTCGGGAAGCGAGAAACGTATGTGCCGATCGTGGCCACTGATGTCACGACCACAGCTCTGGCAGGAATGTTCGGAGGTCATGATGCATGCTCCCTGGCTTGGCGTGTCTCCTTGAACCATAACCGCAATCGACGTATTTGCCACCGGGGTGCAGATTTGGGCTTCGTTTCCGTCGTGCTGCACGCAAAAAAGAGACGGCACCCGCGACCTTGGGGTGTCAGTTCTTCTTCAGTTCCTCGGCGAGCATCACCAGGATTCCGCTCGGGCCCCGCAGGTAGGTGAGTTTGTAGACATCGGCGTAGGTTGCGACGCCGCGCAGCGGGTGGCATCCGTGCTTCGCGGCTATTTCGAGGGCCTTGTCGATGTCGTCCACGGAGAAGGCCACGCGGTGCATGCCGATGTCGTTGGGACGGGTGGGGTGCGACTCGATGGCCGCCGGGTGGATGTATTCGAAGAGCTCGAGTCGGCCCTGGCCATCCGGGGTCTCGAGCATCGCGATGTTGGCGTGGTTTCCGTCGAGTCCGACGGCGGTGTCTGTCCACTCGCCGCTGACGGTGTCACGACCGATGACGGTCAGGCCGAGATCGGTAAAAAAGGAGATTGCCTCTTCCAAGTCGCGGACGGCGATGCCGACGTTCTCAAGTTTGATGGCCATGCGTTGAAAGCTACCAATACAGACCGAGTTATTCCAGTGGTGAGGCGCAACGAATTCCCGCTACTGGGCTATTGTCCGGGCAACGGAACCATCGTATGGCTTGGCCCCTTGTGTCGTTGTACTCGTTCTGAAATACAGACCCGGAACGGGGCCCAGCGGGCATGGAACTGCCTCCGTGTCCTCGCTTCCGCGATCGATGATGCGCCCGGGGTCGCCCCCCGGCGGGTAAAATTCGCATGATGAAGGACTTGGAAAAGAATTGAACGAGGGCATGCCCCACACGTCCCCACTGGATTCCCGGTTGGCTGCCTTGCACGACACGTTTCTGTCCGAGCGCCCGCCGGGTGCCGACGAAGATGTACACATGCTCCCGGCCATCGTGGATCACGTCATTGAACGGTGCAGCAAGCCCGGCGATCTGGTGTTCGACCCCTTCGCAGGGTTTGGCACCACCATCGAGCGGGCCGTCGCGCTGGGGCGGAAGGCCCTTGGCATTGAGCTGCTCCCCGAGCGCGTGGACTACCTGCGGGAACGGGTGCCCGGCGCGCGCATTGTCGAGGGCGACGCACGGGAGCTATTAAGGATCATCCGCCGCATCGAACCGCCCCAACCCGAGGCGGGCATTGACCTGATTCTCACCTCCCCGCCGTACATGACCGCGGAAAACCACGAGGCCGACCCGCTGACCGCCTATGAGGAGGACAACGGGGACTACGGCCGCTACCTGGACGAGCTCGGCCTCGTCGCCGCGCAGTGCGCGCGTGCGGTTGTGCCCGGCGGCTTCGTGGTGTGGAACCTGGCCGACATCCACCACATGGGCCTCACCACGCACCTGATCCGCGACTGTGCGCGCGTGCTCGAGCAGCACCTCACCTACGTGGGCGTCACCGAGATCGTGTGGGATCGCTACCCCCACGATCTGGTGTCCGATGCGTTGCTCGTGTTCCGGCGGACTCCTCTCGCGCCGCGCAAATAGTCCACCCTCCCGGAAGCGGGTGCCGAGCGACATTTGGTGGCCAATCGAGGCGGTATCTGAATGCAGCTGATCCGAGGGAGGTGTCCTGGGCGGACACGTAGTGGAGAAGGATTTCAGGGGTCCGACCCGGCCGGCGTGGATTGCGGGTAGGCTCAAGGGCCAACACCGATCCAAGGCGACGGAGGTGTCGTAATGACGAAAATCTACCAGAGTGCTCCGCTGATCCTCGTGGTGGTCGTCTTGGTTGTATTCGCCTTTACCCAGTGGCTTCCCCTGCTCCTGGTTCTTCCTGCTGGTGCCGGGATGATGCTGGCCGGCAAACAGGGATTCACGACGAATCTACATCAGAAGCCCAAAGAGCATGAACCTCCGTATGAGTGACCTTGGCTTCCAGGAGAAGCAGCTCCAGGTACCTGGATGCCCAAGGCACGGCGGTGGCCGACGCCTGGGCAGCGGAACCGTAAGGGGCACGCATTTTTGGCAGTGCATTCGCTGTCCGAACCATTCTCGATCCTTGTGGGAGTGCACCTCGGGACGCCAAGGCAGGCAGCCACGGAACCATCGGTCTCGATCTTCCCGTTGAGACCCTCCCAGTATTGAAATCCGTCTTCGTCCTTCGGCAAGGCGAAGGAGACAGTTTCACGTGCTGCCGCACTATCCGGCAAGGGTTCCAAAACGCCATCGGGCCATTGCGTGACCAGGCTCGGGTGAATTCGATATGCGTCCATCACCAGAGACCATCTGCCCGTCAGCCCGAAAGTGACTGCCGGCCGCAGGGATGCCGTGGACAAGGTTCTGCAGCAGGACGTCGCGCCAAGGTCCCCAGTCGCAATGCGCGGCTTCCCAAGCCGGATTGGCCCCACGGAAAGGGAAACGCCGAAGCCTAGAACTCCTCGCCGTCGGCGACGACCGCGGCGGCGGGCCCTACGATGTGCGGATCGGGGGACCCCACGAGCTCATGGTCCTTGCCCTCGTAGTCGAAGAGGCTCAACACATGGCGCATCGCCTCGACGCGGGCGCGCTTCTTGTCGTTGGACTTCACCACGGTCCAGGGGGCCCAGTCGGTATCGGTGCTGCGGAACGTCTCTTCCTTGGCCTCGGTGTAGGCGTCCCACTTGTCCAGCGAGGCGAGGTCGGTGGGGGAGAGCTTCCACTGCCGCACCGGATCGATCTGGCGAATGGTGAAGCGGGTGAGCTGTTCGCGGCGGGAGACCGAGAACCAGAACTTCACCAGGGTGATCCCGTCGTCCACCAGCTGCCGCTCGAAGGCGGGCGCCTGGTGCATGAAACGGTCGAACTGCTCGCGGGTGCAGAAGCGCATCACGCGCTCGACGCCGGAACGGTTGTACCAGGAGCGGTCGAAGAGAACCATCTCCCCGGCTGCCGGCAGGTGCGCGATGTAGCGCTGGAAGAACCACTGGGTGGACTCGCGCTCGCTGGGCTTTTCCAGCGCCACGACCCGCGCCCCGCGCGGATTCAGGTGCTCGGTGAAGCGCTTGATGGTCCCGCCCTTGCCGGCTGCGTCGCGGCCCTCGAAGAGCACCACCAGGCGGCGGCCGGTGGCCTTGATCCAGACTTGCAGCTTGAGCAGCTCGATCTGCAGCAGCCGCTTCTCCAGGTCATACTGGGCACGGTCCATGCGCGAGGAGTACGGGTAGCCCTCGCGCCAGGTGTCAACGACGTCCCCGGCGGAGGTCAACAGCACCGGGTCGTCATCGTCGTCGTCGCGGACGGAGTAGCCGTGGGCGGCCAAATCAAGCAATTGCATGGGATGAGAGTATGCGGACGCGGTGAACGCGAGATGAACATTGGGGGACCGGAGGGTGGAGTTGCGACTATGTCACACCCGATGAAAGGGCCGGCCGCGGAGGCGGCCGGCCCTTTGCCCGCAGGATCAGTTTGCGGCCGGGGCCGGCAACACCGGCAGTGCCTTTTCAAAGAGCCAGGGCCGCAGGAAGGCCTCGGCGGAAAGGGCGGTGGGCAAATGGGTGTCGACGTGGTCCCGGAAAAGTCCGTAGGTGACCGTTCCGTGGCGCCGTGCCCCGGTCCAGGCCCGCAGCATCGCGAAGAAGGCGCGGTCGCCGGCGGCAAGCCGCAGGGCGTGCAGGGTCAGCGCGCCGCGCTTGTAGACCCGGTCGTCGAACATGTCCTGGGGCCCGGGGTCCCCGATGGGGAGGTCCTGCTCCAGGGAATCGAGCATCGCCCAGGCTTCCCTGGCGCGCGCATCGGCGCTCGGGCCGCCGGAGGCCTCGGACCAGATCCATTCGGCATAACAGGCGAAGCCCTCGTGCAGCCAGATGTCCTCCCACGACCCGACGGTCAGCGAGTTGCCGAACCACTGATGGGACAGCTCGTGGGCGATCAGGCGCTGCTGTTCCCACCCCGGGAGCAGGTGGTTGTTGCCCAGGATGGAGATCCCGTGGGCCTCGAGCGGGATTTCCAGGTCGTCCTCGGTGACCACGACCGTGTAGTCAGCAAACGGGTAGGGACCGAAGGCCTCGATGAAGGTTTCCATCATCCGCGGCTGGTCGGCCAGCGCGGACGAGGCCCGGCGCAGCTGGGAGGTGTTCGCGGCCACCAGTTGCGGCACCGGCGTGGGGGCTCCGGAGTGCCGTCCGCCCAGCGGGGCTGCGGCGACCTCGGTGCCGGCGAGGGAGCGCAGCTCGTAGCGGCCGATCTGCAAAGTCGCCAGGTAGGTGGCCATCGGCTCGTTGACCTCGTAGGTCCAGCGTTCGCGGCTTGAGCGCCGTTGGCGGTCAACCAGTTGCCCGTTGCAGACGGGGCGGTACCCGGCATCGGTGTTGACGCTGATGCGGTAGGTCGCCTTTTGGCTGGGGTGGTCGTTGCAGGGGAACCAGGTGGGTGCCCCGTTCGGCTGGCCGGCCACGAGCACGCCGTCGGTCAGTTCCTCCCAGCCGACCTCGCCCCAGGTTCCCTGGCGCACGTTGGGGACACCGCCGTAGCGGATCTCCACGCTGAACTGCTCCCCGGCCGGCACCGGGGTCGCCAGGTGGAGTTCCAACCTGCCGGCCTTCTGCGTGGAGCGGGCGACCTTGGAGCCGTTGACCTGGCAGCGGGAGGCACGCAGCCCGGAGAGGTCCAGAACGATGCGCTGCAGCTCGGTGACGGCCACCGCGGTGATGGTGGCCCGGCCGTCGAGCCGGTTGCCGCCGAGCTTGCAGTCAAGGTCGAGGTCGTAGTGCGCGACGCGGTAGTCGGCGCTGCCGGAGCGGGGCAGGTAGGCATCCGGGATGAAGGATGCCGCCGCGGCGGTGGCGGTGGCGTTCAGTGGGGTGTGGCTCATGCGCGCGGCTGGCTCCAGGGTTGGACGGGGTTGCCCATCCAGTAGCTTGACGGGGGAACGGATTCTCCGCGCATCACCAGCGAACCCGGGCCCACGGTGGCGCCTTCCGCCAGCGAGGCGGCGGGCAGGATGACCCCGTGCGGGCCCATCGTCGATCCCGCGGAGAGTTCCACCGTATCAATTGACATGACCCGGTCGTGGAAGAGGTGGGTCTGGACCACCGTGCCGCGGTTGACCGTCGAGGAGTCCCCGAGGGTGACCAGGTCGGCCTCGGGCAGCCAGTAGCTCTCGCACCAGACGCCGTGGCCGATCTTGGCGCCCAGGGCGCGCAGCCACCAGACCAGGGCGGGGGAGCCGGCGGCGGAGTGGGCGAACCACGGGGCGCAGACCATCTCGATGAACGTGTCAACGACCTCGTTGCGCCAGATGAAGGAGCTCCACAGGGCGTGTTCGCCCGGGCGGATGGGACCGACCAGCAGCCACTTGGCGACGACCGCGGAGGTGGCGGCGACGGCACCTGCGGCAAGCATCACCGCGCCGCTGAGCAACGCGGCAAGCAGGTAGCCGTATTCGGCGGCCAGGAAGTCCAGCAGCGCCAGCACCAGGGCGGCGACGCCGACGGTGACGACGACGGGAACGACGCGGCAGATTTCCCACAGGGCGCGGGCAAACTTCAGGCGCAGCGGCGGGGCGTAGGTGAGCGAGTCATCGGAGGCCACGGCCGTGCGGCGCAGGCGCACCGGCGGGCTGCCCAGCCAGGAGGTCCCCGCCTTCGCCTTGGCCGGGGTGGCCGAGAGCACCGCGACCAGGCCGTTGCGCGGGACGCGGCGCCCGGCCCCGGCGATGCCGGAGTTGCCCAGGAAGGCGCGCTTGCCGATCTTGGCCCGGCCCACTTTCATCCAGCCGCCGCCGAGTTCGTAGGTGGCCACCATGGTGTCATCGGCCAGGAACGCGCCGGCGCCGATGGTGGTCATCTTGGGGATCAGCAACACCGTGGAGGCCTCGACGTTGCGTCCGACCTTGGCGCCGAGCAGGCGCAGCCACACCGGGGTGAAGAGCGAGGCGTAGATGGGGAAAAGCAGGTCGCGGGCCATGTCCAGCAGGCGTTCGGTGGCCCAGACCTGCCAGCCGATCCGGCTGTCGACCCGGTGCCAGCCCTCGCGCAGCCCAATGCCCAGCAACCGGGTGGCGACCAGCACGAACAGCATGTTGAGCCCGAACCACACCAGTGCCGCCACGGGAATCACCAGCGTGAGCCGGAGCAGGGATTCGTGCAGCGAGGCCTGCCCGCGCAGCAGCAGGGCCGCCACGATGATGGCACCCAGGATGGAGAGCAGTGGGATCGCGCCCAGGGCCGAGGACGCCACGGCGAACAATGCGTTGCGCACCCGGCGGGCAGGCAGGGGCTCCTGCGGCCAGGACGGCTTGGACTTGCCGCTGCGCTGGGCAGGGGAGCCGGAATAGGCGGAGAACGCCCGGGTGCCGCCGGCCAGGGCTGAGCCGGCCGCCAGCTCCACGCCGTCGGCGACCACTGCGCCGGGCATCAGCGTGCTGCGTGCCCCGACCGTGGCCTCGGCGCCGACCTCGATGGCACCCACATGGACCCGGTCGCCGTCGATCCAGTAGCCGGTGAGATCGACCTCCGGTTCGATGCTGGCGCCGCGGCCCACGGTGAGCAGGCCAGTAACCGGCGGGATCGAGTGCAACTGTACGTCGGCGCCGATTTTAGCGCCGAGGGCGCGGGCGTAGAACTGGATCCAGTGCGCGCTGCCCAGGGAGACGGGATCAACCAGGTCGGCGATCTGCTGGGCCATCCACAGCCGCAGGTGCACCTTGCCCGAGCGCGGGTAGTTCCCTGGCTTCAGGTTGCGCAGCAGCGTGCGGGCGGCGATGACGGACAGCGCCATGCGCCCGGGGGAGGAGACAAAGACGAGCCAGAGGGCGGCAACCGCCCACCAGGAGAGCCGCGGTGCGTCGGCGAAGACCCCGAGGGCACCGAGCACGTTGTTGCCGGCGGCCAGGTAGACGAGCCAGCGCATGCCCACCAAGATGAAGGTGGGAATGCCCATCAGCGTCTGGAAGACCTGGGCGCGGCGGGTGGTGCGCTCAACCGTGCGCACCTCGGTCGGTTCCCGGGATTCCGTGCCCAGGGCCTCGAGCAGGGACCCGATGCGCGGGTGGGAATAGACCTCGGCCACCGTGACGGTGCGGTAGCGCACGCGCAGGGCGGAGACCAGCTGGGCAGCCGAGAGCGAACCGCCGCCGGAGGCGAAGAAATCGGTGTCAAGGCTGCCGACCGGGGTCCCCAGCACGCGGGTCCACTGCTCGATCACCCAGGCAGCGTCCTCCCCGAGGTCCGGCAGCACCCCTTCGGGCCCGGTGGCGGTGGCGCCGGGCAGCGGCCAGGGCAGCGCGTTGCGGTCGACCTTGCCGCTGGTCTTGGTGGGCAGGGTGTCGACGATTGCCAGCAGCGGGATCAGCGGTGCCGGAAGCATGTCGGCCAGCCGGCCGCGCGCGGCGGACGTGTCGTAGTCGGGGGCCGCGGCCAGGTATCCGACGAGGATCTGGTTTCCGGCGGCGGTGGTCTTCACCGCGGCAGCGGCGCCGGAGACCCCGGGCAGGGACTGCAGGGCCGCATCGATCTCTCCCAGTTCGATGCGTCGGCCGCCGAGCTTGACCTGCTCGTCCATCCGGCCCAGGAAGACCAGGCCCTCGGGGTCGGCCTGCACCAGGTCTCCCGAGCGGTAGGCACGCTCCCAGCCCAGGGTCTCGAAGGGCGCGTATTTTTCCTTGTCCTTGGCCGGGTCCAGGTAGCGTCCGAGGCCAACGCCGCCGATGATCAGTTCACCGCTCTGCCCGGGGGCCACGGGGAAGCCCGAGGCATCGACGACCGCCAGGTCCCAGCCCTGAAGCGGCAGGCCGATGCGCACCGGATCGGTGCCGTCCATCTGCGCGGCGCAGGCCACGACGGTGGCCTCGGTCGGGCCGTAGGTGTTCCAGACCTCGCGTCCCGGAACCGCAAGGCGGGCGGCAAGCTCGGGCGGGCAGGCCTCGCCGCCGAAGATCAGCAGGCGCACGTTTTCCAGGGCCTCGGCTGGCCAGAGCGCGGCGAGCGTGGGGACGGTGGAGACGACGGTGACCCCGCGGGTCACCAGCCAGGGTCCCAGGTCCATGCCCGAACGCACCAGCGCGCGCGGTGCGGGCACCAGGCAAGAGCCGTGGCGCCAGGCCAGCCACATTTCCTCGCAGGAGGCGTCGAAGGCCACGGAGAGCCCTGCCAGCACACGGTCCTCGGGACCAAGCGGTTCGCCCTGCAGGAAGATCCGCGCCTCGGCGTCGACAAAGGCGGCTGCCGATCGCTGGGTGATGGCTACGCCCTTGGGCGTTCCGGTGGATCCGGAGGTGAAGATGATCCAGGCGTCGTCGTCCAGTCCGGCGTCGCGGGCAGGCTCCGGGTTCGCCTGCTCGCGCAGGAAGGTGATCTTTCCCTTCTCGCCCATGATGGCGGCGACCTTGGCCTCGGAAAAGACCAGCTTGGCACGTTCCTCGGGATCGTCCGCATCGACGGGGACGTAGGCAGCGCCGATCTTCATAGTGGCGAGGATACCGATGTAGAGGTCGCGGGTGCCCGAGGGGACGCGGATGCCGATGCGGTCCCCGGCGCCGAGTCCGGCTGCCCGCAGGCGTCCTGCCATTTCGTCGATGGCAACGAGCAGGTCCGCGTAGGTCAGGGAGCGCTCGCCGTCATCAAGGGCGGGGGCCTCGGGGTGGGCAACGGCACTTGCCTCAAGGATGTCCATGAGGGTGCGGGGCGTCGGAGCCAGGTTGCTGCCCGGGTATTGCGGCAGGAACAGGGCGGCGGTGGTTCCATTGTCGGAAATGCTGGGAGTCGGTTCCACTGTGGCTTTCTGGAAGTGGTGCTCGGCCCTGCCCCCTGTAGGGGACGGGCCAGGACGATGGAGCCCAACCATGGTCCGGTGGCACACCAACAAGGCGTCCGCCCCCGCCCGGTCGGCACGTACGGGGTTACCGTAACCGCGAAAGGTTAACGGAAGGTGTCCAAGGGACGCCGTTCACAGGGTTCGCGGTGACCCTGCGTCACATGGACATTCATGGACGTGTGATGCCTCACGAAAACCGCTTGGAAGGCTCAGTTCCCGGGGCAGGCGGGTCAGCGTCGCGCCCTCGGCGGTGACCTCCAGGAGGGAGAGGCTGCCGGTGGCCGTGGCGAACTTGAAGGAGGCCGGTTCATGGCGTTTCATGGTGTCTCCGCCAGGTGGGAGCGATTGGCGCAATTCCCGCCATCTTCCCGGATGCGCGATAATCGATGCAGCCGATGTCTGAGAATAAGGGGGGAAGGTCGAATGCGGCATGTGCCCGAAACCTCCCGTGAAGCCGGCCTCTCTGCGCTGAAGTGGGCGGCCGCCCCGTTGGCGGAGGCCGCGGCGCACACCGGACTCCACCTGCCCCCGGGCGAGCTGGAACGCGCCGGCGGATACCTGGACGGGCGCCCGCGCGAGGACTTCGCATCCGGGCGGATCCTGGTACGCGTGCTCGCCGCCCGGTTGTTGAACCGTGCGTTGGGCCCCGGCCGCCGGATCCTTCCAGGTGAGCTCGAACTCGCCCAGCATTGTCCGCACTGCGGCTCGAGGGCGCACGGGGCCCCGCGGCTCCGGATCGCGGCGACCGGGGAGGGCTTCTCGGTGTCCTATGCACGGACCGCGGGTTGGCTGCTGCTGGCCGTGGCCCCCGTCCGCGACCGGCTCGGCGTGGACCTGGCGGACCTGGACGACCCGGCGTTTTCCCCGGGGGACGGGGAGCTGCTGGAGGGCTACGCCTATTCCGCGCAGGAACGCGCACAACTCGAATTGCTGCCCGAGGCCGAAAGGATTCGTCTTCGGGCGCGGTGGTGGGCACTGAAGGAAGCCGTGGCCAAGGCCAGCGGGGAGGGCCTGGCGGGGGAGGGCGGCATTCCCGTGGTCTCCGGGGCGAACCGCCACCCGGTGCTCTCCGGCCCCGGGATCCGGGTGCTGGAACTGGCGCCCGAGGCCGTTGACTCCCTGGGAGCCGTGTTGCCTGCCCATCTGGTGGGAGCCGTCGTCCAGGCCCCGGGCGCCTGAACACGCAACGGGCGGCGCTCGCCGATCCCGGCAAGCCCCGCCCGTCCGGCGTCGGATTCCCCGGTCCTAGCCCTTGACCGAGCCGCTCATCAGCCCGCCGACAAAGTACTTGCCCAGCAGGATGTAGACGATGAGGGTCGGCACCGAGGCGATCAGGGCACCGGCCATGGAAGCGGCATAGTCGGTGAGCTGGCCGCCGGCCAGGAAGCTCAGGGCGATGGTGACGGGCCCGTTGCGTCCGGAGGAGAAGAACGCGGCGAACAGGTAGTCGTTCCAGGCGGAGGTGAACTGCCAGATCAGCACGACCACGAAGCCCGGCGCCGAGATCGGGAAGATCACCGAGGCGTAGGTGCGCAGGATTCCCGCCCCGTCCATGCGGGCTGCCTCGATGAGTTCTCCGGGGACCGATTCGTAGTAGTTGCGGAAGATCAGCGTGCAGATCGGCAGCCCGTAGACGATGTGCAGGACCATGAGCGAGGGGATGCCTTGGGGCACCCCGATGTCGCTCATCAGCTGGGTCAGCGGGATCATGACCGCCTGGTAGGGGATGAACATGCCAAAGAGGATCAGCGTGAACACCACGTTGGCGCCGGGGAAACGCCACTTGGAGAGCACGTAGCCGTTGATGGAGCCCAGCGTCGCCGAGATGACGGCGGCCGGGATCACCAGGGCGAAGGTCCGCCCCAGCGCCGGGGCCAGGGTGGTCCAGGCCTTTGTCCACCCGCCGGTTTCCCAGGCGGTGGGCAGGAACCAGGCCCGGGACGGATCCGCGTCGGCGGTGCCCTTGAAGCTGGTGATGAACAGGACATAGGCGGGAATCAGGACCACGATCACGAAGAGCAGCAGCAGGGCGTACTTCAGCGTGCGGTTCATCCTCCGGCGCCCGGGGTTCGGGGCGATCGCCGCGGGCAGCGGTGCCGGTTTCGCCGAACGGTCAAGGATCGAGGTGGCCATTAGCGCTTCTCCGCTCGCGAGGTGTACATGAGGTAGGGAACCACGACCAGTGCCACGAGCACCAGCAGGATCATGCCGATCGCCGCGGCGTCGGCGTAGTCGCTGCCGATGTACTTGACCCACATCATGGTTGCCGGGACCTGCACGTCGTAGGTGTTGGCGTCGGGGACGATGGCGCGGATCAGGTCGAAGAGCTTCAGCGACATGTGGCCGATGATGATGACCGCCGAAAGCATCACGGGGTTCAACTGCGGGAAGATCACGTGCCGGTAGAGCTTCCATTCGCTGCAGCCGTCAATGCGTGCCGCCTCGCGCAGCTCCTCGGGAATGCCCCGGAAGCCGGCCAGGAAGAGGGCCATGACGTAGCCGGAGAGCTGCCAGATGGCGGGGACGGCGATGGCCGCGATGCCCCAGGTGGGGTTGGACCACCAGTCGTTCTGCATGAATCCCAGCCCCACCGAATCGAGCAGCCGGTTCAGGCCCGTGGTGCGTTCCCCGCCGGGCTGGTCGGTCTGGAGGCTGGAGAGCAGCCAGCGCCACACCACACCCGAGGCAATGAACGAGACGGACATGGGGAAGAGGTACACGGCGCGGAAGAAGCCCTCGCCCTTGGCCGGCTTGTCCAGCATCCAGGCCCAGAGGAAGCCGAAGACCAGGGTGCCGGCGAGGAAAACGACGGTGAGGATCAGCAGGTTCCACAGTGAGTGCTGGAAGTTCGGGTCGGCCAAAAGATTCGTGTAGTTCGAAAAGCCGACGTAGTCGTCGCTCGGCTTGGCGGTGTGCTGGTTGGTGAGGCTGACGCGGAAGTTCTCGATGATGAGCCAGTAGACGAACACGCCAACCAGGATGATGGTGGGAGCCAGGAGCAAAAGCCCCGGTCCCCAGTGTTTTAGGCGCCGCAAGATGGTGTCCTCTCGGAGGGAAGTTGGCGTCTTAAACATGTGGGGGCGGTGTCCGCCAACCGTGCTGGCCGTGACCGCCCCCACATGTCCGGTGGAGTGTGCCTAGTTGCCGAATTTCTCCGCGGTGGCCGCAGCGGATTCCTGCAGCGTCGCCACGTTGGTGTCGCCGCCGAACTTGCTCACTGCGGTGCTGAGCTCGTTGAGCCATGCCACTGGCACCGCAGCGCCGTGAGCCAGCGAGGAGACGATCTTGTCCTGCGAGAAGTCCTTGATGGCGCTCTTCTGGTACTCGGAGAAGTCATCGGTCTTGGCCGTCGTGTTGGCCGGGATCGAGCCCTTGGCCTTGTTGAAGGCGGTCTGGCCCTCGGCCGAGCCGATGGTTGTCAGCCAGGCCTTGGCCCCGTCCGGGTTGGGCGCGCCAATCGGCAGGGTGAAGGAATCGGCCAGGAAGTTGAAGACGCCCTGGGTGCCGGGCATCGGGAAGTAGGCGTAGTCGGTGCCGGCCACGTCGCCGTCCTGGGCGAACTTGGCCTCGGCCCAGTCACCCATGAGGTTGTAGGCAGCGGCGCCGTCCTGGACCAGCTGCGTGGCGGGCGCCCAGTCGCTGAGGGAATCGCGGTCCGAGTTGGTGTAGCCCAGGACCTTCTTGTAGGACTCGATGGCCTTGGTGACGTCAGCGCCCTTCCAGTCCGTTGTCCCGTCCCAGAGGCCGTTGTAGCCGTCGACGCCAAGGCTGGAGAGCAGCACGTTTTCGAAGAGCTGGACCTGGGTCCAGGATCCGGCGACGGCCAACGGGGTCTTGCCGCTGTCCTTGACCTTTTCCAGGTCCGCGATCCAGGCATCCAGGGTCTCGGCGGGCTTGTTCGGGTCCAGTCCTGCATCTTTCAGGACCTCGACATTGGCCCAGACGACGTTTGAGCGGTGGATGTTGGAAGGAACCGAGTAGATCTTTCCATCCACGGTGAGCCGGTCGACCAGGTCCTTGGGGAACTGCTCGGCGAGCTTGTTTTCGGTGTAGAAGCCGGTGAGGTCCTCAAGCTGTTCGGCATCGATGTAGTCCTGCAGTTCCGCGCCTGCATGGGCCTGGAAGGAATCCGGCGGGTTGCCGGCCTTCAGCTGCGCGGCCAGCACGCTCTTGGCCTGCGAACCGGCCCCGCCGGCCACTGCAAGGTTGTCGAAGGTCAGGTTCGGGTAGTCCTCGTTGAAGACCTTGACCAGGGCGTCAAGACCGACCTTCTCCGATCCGTCGGCCCACCAGGTGAACACTCCGACGCTGCCGGTGGCCTCGCTGGCCGGGGCGCCCGATCCGGAAGGCGTCTCGCCGCCGCCGCCGCATCCGGCGAGGGTGAGTCCCAATGTTGCTGCCGCTGCGATGAGCGTAAGACGACGTCGCATATCTGCCTCCAAGAGGTTGTTTGGAAATGTGAGGAATTGTGGAGAGGTGTGTCGGTGATCACCTAATGGTTACCCGCATCACACTTTGTCGTCAACTACTTAACGCAAACTTTCCTGAAGCGGGGAAGGTTGCGGTGCAGTCCCCGCCGGGGAATGGCTGTGCCGCAGCACCAGGGCGGCGGCCCCGAGCGCCTCGGCGCGATCACCGAGCAGCGCCATCCGGACAACGGTGTTCTCGCCAATCACCGGGATGGCATGGCGCAGCAGGCCGCGCCGGATGGGCTCCAGGAGGATCTCTCCCAAGGGTGCAAGCGGCCCGCCGATGACGATGACCTCGGGGCTGAGCAGGTTGGCGACATTGGCCAGCGCGTGGCCAACTGCGGCGCCCATGTCCCCAATGATGCGCAGAGTGGCGGAGTCTCCCGCGCGGGCCTGTTCGATGATTCCCTCGATCGTGACGGGGGCGCCGTGGGCGCGGCTGAGCAGCTCGATGATGATGCCGGTCGAGGCCACCGTCTCCAGGCAGCCGCGGTTGCCGCAGCGGCAAATGAGGCCTTGGTCAAAGATCGTTGAATGCCCGATCTCCCCGGTGACCCCCAGGCTCCCGTAATGCAGGGAGCCATTGAGGATGAGGCCGGATCCGATGCCGCTTCCGATCTTGAGGAAGCAGAGGTTGGGGCAAACCTGGTGCTCGCCCCAGGTGATCTGGGCCAGGGCCCCCAGATTGGCGTCGTTGTCAATGAACACGGGCAAATCGAGGGCGGCCTGCAGCTGGGATTCGATGTCGATTCCCACCCATTCCGGGAGTATCGCGCCGCGGATCACCGTCATGGTCCGGTGGTCGATGGGTCCGGGGATGCCGATTCCCGCGCCCAGCAGCTGTCCGTGTTCGATGCCGAGTTCCTCACGGAGTTTTCTGAGCATGCCGGCGGCGACGGAGATGCTTTCCTCGGCACGGTGCCCGACGGGCAGTGCCGTGTGGTTCTCGCCCAGAAGGCGGAATCCGGAGCGGGCGAGCACGACCCGCACGTGGCTCCGGCCGAAGTCGATGCCAACGGCCACGTCGGCGGCATCGATGAGGCTGACGCCCAGCGCGCGGCGTCCCGAGCTGGTCGTGGGGGTGGCCTCCACACGGTTGGCGGCCACCAGGCTTTTGACGATGTTTGAGATCGTGGCGGTGGAAAGTCCCGTCGCGCGGGCCAGCGCCGCCTGCGTGAGTGTCCCGTGGCTGCGCAGCATCGCCATGACCCGCTCTTCGTTCAGGCCGCGCAGTGCCGACTGCGAACCGGGGTTCGTTCCGGCGGTGGAGTTGCGTTGGTCTGCGCTCATGCCTAGTAGCGTGCGTCACAGGGACTCTTGTGGTCAAGACATTAACTCAAGATTAATGAGTCATCCTTTTTCTTGAAGGCAATTGCCTCGTGGCGGCATGAGGGCAGGACCTGCACCGAATGCCGCGGGCCGAGTGCCGAAAGGCGGGCGTCGACAGACGTGTGGCTCGCCTCCGCGCCCGGGACTGTAGTAGGAATGGACCAGGGTCTGCAATGGGGCCTGTTGACCGCCTAAAGGGGGAACGGCGCATGACGAATCCGGATCTGGGCCATTGGCCGCCCGGTGGGGACGGCTTCCGCCGCAGTGAGGTCTCCGCGCTGATCGGCGTCGGGGAGCAGGTGTGGGACCACGCCGCCGCCCAAGTCCTGCGCTGGGGAGTGAAGACCGCCAGCGGCTTTACGGTGAGTTCAACCGCTGTGGTGGAGCCGGGGGCCCGCGTAGAGGTCACGGCGCGACTGTTCGGCATCAGCGTCCTTGAGCCGGTGGAAGTTGTTGCCGTCGTTCAGGAACTGGAGCGCGTCGGGTTTTCCTACCGCACCCTGCCCGGTCACCCGGTGCATGGCGAGGAGGCTTTTGTGGTGAGCCGCCACGGGGATGAGGTGCGCCTCACCGTGCGTTCCCTGACGCGCGCGGCGCCGCAGCGGCCCTGGCGCGCGCTCTTTCCGCTGTTGCTGGTGGTGCAGCGGATCGTCCGCCGCCGCTATCTTCGGGCGTTGCGCCAGAAACCGCCGACCGGGCCGGGAAACCCATCGTTGGGCGGGCGGTGAATGAGCCGGCGCGCCTTCGAGCTGCGGTGCGCCCGGGGATCTCGCGATCCCCGGGCAGCAGCCCCTCGGGCCGGGCGATGGAACGGTCCGGGCTAGGGGACCAGGATGGTCTTTCCGGTGGTGGCGCGTGATTCGAGGGCGGTGTGGGCGGCTCCGGCCTCGGCCAGCGGGAATCGCGCGCCGATGCGGACGTCGAGCTTGCCGGCGGAAACCAGTTCAAAGAGTTCGCCGGAACGCCAGCGTCGCTCTTCGGCATCCAGCAGGAAGTCGGCGACCTTGGGGCGCGTCACGGTCAGCGAACCGTGCGCGTTCAGGCGCTGCAGGTCAAAGGGCGGGACCTGGCCCGATGCTCCGCCAAAGAGCACCAGGGTGCCGCGGATCTTGAGCGCCTCCAGGGAACCGTCGAAGGTGTCCTTGCCGATGCCGTCGTACACGGCGTCGACTCCCCGCCCTTTGGTGATCTCGCGGACGCGGGTGGGTACCTCGTCATAGGACAGGACGTGGTCGGCCCCTGCGGCGCGCGCAAGTTCCGCCTTTTCCTCCGTAGAGGTGGTGGTGATGACGGTGGCCCCGCGCAGCTTGAGCAGCTGGATCAACAGCAGCCCCACGCCGCCGGCGCCGGCATAGGTGAGCACGGTGTCGCCCGGCTGCACGTTGTAGCTGGAGTTGATCAGGTAGTGGGCCGTGATGCCCTGCAGCGGCAGGGCCCCGGCGGTTTCCAGCGACACGTTCTCCGGGACGGGAAGGGCCTTGTCGGCATCCAGCAGTGTGTGGGTGGCATAGGTCTGCGACCCCTCGGTGGTGGCCACCCGGTCGCCGACGGCGAAATCGGTGACGCCCGTGCCGATTGCCTCGACGGTGCCGGCGCACTCGCTGCCCGGGGTGAAGGGGTAGCGGACCTTGTAGACGCCCGAACGCTGGTATGTCTCGATGAAATTCAGGCCGACGGCAGCGACCTTGACCAGCAGCTGTCCGGGGCCGGGGGAGGGAATCGGGGAGGCGACATACTCGAATACTTCGGGTCCGCCGGCCTGGCGGGCGATAATTGCTTGGGAACTCACGTGTGGGACTCCTTTGGTTCTGCTCAATGCTTTGTTTCCACCCTAGCGTTCGGGTCCTGCGGACCCCCGTCCCGGGCGGCGATGTTGCGTCGCGGGTCTCCAAATTATGAATATTTATTAGTTATCATGCATAAATGCGTAGTAGGGTTGATTCATGACGATTTCAGTAGCTGTATCCGGAGCCAGTGGGTATGCCGGCGGCGAGGTCTTGCGCCTGCTGTCCAACCATCCAGATGTGACCATCGGTGCCATCACCGCACACTCGAACGCCGGGCAGCGACTGGGCGAACTCGCCCCGCACCTGCATTCCCTGGCCGACCGGGTGCTGGTGGAAACCACCGTCGAGCAGCTGCGCGGCCACGACGTGGTCTTCCTGGCTCTGCCCCACGGCGCCAGCGCCGAAATCGCCGCCCAGCTTCCCGCGGACACACTGGTCATCGACGCCGGTGCGGACCACCGCCTGGAATCGCCGGAGGCCTGGGAGAAGTTCTACGGATCCGCGCACGCGGGCACCTGGCCCTATGGCCTGCCCGAGCTGCCCGGTGCCCGTGACCTGTTGGCCGGTGCCAAGCGCATCGCGGTGCCCGGCTGCTACCCGACCTCGGTCCAGCTTGCCCTCGTGCCCGGTTTCGCCGCCGACCTGCTGGAAGCCGACGACGTCGTCGTGGTTGCCGCCTCGGGCACCTCGGGTGCCGGAAAGAGCGCCAAGGTGAACCTGATCGGCTCCGAGGTCATGGGCTCCATGAACCCCTACGGCGTGGGCGGCTCCCACCGGCACACCCCGGAAATGGAGCAGGGCCTGTCCAAGGCCGCCGGTGTCCCGGTCACCATCTCCTTCACCCCGACCCTGGCGCCGATGCCCCGCGGCATCCTCACCACCGCCACCGCAAAGGTCAAGCCCGGCGTGGACGCGGACATGTTGCGCGCCGCGTGGACGGCTGCCTACAAGGACGAACCGTTCGTGCACGTGCTGCCCGAGGGCCAATGGCCCGCCACCTCCTCGGTCATGGGCTCCAACCACGCTCAGATCCAGTTGGCATTCGACCCGCACGCCAACCGCGTGATCGTCTCCGCGGTCATCGACAACCTCACTAAGGGCACCGCAGGCGGGGCCGTCCAATCCATGAACATCGCCCTGGGCCTGAAGGAAACCGCCGGCCTGGCACTCGAAGGAGTAGCACCGTGAGCAACGCACCCATCGGAATCACCTTCCCCGCAGGCTTCAGCGCCTCGGGCGTCACCGCCGGACTCAAGGCCTCGGGGAACCCGGACCTTGCCCTGGTGCGCAACAACGGACCGCGCTTTGACGCTGCCGCGGTGTTCACCTCCAACCGCGTGGCCGCGGCCCCGGTGCACTGGTCGCGCCAGGTGATCTCGGACGGCCGGGCCGACGCCGTGGTGCTGAACTCCGGCGGCGCCAACGCCTGCACCGGCCCCGAGGGTTTTGCCAACACCCACGCCACCGCCGAACATGTCGCCACGGTCCTGGGCCTTTCCAGCGGCGACGTGCTGGTCTGTTCCACGGGGCTGATCGGCGAGCAGCTGCCGATGGACAAGATCCTGCCCGGCGTGGACGCGGCCGCCGCGGCCCTGGGCGACGGCAGCGAATTCGACGGGGGAGCGGCTGCCGCCACCGCCATCATGACCACCGACACCGTGAGCAAGCAGGCAGGGTTCGCCGGTGCCGGCTACTCCATCGGTGCCATGGCCAAGGGCGCCGGCATGCTTGCCCCCGGGCTGGCAACGATGCTGGTGGTCATCACCACCGATGCGGTGCTGGAACCGGCGCAGCTCGACGCGGCATTGCGCGAGGC
The DNA here is from genome assembly GCF_059759235.1 of Paeniglutamicibacter sp. GQ140. Taxonomy (NCBI): domain Bacteria; kingdom Bacillati; phylum Actinomycetota; class Actinomycetes; order Micrococcales; family Micrococcaceae; genus Paeniglutamicibacter; species Paeniglutamicibacter sp. GQ140. The sequence goes on from NZ_JCAXDW010000003.1 coordinate 390,390, forward strand.
CACCCGCGTCAGCTTCGACCGGGCGGATTCCGACGGCTGCATGTCGACCAACGACACCGTGATCCTGATGTCCTCCGGTGCCAGCGGAACGACGCCCGACGTCGCCGAATTCACCACCGGACTCACCGAGGTCTGCGTCGAGCTGGCCCAGGCGCTGATCTCCGACGCCGAGGGCGCCGCCCACGAAATCACCATCCGCACCTTCAATGCCGCCACCGAGGACGACGCCGTCGAGGTCTCGCGCACCGTGGCCCGCTCCAACCTCTTCAAGACCGCGATCTTCGGCCAGGACCCCAACTGGGGGCGGGTGCTCTCCGCGGTGGGAACCACCCAGGCGGCCTTCGAACCCGACGAGCTGAACGTGTCAATCAACGGCGTCCAGGTCTGCCGCAAGGGCGGGGTCGGCGAGGACCGCAACCTCGTGGACCTTTCCGGGCGCAACGTCCTGGTGGAAATCGACCTCAACGCCGGCATGCAGGAAGCCAGCCTGTGGACCAACGACCTGACCCACGACTACGTCCACGAGAATTCGGCCTACAGCAGCTAGGCGGCGGTGCGCCGTGGGGTTAGCGGGATTCGAACCTGCCACCCCCCACGGGGCACCACCACCCGGTCCAACGTTTCAGTGAGGAAACACCGAAGAGCATGACTGAGAACAAACCCACGCCCACGCCAATGGACGTTGCACAGCGCAAGGCCGAGGCCCTGATCGAGGCACTGCCCTGGATCCAGCGCTTTGCCGGAACCACCATGGTCATCAAGTACGGCGGCAACGCCATGATCAACGAGGACCTGCGCCGCGCCTTCGCCGAGGACATCGTCTTCCTGCGCCACGTGGGCATCAACCCCGTGGTCGTGCACGGCGGCGGCCCGCAGATCAACTCCATGCTCAGCCGCCTGGGCATCGAGTCAGAGTTCAAGGGCGGGCTGCGGGTGACCACCCCCGAGGCCATGGACGTGGTGCGCATGGTGCTCACCGGTCAGGTTCAGCGCGAACTCATCGGCCTGATCAACTCCCACGGCCCCTACGCCGTGGGACTCTCCGGAGAGGACGGCGCCCTGCTGCGCGCCGTGCGCACCGGGACCTACATTGCCGGTCAGCACGTGGACCTGGGGCTCGTGGGCGAGGTGACGGGGGTCAAGCCCGACCAGATCCTCGACCTGCTGGCCGCCGGCAAGATTCCGGTGGTCTCCACCGTCGCCCCGGAGGTCGACGAGAAGGACAACCCCACCGGCCAGGTGCTCAACGTCAACGCCGACACCGCCGCCGCGGCACTGGCCAGTGCCCTGGGTGCCTCCAAGCTGGTGATCCTCACCGACGTGGAGGGGCTGTACGCGGCCTGGCCCGACAGGTCCTCGTTGATCTCCTCGCTCGATTCCGAGCAGCTGCGCGACCTGATGCCCAAGCTCGAATCGGGGATGATCCCCAAGATGGCCGCCTGCCTCAAGGCCGTGGACGAGGGCGTGGGCCAGGCCCACATCGTCGACGGCCGCCAACCACACTCCATGCTGCTGGAGGTCTTCACCTCCGCCGGCGTCGGAACCCAAGTCATTCCCAAGGACAAGGCATGAACGAGATCATTGAACAGGAAACGGGCGCGCTGGACGCCCTGCAGGGCAGCGAATTGCTGGCCCGCTACAACAATTCGTTGCTGGGCGTCTTCGGCACCCCGCAGCAGGTGCTGGTGCGCGGGGCCGGCTGCCACGTGTGGGACGCCGACGGCAAGGAATACCTGGACCTGCTCTCCGGGATCGCCGTCAACGCCCTGGGCCACGCCCACCCTCTGGTCACCTCCGTGATTTCCTCCCAGCTGGCCACCCTGGGACACATCTCCAACTTCTTCACCAGCCCCACCCAAATCGCGCTGGCCGAAAAGCTCCTGGGGCTCAGCGAGGCTCCCGCGGGCTCGAAGGTGTTCTTCACCAACTCCGGCACCGAGGCCAACGAGGCGGCCTTCAAGCTGGCCCGCCGCAACGCCGGCACGCCCGAGGCCCCGCGCACCAAGATCATCGCCCTTGAACACGCGTTCCACGGCCGCACCATGGGTGCGCTGGCCCTGACCTGGAAGCAGGCCTACCGGGCACCCTTCGAACCGCTCCCCGGGGGAGTGGAATGGATTCCGGCCGGGGACATCGAGGCCCTGCGTGCGGCGGTCGACGAGACCACCGCCGCGGTGTTCATCGAACCGATCCAGGGGGAGGCCGGCGTCATCGAATTCGGCCCCGGCTACCTGCAGGCTGCACGCGAGCTCACCGCTGCGGCCGGTGCGCTGCTGGTCTTCGACGAGGTCCAGACCGGCATCGGCCGCACCGGCGCCTGGTTCGCCTCCGCCGGGGTCCTCCCCGACGCCATGACCCTGGCCAAGGGCCTGGGCGGCGGATTCCCCATTGGCGCGATGATCGTCTTCGGCACCGAGGCCACCGGGCTGCTCACCCCCGGCCAGCACGGCACCACCTTCGGCGGAAACCCCGTGGCAACCGCCGCGGCGTTGGCCACCTTGCATGTCATCGAGTCGCAGGACCTCCTGGCGCAGGTGGGAAGGGTGGGCGCGGATGTGCGGACGAAACTTGCCGCGCTGGACTTCGTCACGGCCGTCCGCGGCCGGGGGCTGCTCATCGGGTTCGACCTGGCCGCCGCGGTGGCCCCGGCGGTGGTGGCCGCGGCGTTGGAGGCCGGGTTCATCATCAATGCCCCGGGTCCCAACACGCTGCGCCTTGCGCCTCCCCTGATCATCACCACCGAACAACTCGACACCTTCGTAGCAGCGTTGCCCGCGATCTATGCCGCGGCCGTTGCCGGCACCCAGGAATAGGACCAAAAAATGACCAGCACAGTTCGCCACTTCCTGACCGACCTCGACCTCACCCAGGCCGAACAGACTGAGGTCCTTGACCTGGCCTTGGCCATGAAGAAGGACAAGTACGGATACAAGCCGTACGCCGGACCGCAGACCGTCGCCGTGTTCTTCGACAAGACCTCCACCCGCACCCGGGTGTCCTTTGCCGCGGGCATCGCGGAGCTTGGCGGTTCGCCGCTGATCATCAACTCCGCCGAATCGCAGCTGGGCCACAAGGAGTCAATCTCCGATTCCGCCAAGGTCCTCGAGCGCATGGTCTCCACCATCGTGTGGCGCACCTACGCCCAGGCCGGCCTGGAGGAAATGGCCGAGAATTCGAACGTCCCGGTCATCAACGCCCTCTCCGACGACTACCACCCCTGCCAGCTGCTGGCCGACCTGCTCACCGTGCGCGAGCACAAGGGCACGCTGGCAGGACTGTCCATGGCCTACCTCGGCGACTCGGCCAACAACATGGCCAACTCCTACCTGTTGGCCGGCGTCACGGCCGGGATGCACGTGCGCATTGCCGGACCCGAGGGCTACCTGCCTGCCGCGGACATCATTGCCGCGGCCGAGGCTCGCGCGGCGGAAACCGGCGGCTCCGTGACAGTCACCACCGACGCCGCAGCGGCCCTTGCCGGTGCAGACGTGGTTGCCACCGACACCTGGGTGTCCATGGGCCAGGAAGACGAGAAGACCGAACGCATGGAGCTGTTCCGCGAATTCGCCGTCGACTCCGCGGCCATGGCGCACGCGCACCAGGACGCCATCGTGCTGCACTGCCTGCCGGCCTACCGCGGCTACGAAATCTCGGCGGACGTCATTGACGGACCGCAGTCGGTGGTCTTCGACGAGGCCGAAAACCGCGTGCACGCCCAGAAGGCCATCATGGGCTGGCTGATGGCCAAGTCGGACCTGGCTGTCGTGCCGGGAGTGAACCCGAACCGATGAGCACTCCCGCATCGTTCCAGCCCACGACGAAGATCGCCCGCCAGGCGCGGGTGAGTGCCATCCTCTCGACCCGCACCGTGCGTTCGCAGGCCGAGCTGGTGGCCCTGCTGGCAGAGGAAGGCATGGCCGTCACCCAGGCCACGTTGTCGCGCGACCTGGTGGAGCTGGGTGCGGTGCGCGTGCGCGGCGCCGACGGGGGACTCGTCTACGCGGTGCGCCAGGAGGGCGGGGACCGCAGCCCGCAGGCCGGCGTCAGCCACGAGGTCCACGACGCCAAGCTGGCCAAGCAATGCGCGGAATTGCTGATCACCGCCGAGGCCTCGGGCAACATCGTGGTGCTGCGCACCCCGCCGGGTGCGGCAAACTTCCTGGCCCTGTCCATCGACCATTCAACAATGCCGCAGATCCTGGGATGCATCGCCGGGGACGACACCGTCATGCTGGTGACCCGCGACGTTGATGGCGGTGCCGAGGTCGCCGCGCGCTTCCTGGCACTGGCCGACCCGCAGTAGCCAAATCGACCAGTCGCACCAACCTGGGACTCCGGAGGCACGGATGGATCCGTCCAAGAAGGCAGCAATACTCGGTGCGATCCTGGCTGCCCTGGTCCTGCTGGCGATCCTCGCCGGCATCATCGTCGGGACAAGCGGCATGCTCGCCGGTCCCGCGAACGGCTGGACCCATCCGGCACCCATTGCGGCTACCGTGCGGTAACCCTTGTGGAACCAAAGCCCTTGTGCAACCATTTTGTTGCACAAGGGCTTTGCGTTTTGAGGGGATGCACATGGACGCCACACTGCAGGATGCCATCGAGGCAACCATCGACATCGATGCCACTGCCGAATCCGTTTGGGGGCTGGTCAGCGAACCGGGGTGGTTCATCAACGGCGGGGCCATCACGACGCATCGGATCGAAACCGACGGTGCATTCTCCACCGTTTGCGACGCGATCTATGGGAAATTCGAATTTGAGACCGTCACCCTCGATGCCCCGCGCTACGCGGCGTTCCGTTCCCTGGGCGGTCATGAGTGGGACGATCCGGTGCCCAACACGCTCGTCGAGTTCTGGATCGAACCCACACATTCCGGCGCGGTAAGGCTGCGGGTCATGGAGAGTGGATTCGCCGCCTTCGATGCCGAGGCGCATCGGCATGCCATTAGTGCCAACACCCGCGGGTGGGAAGCCGAGATGCTCGCGGCGCAGCGTTATCTGGGCGGAAAATGATTGGGCAGCCGGAAGCGGCCGAATCACAATTGATTTTTGCAGCACTCTCGGACGCCACGCGTCGCCGGATGCTCAAGCTCCTAGGTGAGAATGCGAGCAGTGCCTCGCGACTGAGTGCGCCACTGGGTATCAGTCGGCAGGCCACGGCCAAGCACCTGCGCATCCTTGTCGATGCCGGCCTCGCCAAGAGCCGCCGCGACGGCAGGGAGATCGTTTTCGAATTGGTCCTGGGTGGGCTGGTGCCGGCAAGCGACTACATTCGCGGCTTGAAGGCGGGCTTTGAAGTGCAGCTGGTCGAAGCGGCCAAGTTGGGCTGAGCCAGCGCGCGCGGATTCGCGTGCCGCAGCAACCGGGCCGAGCCCTTAATGGCCCCAGGGACTCCCCGGGCAGATTGCGCGGGGAGTCCCTGGGGAAAACATGTGCGGCCGGAGCGCCGACGGGCGCTATGGCCCGTGGACGAGCTCGCTCTCGGTGCGCGGAGTGTCGAAGGCCTTGTGGAACGCGGATTCAACAGCGTCGTTGTAGGCAACCAACACCACCCGGTGAATCGATGTCGAATGAAGGTACATCTCGAACCAATCGTGGATCGCGCGGGCGGCGATCGCGGCAACGTCCTCCGGGTCCCAGCCGTAGGCACCCGCCCCGATGGCGGGAAACGCCACGCTGGTGGCGCCCAGACGGGAGGCGACGTACAAGGAATTGGTGAAGCACTGCGACAGCGTCTTGGGGTTGGTCTGCCCCACGTGGCGGTTCGGGCCTGGGGAGTGGATGACCCAGCGGGCCGGAAGGTCGCCGGCGCCGGTGGCCAATGCCAGCCCGGAGGCAAGGCCGTCGGGGTGGGTAGTGGCCCTCAGCTTCCGGCATTCGGCCAGCAGTGCGGGGCCCGCGGCCGCATGGATTGCGTCGTCGACGCCGCCGCCACCGAGCAGGGATGGATTGGCAGCATTGACGATCGCATCGACCTTTTGATCGGTGATGTCTCCACGCACGATGTCGATATGCATTTCTTCGCTCCTGTCAGTGATCCAGAACACCTGATAAACACTACGATACGCGTCGGTCCCGATCTTGTGGAGGGGCCCACAGTGGATTCTCAGGTGTGACTAGAGCAAAGCCGAAACGTCGGCCGGAAACGGGGCTTCTGGGGACCTGTGTGACACTGGCGGGAAGCCCGGACCGACGTTCGACGGAACCGCGCCGGGCCGGTGCCTGGCGCCCGCTGCCGGCGCGGCCAGCGGCGGGACTGGCTCCTAGAGGTACTCCTCGATCACTGCCTTGAGCTCGGGCAGGTCGAACATCTGGGTGACTGCCAGGGCGTTTTGGGCCCCGAGGCGCGGATCCGCGCCGCGGGCGAGCAGTAGCCGCGTCAGTGGCTCGTTCTTGCGGAACACCGCGCAGGTCAGTGCGCCCTGGCCCTTGTCGTTGAGGCGGTTGATGTCGGCGCCGCGCTCGAGCAGGGCGGAGACGGTCGCGTCGTGGCCGTTGTAGGCGGCCAGGATCATCAGCGTGTCGCCCTTGGCATCGGTGAGATCCGCGGGGATTCCCTGGTCGATGATGGCCATCAGCTTCTCGGTGTTTCCCTCGCGGGCCAGGTCGAAAATGGAGTGCAGGAACGCGAGCTCTTCCTCGGACAAGGCGTCGGGGGTGTTCGAATCGGTCATACCCAAATCGTACCGGGCGGCCGCCCGGAGGTTGTCGGCGGCATGACGCGTGAATAATTATGTAGACTAGTGAATAAGTATTAAGAATCGGGCGTTGCATCCGGGGCCGGGGAACCGCCCTGCACTAGGATGGACACTGGATTTGGACACCTCTCGAACCGGCGCCCGTGACGGGCACACGGAAGGATTAACATGGGATCGGCAACAAACGAAGGCGCGCTCTGGGGCGGACGATTTGCCGGAGGCCCGGCGGACGCTCTGGCGGCGCTGAGCAAGTCCACGCACTTCGACTGGCGGCTGGCCCGCTATGACATCGCCGGATCCCGCGCCCACGCCCGCGTGCTGCACACCGCCGGGTTGCTGGACGAGACCGAGTTGGCCGGCATGATCGCGGCGCTGGATGAGCTGGAAGCCGATGTCGTCTCCGGTGCCTACGTTGCCTCCGACTCCGACGAGGACGTCCACGGTTCCCTCGAGCGCGGACTGATCGAGCGTGCCGGAACCGCGCTGGGCGGCAAGCTCCGCGCCGGCCGCTCGCGCAACGACCAGATCGCCACCCTGGGCCGCATGTTCCTGCGCGACCACGCCCGCATCATTGCCCGCGGCGTGCTTGCCACCATCGACGCGCTCATCGAGCAGGCCGAGGCGCACCCCAACGCAGCCATGCCCGGCCGCACCCACCTGCAGCACGCACAGCCGATCCTGCTCTCGCACCACCTGCTGGCCCACGCCTGGGCAATGCTGCGCGACGTCCAGCGCCTGGCCGACTGGGACAAGCGCGCCGCGGTTTCCCCGTACGGCTCCGGCGCCCTGGCCGGTTCCTCGCTGGGCCTGGACCCCAACGCCGTGGCGGCCGAGCTCGGCTTCGACTCCGCGGCCTGGAACTCGATCGACGGCACCGCCGCCCGCGACGTGTTCGCCGAATACGCCTGGGTCGCGGCCATGATCGGGGTCGACCTTTCGCGCATCTCGGAGGAAGTCATCCTCTGGGCCACCAAGGAGTTCTCCTTCGTCACCCTCGACGACGCCTTCTCCACCGGATCCTCGATCATGCCGCAGAAGAAGAACCCCGACGTGGCCGAGCTGGCCCGCGGCAAGGCCGGACGCCTGATCGGCAACCTGACCGGGTTGATGGCCACGCTCAAGGCGCTGCCGCTGGCCTACAACCGCGACCTGCAGGAAGACAAGGAGCCGGTCTTCGATGCGACCGACACCCTGGAGCTCTTGCTGCCTGCCGTCTCCGGCATGATCGCCACGCTGAAGTTCAACACGGACCGCATGGCCGAGCTCGCACCGCTGGGCTTTGCCCTGGCCACCGACATCGCCGAGTGGCTTGTCCGCCAGGGCGTGCCGTTCCGCGAGGCACACGAACTCTCCGGCGCGGCAGTGAAGCTGGCCGAGTCCAAGGGCGTCGAGCTGTGGGACCTGTCCGACGCCGAATACTCGGGGATCTCGGAGCACCTGACCCCCGAGGTCCGCAGCGTGCTGTCCACCGAGGGCTCGCTGAACTCGCGCAGCGCCCAGGGCGGCACCGCCCCCTCGGCCGTCGCCGCGCAACTGGCCGCCCTGAAGGACGCACTGGTTCCGGTGCGCGCCTACGCCGGATAGCGCACCCCGATCCACGATCCCAGGGCGGGGCCCACCACACTTGGCGGGCCCCGCCTTCGTGATTTCCGGCTGCATCTGCCGATAGGGTGTGGGTATGACCGAGCTCACGCCACAGGACCTGACGACCAGGATCCTCACCTCCCTGTCGGACCTACGCGCATTGGCGGCCACCGTGGATGCCGCGGCAGCAGCCGAACCCAGTGCCATGCCTGGATGGAAGCGGGCCCAGCTGCTGGCCCACATCGACGGATTCAGCCGGGCCGCAACACGCCAGCTGGACACCGCCGGCGCCGACGAGCCATTCCCGATGTACGACGGGGGAATCGAGGGCAGGGAAGCTGCCATCGAGATGACTGCGCTGATGCGTGCCGAGGCCTTGGTGGCGCGGACCGACGAGTCCCTCGCCGCACTGGAGGCCAGCATCCGCGGCATCAGCGCAGGGGAGTGGGACCTTGCCACCGGGTTCCGCGGCGGCGGCAGCGTCCAGGACCTGTTTTACGCCATCTGGCGCGAACTGGTCATTCACTCCTCCGACCTGTTGCTGGCGCGCTCGGTCGCCGACTGGGAACCGGCGTTCTGCGCCCACCTCTTCGACGAGCTCGCGGTGCGGGTGCCCGAATCCAGGCGCTACATCCTTCAGCCGCACGGCGCCCAGCGCATTTCCCTGGGAAACGGCGATGACGTCACGGTGCTCAGCGGCACCGACTTCGACCTGGCCGCGTGGCTGGCCGGGCGCAAGCCGCTGGGCCCGGTGCAGGCCACCGCCGGCGCGGACGGTGCCGACCTTCCGGAGCTGGGCCCCTGGCCCTCCGGGCTGAAGGCCCGCAACTAGCCCTGCAACCCTGACGGCGGCGACGTGGTGATGGACGTGCAAGATGAATTGCTCCGGCTGGGATCGCTGCAGCTGGCTCCGCACCTGCTCGGAGCCCATGTCTCGACCTTCATCAGCGGGCAGCTGGTGGTGGTTCGGCTGACCGAGGTGGAGGCCTACGACGGTGCCGTGGACCCCGGATCCCATGCCTACCGGGGAAAGACCGCACGCAACGCCGGCCTGTTCGGCCCTCCGGGCACCGCCTACGTCTACTTCACCTACGGGATGCACTTTTGCGCCAATGTGGTGTGCGGGACCGAAGGCACGGCCTCGGCGGTGCTGTTGCGCGCCGGGGAGATCGTCACCGGCCTCGAGGCGGCGACGGCCAGGCGCGGCAACCCCGGGGGACCGGCCGCCAGGCTACTTAGCGGCCCCGCGCGGCTGGCCCAGGGCCTCGGGCTGACGCTGGAACACAATACTGCCCGCTTCCGCAACGGAACCGCGGCGCCTCCGGGCCCCGACCTGGGGCTGGAAAGGCTGGCCGCCTCCCCGCCGGAGCACCTGTCCGGCCCGCGCACCGGGGTGGCCGGAAGCGGCGGCGGGGACGAGTACCCGTACCGTTTCTGGCTTCCGGGCGAGCCCAGCGTCTCGCCGTACCGGAAGGCGGCGCCGCGCAGGGCGCGCGGCCAAAGGGACTAGACTAGTCGGGTGAATCCAGAGCCTGAGAGCATAAGCGACCTCCTTGACCGACTGTGCGAAATCGTTCCCGACTACCCCAGCGCGGGGATCTCGTTCAAGGACCTGACACCGGCCTTCGCCGACGCCGCCGGGCTGCGCCGCATGGTCGATGAGATCGTCGCCCCCTTCGCCGGACAGTTCGACGTCATCGCCGGACTCGAGGCCCGCGGCTTCGTGCTGGCGGCCGCCGCTGCCTACGCCACGGGAACCGGCATGGTCACCGTGCGCAAGGCCGGCAAGCTGCCCCGGCCCGTGCACCGCGACGAGTACACCCTGGAATACGGCACCGGAACCCTGGAACTGCACCGCGACGACGTCGCCCCGGGCACCCGGGTGCTGATCCTTGACGACGTGCTGGCCACCGGCGGCACCGTCGGCTCCGCCGCCCGGCTCCTGGGCATGGTCGGCGCGAACGTCATCGGGGTCGGAGTGGTCCTTGAGCTGCAGGACCTGGGCGGGCGCGAAAGGCTCTCCGGCCTGCAGGTGCATTCGCTCCAGCTCGTCTAGCAACAACCGCCTGCCGCCACCGGGGCGCCCGCCCCATGGCGACCGGTCAAATACCCGGTGCGACAGAGCGTAAACTGGTCTGTCCACGATTTGTTTCATCAGGGAGTGCTGAATGCCAGAGTCCACGACCGTTCAACCGGAGCTCGAAGCCGAACGCAACTACGTTTCGATGCTCTACACCCGCCTGGATGAACTGCGTGCCGAAAAGCTCGAGCAGTTGAACCGCACCCGCCGCGGCGGGGCGCAGGGATCCATCCAGAACGTGTCCGAACGCGACTCCTTCGCCGCACTGTATGAAGATCGCCTGGCACAGCTGAACGCCGTGGAGGACCGGCTGGTCTTCGGGCGGCTGGACCTTGACGATGACGTGAACCGCTCCGGCGAGGAAGACGGATCGCCGCGCTACATCGGCCGCATCGGCATGACGGACGATGACCTCACGCGCCTGATGGTGGACTGGCGGGCCCCGGAGGCGGCGGCCTTCTACCAGGCCACCGCGCTGCATCGGCAGGGCGTGCGCCGCCGCCGGCACCTGATGCTGCGCGGACGCACCGTGCTGGGCATCGACGACGAGGTGCTGGACACCGAGCTCTTCGCCGAGGACGACGACCTGCAGGGCGAGGGAGCGCTGATGGCGGCGCTGACGCAGAAGCGCACCGGCCGCATGGGCGACATCGTGGGCACCATCCAGGCCGAGCAGGACCGGATCATCCGCTCCCCGCTGGCCGGGGTGTTGGTGGTCCAGGGCGGACCGGGCACCGGAAAGACCGCCGTGGCGCTGCACCGCGCGGCCTTCCTGCTCTACGAACACCGCGAACGCCTCAAGAGCGCCGGCGTGCTGCTGGTCGGCCCGTCCTCCTCCTTCATGCGCTACATCGAACGCGTGCTGCCCTCCCTGGGCGAGACCGGCGTGGTCATGTCCTCCGTCGGGGAGCTGTACCCGGGCCTGCGCGCCGTGCCCGAGCACAACCGGGAGACAGCCCGCATCAAGGGCAAGGCGTTCATGGCCAAGGTCGTGGCCAAGGCGGTTTCCAATCGCCAGCGGCTGCTGGCCGAGGACCGCCGCGTCGTGGTCGAGGGCACCCGCCTGGTGCTGACCCGCGGCCAGGTGCGCCACGCCCGCGAAAAGGCGCGTGCCTCCCGCAAGCCGCACAACGAGGCCCGCGAGGTGTTCACCAAGATCCTGATCCGCGAGCTGGCCGAGCAGCTGCAGCAGGTCCTCGAGGATTCCGCGGGCAACGGCAATGCCGTGGACCGCAGCTACCTGGTCCAGGAAGTGCGCGAGTCACGCGATGTGCGCATCGCGCTGAACCTTTGCTGGATGCCGCTGACGCCGCAGTCGCTGTTGGAGGAACTCTTCGCCAAGGAGGACCTGCTCGCCGCCGCCGCGCCGCAGCTGAACGCCCGCGAGCTCAAGGCGCTGCACCGCGAGCCCGGGGCTCCCTGGACCGAGGCCGACGTGCCGCTGCTGGACGAGGCAGCCGACCTGCTTGGCGACTTCAAGGCTGTGGGCAACAAGGACGCCGGTGTCGAGGCGCAGCTCAAGCGCGACCTGGAAAACGCCGAGGCGACCCTGCGCAACGTCAACGAGATGCTCTTCAACGCCGGCATCGACGGGCTGGTCGAGGCCCAGGACCTGGCAGACATGAACCAGGAGACCGAGGCACGCCAAACGGCCGCCGAGCGTGCGGTGGCCGACCGCAACTGGGCCTACGGGCACGTGGTGGTCGACGAGGCCCAGGAGCTTTCCCCGATGCAGTGGCGACTGCTGATGCGCCGCTGCCCGCTGAAGTCATTCACCGTGGTGGGCGACATCGCCCAGACCTCCTCGGCCTCGGGCGCCAGCAGCTGGGCCCAGGCCATGAAGCCGTTCGTGGCCCAGCGCTTCACCCTTGAGGAATTGACGGTCAACTACCGGACCCCCATGCAGATCGCCGCCGCCGCGACCCGGGTCGCCCACGCCGCGGGGCTCAAGATCTCCACGCCCAAGGCCGTGCGCGAGGGCCAGTGGCCGCCGCTGGTGGACCGCCTGGAGGCGGGCCAGCTGTTGCCCAAGCTGCGCGAGGTCCTGCCCGAAGAGGTTGCGATCGCCGACGGCGGGCTGCTGGCGGTCATCGTGCCCGAGTCCCGCCTGGCGCAGGTCCGCTCCGCTGTGGTCGAGCAATACGGGCGCCGCGTGGGCACCGGCTCGGGAGGGCTGAGCCAGGACATCGTCGTGCTTGGCGCACGCGAGGCCAAGGGCCTCGAATTCGATGTGGTGCTTGTCCTTGAACCGCAGGAATTGATCGACGAAGTCGAGGGCACCGTCGGGGACCTGTATGTTGCGATGACCCGCACCACGCAGCGCCTGCGGATCCTGGCCGAGGGCTCGATCCCGGCGGGCATTGACACGGAAGCGTAATTCCGGGCGGAGACTGCTAATTTAGTATGGTGTCTGAAATTGAGCAGAATCCCGCACTGTCGGGACAAAGTAATGATCCGTCGTTTGAAAACATCTGGCAGGAACTGAAGTGGCGTGGCCTGGTCCACGTCTCCACCGATGAAGCCGAGCTGGAAAAGGTTCTCTCCGAGGAGTCCATTACCTATTACTGCGGTTTCGACCCCACCGCACCGTCGCTGCACCTGGGAAACCTGGTGCAGCTGCTGAACATGCGGCGCCTGCAGCTGGCCGGCCACAAGCCCCTGGGCCTGGTCGGCGGTTCCACCGGCCTGATCGGCGATCCGCGCCAGACGGCCGAGCGTGTGCTGAACACCAAGGAAACGGTCGCCGAATGGGTAGGCAAGCTGCAGGAGCAGGTTGCCCGCTTCCTCTCCTTCGAGGGCGAGAACGCGGCACGCATGGTCAACAACCTCGACTGGACCGCCAACCTGAGCGCCATCGACTTCCTGCGCGAGGTCGGCAAGTACTTCCGCGTGGGCACCATGATCAAGAAGGAAACCGTTGCCGCCCGCCTGAACTCGGACGAGGGCATCAGCTACACCGAATTCAGCTACCAGGTCCTGCAAGGCTATGACTACCTGAAGCTGCACCAGCTCTACGGATGCTCCCTGCAAACCGGTGGCTCGGACCAGTGGGGAAACCTCACCAGCGGCACCGACTTGATTCGCAAGGTCGAGGGCAAGAGCGCATACGCCTACGGCACCCCGCTGATCACCAACTCCGACGGCACCAAGTTCGGCAAGTCCGAAGGAAATGCCATTTGGTTGGATGCGGAGATGTGCAGCCCGTACACCTTCTACCAGTTCTGGCTGAACACGGCGGATGCCGATGCGATCTCCCGCTTGAAGGTCTTCACGTTCCTGACTCGAGCCGAGATCGATGCCCTCGAGCAGGAAGTTGCCGAGCGTCCGTTCGCCCGCAAGGCCCAGAAGGAACTCGCCTACTTGGTGACGTCGTTGGTCCACGGCGTGGAAGCCACGGAAAAGGTGATTGCCGCTTCGGCCGCACTCTTTGGCCAAGGCGAACTCGGCGACATGGACGAGGCAACGCTTCGCGCTGCAACACAGGAACTCAAAAGCACCACCGTCACGGGCGATGAGCTGGATATCGTCTCGGTCTTGATAGCATCCGGCCTTTCCGAATCCAAGTCGGCTGCCCGCCGCACGGTCAGCGAAGGCGGCGCGTACATCAACAACGTGAAGTACTCGGACCATGAGGCAGTGGTGAACCGGGCGGATCTTCTGCACGGACGCTACCTCTTGGTTCGCCGTGGAAAAAAGAACTTGGCAGTAGTTGAAGTCGCCTAAATAGGGGAATGAAGCCATGGGTTGCTAACAATGCAATCAGGCCGGTGCGGGGGAGTGCTGTGAATCACGGCAACGACCCCGCACCGGTTTTTTGCTTTGTACCCCCGATTTGCCGATAAACCCGGTTGATTTGGGGGAACCACGGGTAACCGAAGGCAGGATCCGTCGATTTGCCGTGTACGGGAAACCTGTGTATTGTTTTCTAAGTCGCCGCGGCCAAGGCAAGCGAAAAGCTTCTAGCCGCGAATGATAAAAACTTTCTTATAACAACGATTAATCGTTGATAGAAACCGTGTTTTATAGCAAAGTAGATCAGCGAAAAGCGGATTTGACAGAGCGAGAAACATGTAATAACTTAGTA